>NZ_JAUSYQ010000002.1:8349116-8657756 GCF_030816965.1 Streptomyces canus
AGGCCGGCCGCCGCTGCGGCCCCGAACACGCCGACGCCGTCCGCATCCTGATCCTGCACGCGGCCCGCGCCGACACCGACGCCCTGACCCGGGTCTACGCCCAGGGCACCGCCGCCGAACGCCGCGCCGTCCTGCACGCCCTGCCCCATCTGGTGTCCGGCCCCGAGGCCCTCCCGCTCGTCGAGGACGCCCTGCGCACCAACGACACCCGGCTCCTGGCCGCCGCCGTCGGCCCCTACGCCGCCCGTCATCTCGACACCCACCACTGGCGCCACGCCGTCCTGAAGTGCCTGTTCACCGGGGTACCCGTCGCCGAGGTGGCGGACCTGGACCGACGGGCCCACGCGGACGCCGAACTCGCCCGCATGCTCGGCGACTACGCCGCCGAACGCACCGCCGCGGGCCGTCCTGTGCCCGAGGACCTGCACCGCGTCCTGACCTTGACCGACCCCACGGCCACCCCACCCGCGCCGGCCGCCGACCACGGCCCGAACGGCGCGGAAGGCATCCACGGCAAGGAGTCCTGATGCGCATCTTCGACCCCCACATCCACATGACGTCACGGACCACCGACGACTACCAGGCCATGCACACCGCCGGCGTCCGCGCCGTCGTCGAACCGTCCTTCTGGCTCGGCCAGCCCCGCACCTCTCCCGCCTCCTTCCTCGACTACTTCGACTCCCTGCTGGGCTGGGAGCCCTTCCGCGCCGCCCAGTACGGCATCGCCCACCACTGCACCCTCGCCCTGAACCCCAAGGAGGCCAACGACCCGCGCTGCGTCCCCGTCCTCGACGAGCTGCCCCGGTATCTCGTCAAGGACCAGGTCGTCGCCGTCGGCGAGATCGGCTACGACTCGATGACCCCGGCCGAGGACACCGCCCTCGCCGCCCAGCTCCAGCTCGCCGCCGACCACGAGCTGCCCGCGCTGGTCCACACCCCGCACCGCGACAAGCTCGCCGGTCTGCGCCGCACCCTCGACGTCGTCCGCGAGTCCGCCCTGGCGCCGGACCGGGTCCTGGTCGACCACCTCAACGAGACCACCGTCAAGGAGGCCAAGGACAGCGGCTGCTGGCTCGGCTTCTCCGTCTATCCCGACACCAAGATGGACGAGGAGCGGATGGTCGCGATCCTGCGCTCCTACGGTCCCGAACAGGTCCTGGTGAACTCCGCCGCCGACTGGGGCCGCAGCGATCCCCTCAAGACCCGCAAGGTCGCGGACCTCATGCTCGCCGAGGGCTTCACCGAGGACGACGTCGACCGCGTCCTGTGGCGCAACCCCGTCGCCTTCTACGGACTCAGCGGCCGGCTCAACCTCGACATCGCGGCCACCGAGGCCACCCACGAGGGCAACTCCATCCTCCGCGGCGGGGCGTGAGCCATGCGCTTCCGCCACCCCGACGGCACCACCGTCCACCTCGCCTACTGCACCAACGTCCACCCAGCCGAGACCCTCGACGGCGTCCTGGCCCAGCTCCGCGACCACTGCGAACCCGTCCGCCGCCGCCTCGGCCGCGACCGCCTCGGCATCGGCCTGTGGCTCGCCCGCGACGCCGCCCACGCCCTGGTC
The DNA here is from genome assembly GCF_030816965.1 of Streptomyces canus. Classification (NCBI taxonomy): domain Bacteria; kingdom Bacillati; phylum Actinomycetota; class Actinomycetes; order Kitasatosporales; family Streptomycetaceae; genus Streptomyces; species Streptomyces canus. The sequence goes on from NZ_JAUSYQ010000002.1 coordinate 8,350,684, forward strand.
AGCGACCCCTCCGCGCTGCGCGACCTGCGCACCGAACTCGACCGCCGCGGCCTCGAAGTCGTCACCCTCAACGGCTTCCCCTACGAGGGCTTCGGCGCCGAAGAGGTCAAGTACCGCGTCTACAAGCCGGACTGGGCCGACCCCGAACGCCTCGACCACACCACCGCCCTGGCCCGCGTCCTCACCGGACTCCTGCCCGACGACGTCACCGAGGGCAGCATCTCCACACTGCCGCTCGCCTGGCGCACCGCCTACGACGAGGGGAGCGCCGACAAGGCCCGCACCGCCCTGCTCACCCTCGCCGAACGCCTCGACGCCCTCCAGGAGCTGACCGGCCGCTCCATCCGCGTCGGCCTCGAACCCGAGCCCGGCTGCGTCGTCGAGACCACCGGTGACGCCATCGCACCGCTGACCGCGATCGCCCACGAACGCATCGGCATCTGCGTCGACACCTGCCATCTCGCCACCTCCTTCGAAAACCCGCAGACCGCCCTGGACGCGCTCACCGCGGCCCGTGTCCCCGTCGTCAAGTCCCAGCTCTCAGCCGCCCTGCACGCCGAACACCCCCATCTCCCCGAGGTCCGCGAGGCACTCGCCGCCTTCGACGAACCCCGCTTCCTGCACCAGACCCGCACCGGCACCTCCGCCGGCCTCCGCGGCACCGACGACCTCGGCGAGGCCCTCGCAGGCGGCGCCCTGCCCGACGGGGCACCCTGGCGCGCCCACTTCCACGTCCCGCTGCACGCGGCCCCCGCCGCACCGCTCACCTCCACGCTCCCCGTACTCAAGTCCGCCCTGACCCGGCTCGTCGGCGGCCCGCACCCGCTCACCCGCCACCTGGAGGTCGAGACCTACACCTGGCAGGCCCTCCCACCCGAACTGCGCCCCCGCGGCCGCACCCAGCTGGCCGACGGCATCGCCGCCGAACTCACCCTCGCGCGCGACCTGCTGACGGACCTCGGCCTGAAGGAGCTGCCATGAACCACCAGCCCCAAGAGGCGGCACCGACCCCTCTCCTCGTCCTCGACGTCGTAGGCCTCACCCCCCGTCTCCTCCGCCACATGCCCCACCTCAAGGCCCTCGCCCGGTCCGGATCCCATGCCCCGCTCGGCACCGTGCTGCCCGCCGTCACCTGCGCCGCCCAGTCCACCTTCCTCACCGGCACCCACCCCTCGGAACACGGCATCGTCGGCAACGGCTGGTACTTCCGCGAACTCGGCGACGTACTCCTGTGGCGACAGCACAACGGTCTGGTCGCCGGCGACAAACTCTGGGACGCCGCCCGCCGCGCCCACCCCGGCTACACGGTCGCCAACATCTGCTGGTGGTACGCCATGGGCGCCGACACCGACTTCACCGTCACCCCCCGCCCCGTCTACTACGCCGACGGCCGCAAGGAACCCGACTGCTACACCCGGCCCCCGGACCTGCACGACGAACTCACCGAGAAACTCGGCACCTTCCCCCTCTTCCACTTCTGGGGACCCGGCGCGGACCTGGTCTCCAGCCAGTGGATCATCGACGCGACCCGTCACCTCATGGGCACCCGCCATCCCGACCTGACGCTCTGCTACCTCCCCCACCTCGACTACGACCTCCAGCGCTTCGGCCCCGACGACCCGCGCTCCCTGAAAGCCGCCGCCGACCTGGACAGGGCGCTCGCCCCGCTCCTGGACGACGCCCGCGCGGAAGGCCGTACCGTCGTCGCGCTGTCCGAGTACGGCATCACCCGCGCGGACCGCCCCGTCGACATCAACCGCGCCCTGCGCCGCGCCGGACTTCTCGAGGTGCACACACAGGACGGCATGGAGTACCTCGACCCGATGGCCTCCCGTGCCTTCGCGGTCGCCGACCACCAGATCGCCCATGTCTATGTGCGCCGCCCCGAGGACCTGGACGCCACCCGAGCCGCCCTCGACGGCCTGCCCGGCATCGAGCAACTCCTCGACGACGAGGGCAAGAAGGCCCACCACCTCGACCATCCGCGCTCCGGCGAACTCGTCGCCGTGGCGGAGCCGGACGCGTGGTTCACGTACTACTACTGGCTCGACGACGACCGCGCGCCCGACTTCGCGCAGCTGGTCGAGATCCACCGCAAACCCGGCTACGACCCGGTCGAACTCTTCATGGACCCGCTCGACCCCTACGTCAAGGTCAAAGCGGCCACCGCGCTGGCCCGAAAGAAGCTCGGCCTGCGCTACCGCATGGCGGTCGTGCCCCTCGACCCGTCACCTATTCGCGGCAGCCACGGCCGCCTCCCCGAGAGCGACGACGACGGTCCGCTCCTCATCTGCTCCACCCCCCGCACCCTCGGCGACCGCATCGCGGCCACCGACGTGAAGTCACTCCTGCTCCACCTCGCCGGTCTCGGCTGACCGGCCCGAAAGAGCGGCACCCGACGACCGGTCTTTTCCGACTGGTCCCCAGTGAAGCACCCACCACTGACAACGCCCTCCGACACCGAGGAGTCCCAGGCATGAGCCGCATCTCCCAGCCCGATCCCGAACTCACCCACCGCCTCACCAGACGAGGCATGCTCGGCGTGGCCGCGGGCGCCACCGCCGCCGCGTTGCTGGGCGCCGCAGCGACCCCGGCGACCGCCGCCACCGAGACGGCCGACAAGACGTCCGGCCGCGGCCGCCCCGTCCTGCCCCCCGGCCGCCTCGGCATCCAGCTCTACAGCCTCCGCGACAAGGTCTCCACGCTCGGCTTCGCCCCCGTCTTCGCCGAACTGGAGAAGTACGGCTACGACGAGGTCGAGTTCGCCGGCTACACCCAGGGCTCGGCCGGACCCATCACGCTGGCCCAGCTCAAGCGGCTGGCCCGCGACCACGGCCTGAACCCGATCGGCAGCCATGTCGGCTACTACTCGGACGACCCGAACGCCTACACCTTCGCCCAGAACCTCACCAAGGTCCTCGACGACGCGCAGGCCCTCGGCCTCAAACACATCGGCACCGCCTCGGGACCGTTCCGCTACGGCTCGACCGTCGACGCGTGGAAGCGCGCAGCCGAGGAGTTCAACACCTATGGAGCCGCGGCGAAGGCACGCGGCATGAAGTTCTACCAGCACAACCATTCCGAGGAGTTCTCCTTCGCCACCGACAACCCCAAGGTCCGTCTCTACGACGTGCTGCTCAAGGAGACCGACCCCGACCTGGTGTTCCTGGAGATGGACATCTACTGGGCGTACTCGGGACAGTTCCGCTTCTCCAAGCGGCCCGACGGCACCCCCGCCCCCTTCGAACCCCTCGACTACGTCCTCAGGCAGCCCCACCGCTACCCGCTCTTCCACGTCAAGGACGGGGTGAGCGACCCGGCCAACACCTACGGCTACCGCATGACCGACGTCGGCGACGGAGACATCGACTACCAGAAGTTCATCTCCGCCGTGACCCGGCTGCGGGGCGAGCGCCTCGCCCACCACTGGCAGGCCGAGCACGACCAGCCCGCCGAGTCCTTCACGTTCGCCCGCCGCTCCAGCGCGTACCTGCACTCGCTGCGGGAGAAGTGCTGACAGCACACGCGTGAGGCGGGACCCCGACGGCGCAGGGGGCGCTCCCCGCCGGTCGGGGTCCCGCCGTTCGTGCAGCGGGCAGGACCGTCAGCCCTGAGCGGCCGCGACGGCCTGCAGGGTGATGCGGTCCTCGCCCGCGTACACGTTCATGGAGTGGCCGCGGAGGAAGCCGACGAGGGTGAGGCCGGTTTCGGTGGCGAGGTCGACGGCCAGGGAGGAGGGTGCGGAGACGGCGGCGAGGATCGGGATGCCGGCCATGACGGCTTTTTGTGCCAGTTCGAACGAGGCCCGCCCGGAGACGAGAAGGATGACGCGGTTCAGGGGGAGGTTGTTGTTCTGCAGGGCGCGGCCGATGAGTTTGTCGACGGCGTTGTGGCGGCCGACGTCCTCGCGTATGTCGAGCAGTTCGCCGTGTTCGGTGAAGAGGGCGGCGGCGTGCAGGCCCCCGGTCCGGTCGAAGACCCGTTGGGCTGCGCGGAGCCGGTCGGGGAGGCTCGTGAGCAGCTCGGGTTCGACACGGACCGGGGGAGCGTCGTTGATCGGCCAGCGCGTCGTCGTACGCACCGCGTCGAGGCTCGCCTTGCCGCACAGGCCGCAGGAGGAGGTCGTGTAGACGTTCCGTTCGAGCGTGATGTCGGGGATCACCACCCCGGGGGCTGTCTTCACGTCGACGACGTTGTACGTGTTCGAGCCGTCGGCGGTGGCGCCGGCGCAGTAGACGATGTTGTGCAGGTCGCTGTGTTGGGCGAGGACGCCTTCGCTGACGAGGAAGCCGGCGGCGAGGGCGAAGTCGTCGCCGGGGGTGCGCATGGTGATCGCGAGGGGTTTGCCGTTGAGGCGGATCTCCAGTGGTTCCTCGGCGACCAGGGTGTCCGGGCGGGACGAGACCGCCCCGTCGCGGATGCGGATCACCTTGCGTCGTTCCGTGACTCGTCCCATGTCCGGCCTCAGTTCCGTATCGCCACGACGGGCATTTTCTCGATCCGAATCGCGGCAGCCTCGAACTCCACAACCCCCGCGACCGGGCAACTGGCCCTGAGGGAGCACCGGTTGGCGTCCACGCCGTCCGGTGGGCGGCCGGTCATGAACGCCACACCGGGCCGCAGTGCCGGATCCACCCACACCGGTGCCGTCGTCGAACCCCGCCGGGTCGCGACCCTCACCTGCTCGCCGACGACCACGCCGTAGCGCTCGGCGTCCTCCGGACTCAGCTCGACGCACTCGGCACGCCGCAGCGAAGACGCCGAACCACCCTTGTGCAGGCGGGCGTTGTGCGAGTCCAGCCGGAGGCCCTGGGTGAGCCTGACCGGATACTCCTCGTCCGTCAGGTCGACGGGAGGGGCATGCCGGACCAGGTGGAAAGGTGTACGCCGCTCTCGATCGGTATGACCGTGGCCGGTGAGCAGTGACAGGTTGATCAGCGCGCGGTCCTCGTCGTGCTCCGTGCCGTCGAACGCCCGGAACGGCTCACCCCGCGCGTAGGCCTGCGCCAACTCCCGTATGACAGTGGCCGGTACGCCCGTCACCTTCACCGCGAGCGACACCGTCCACGGCTCGACGAGTTGTCTGTACTCCTCGAAGCCCTGGGTCGCACGATCGATGAACTCCCGGTCGGCCAGGCCCGCCCGGATGATCTCCCGGCCGATCGCATGGGCCATCGGGGCCTCGGATCCGGCGTTCGGCCGGATCCGAGGTCCCGACCCGATGGCGTGGGTGCCCGGTTCCGTCATGCGGCGGACCGGATCGCGAGGAGGTCGGAGAGCGCGTGCACGGTGCGCAGCGTGGGCACGTCCACGCCGGTGATCTCCGCCAGCTCGATGACGGCGGTGAGGAGGACGTCGAGTTCCAGGGGCTTGCCGCGCTCCAGGTCCTGGAGCGTGGAGGTGCGATGGTCGCCGACCCGTTCGGCGCCGGCGAGGCGGCGTTCGATGGAGACACCGACGGTACAGCCGAGGGCCTCGGCGACCGCGAGAGTCTCGGCCATCATGGTCTCGATGACCTTGCGGGTGCCGCCGTGCAGGCACATCTGGCGCATGGTGGCACGGGCCAGCGCGCTGATGGGGTTGAAGGAGATGTTGCCCAGCAGCTTGAGCCAGATGTCGTCCCGGAGGTTCGGCTCCACCGGGCACTTGAGCCCGCCCGCCTGCATGGCCTCGCTGAACGCCTGGCACCGGGGTGAGAGGCTGCGGTCGGGCTCCCCGATGGAGAACCGGGTGCCTTCCAAGTGCCGTACGACACCCGGCCCTTCGAGCTCGGTCGCCGCGTAGACGACACAACCGATGGCCCGGGAGGGCGCGAGCACCGCACTGACCGCACCGCCCGGATCGACACTTTCGATGCGGTGGCCGTCGTGCGGGCCACCGTGCCGGTGGAAGTACCACCAGGGAATGCCGTTCTGGGCCGCGATGACCGCGGTGGTGTCGGTGAGAAGGGGCTCGATGAGCGGCCCGCACGCCGCGTACGAGTTGGCCTTCAGGCCGAGGAAGACGTAGTCGACCGGGCCGATCTCGGCCGGGTCGTCGGTGGCATGGACGTCAGCGGTGAAGTCACCGCGGGGGCTGAGGACTTGGACACCGTGCTGCCGCATGGCCGCCAGATGCGGACCGCGGGCGATGAGGTGGACGTCGGCGCCGGCGCGGTGGAGTGCCGCGCCGACGTAGGCACCGATGGCTCCGGCGCCGAGGATGGCGACTTTCATGGGTGGAAGCTCCGTTCGGTGAGGGTGACCGAGGAACTGCCGACTTTGTCGACTGGATATTGTCTACAGGATGGGAGGAGTGCTCAGCAAGGGTCGTGACGTCACCAAGCCCGGTGAGCTGCTGCTACGCCCTTGCGGCCCGCGCTCACGGTGGCTGTGCGCCGTAGACTGTAGGCGAAAACCAATTCATACTTGGCTCTCAGCTGCAGCGAAACGACGCTGTGCAGGAGGGACCGCGATGTTGCCGACGACAGGACTGCCGTACGGGACGGTGCCCAGGCTCGAGCGTCCCGGTCCGCTGCGCGACCGTGTTTACGGGGCATTGCTCGAACTGATCACGACGCGGGCTCTGCAGCCGGGTCAGCATCTGGTGGAGAGTGAGTTGGCCGGGCATCTGGGGGTGTCGCGGCAGCCGGTGCGGGAGGCGTTGCAGCGGTTGAACACTGAGGGCTGGGTGGATCTGCGGCCTGCTCAGGGTGCGTTCGTGCATGAGCCGACGGACGAGGAGGCTGATCAGCTTCTGACCGTGCGGACGTTGTTGGAGGCCGAGGCGGCTCGGCTGGCGGCGGCGAACGCGGGCAGTGCCGGTATCGCCGTGCTGGAGGAGTTGTGCGCTCAGGGTGAGCGTGCGGTCGCCGCGGACGACGTGGATGCCGCGGTGGCTCTGAACGCCCGACTGCACGCCACGATCATGGAGTTGGCGGGCAACGCGGTCCTGGCGGAGCTGGCGGGGCAGGTGGATCGCCGGGTGCGCTGGTACTACACGCCGATCGCCCGGCAGCGCGGCCGGCAGTCCTGGATCGAGCACCGTGAGCTGATCGCGGCGATCGCCGACCGCGACGAGGAGCGCGCTACCGCGGTCATGCGCCGGCACACCGAACACACGCGGAAGATGTACCACGACCGCGAGAAGTAGCCTCCGATCCTGTCCGCGACAGGGACAGCGACAGCGACAGCGACGCGGCCGCGAGGCGACCGGCTGCCGCCCGAGCCGCCCGGGCAGCCGGACCGACGGGCAGCCGAGCCGTCGAGCATCCAGGCAGCCGGCCTCGGTCCGGGTCGGCTGTTTTCGCGTTTCGCGTTTCGCGTTTCGCGTTTCGCGGTTGCGGTCGCTGCCTCGCGGCCGGAGCGCTGAACCTCTGGGCCACGGGTGGGCCGCGGGCACCGGACCATCGGATGAGGCGGCCCTTCCCCGGCGAACGCCGAGGCGGAGGGCCGCCTGATCCGTCCGAACCGCCCCGCTCAGACCGCGGCTTGGGGCTGCGGTGCCGAGGTGCCGCTCCGGGGCCGTCCCGGCTGCCGTAGCAGCAGGGTGATCGCCGCCGCGACCATCGAGGTGGCGCCGGCCAGGGCGTACGCCCCGTCGTAGCCCCAGGCCGCGACCACCATGGAGCCGAGGCCGCCGCCGAACAGGCCGCTGATCAGCTTGCCGCTGTACACCAGCCCGTAGTTGGAGGCGTTGAAGTTCTCCCCGAAGTAGTCGGGGGTCAGCGCCGCGAACAGCGGGTAGAACGCGCCGCCGCCGAACCCGGAGAGGAACGCGAAGACCAGGAACAGCGACTCGCTCCTGATGTCGCCCGCCCAGATCACTCCGAACTGGGCGAGACCCAGCACGACGATCACGAACACCAGCGTGGACTTACGGCCCCACTTGTCGGACAGCCAGCCCACCACCCCGCGCCCGATGCCGTTGATGACCGCCATGACGCCCATCGAGGAGGCCGCCACCAGCGGGCCGAAACCCACCTCCTTGGCATAGTCGACCTGGAAGGAGATCCCGAAGATCGACACCCCCGCGGTCATGACGAGGGCGACCCACATGAGGGGAAGCATGCCGGTCCTGACGGCCTCCTTCGGCGTGTACTGCCGTACCGCCGGAGGGTTCTTGGCGAGAGCACCGGCCCCCTTCTCGCTGCCGCCGTGGGTGAGCGGGTCGATGTCCGCGGGCCACCAGTTCTTCGGCGGGTCCTTGAAGAAGAACGCGCACCCGACGACCACGATCAGGACGTAGCAGCCGATGAGGTCCAGCACGCGGTGGTAGTTCGCGGTGTCGAAGCCGTAGTTGAAGATGAAGATGAAGGGCAGTGATCCGTACGCGAAGCCGCCGTTGACGAACCCGGTCTTCGCTCCCCGGCGTTCGGGGAACCATTTGCCGACCATGTTGATGCAGGTCGCGTAGACCAGTCCGGCGCCGATACCTCCGACGACGCCGAAGCCCAGGATCGCCAGCAGCACGTTGTCGAGGTGCGACAGGGCGAGGAACCCGACCAGACACATGCCCGAGCCGATGTACATGGCCTTGCGGGCGGTCAGGATGCCCTTCTCCCGTAGCCAGCCCGCCGGGAAGGCGATGCCGGCCTGGAAGAAGACCCAGACACTGAGGATCCAGAAGGTGTTGCTCTGCGTCCAGCCGTGGGCGTGGGACAGGGTGTCCTCGGCCGAGCCGTACGCGTACTCGAAGACGCTGATGGCCATCATGGTGATCCAGGGCAGATACACCATGAGTTTGCGCGAGTGGCCGAGGATGTCCCGGTCGGTCTCGCCGATGCGGTAGACGCGGCCGCCTGCGTCGGTCACTTCTCGGTAGGGACGTTGTGCGGCGGTGGAGTGTGCGGTCTTGTCGGTCTCGCTGCGTGCTGCGTACGGGTCTGCCGTCATGTCAGGCCATTTCCTCGCCGAGCGGTTGCGGGTTGGGTACGGTCCGACGGCTGGTCTGGGGCCTGCCGGGCGCCTTCAGGAACAGCGCGAGGACCGCGGACGCCAGGCCGATGGAGCCGGCCAGGACGAACGCGCCCTGGTAGTCCCAGACGCCGACCACGATCGAGCCGACACCGGAGCCCACGAGGCCCGAGATGAGTTTCGAGCTGTAGACCATGCCGTAGTTGGAGGCGTTGTTGTTCTCACCGAAGTAGTCGGCCGTCATCGCGGCGAACAGCGGGAAGATCGCGCCGCCGCCGAAGCCGGAGACCATGGAGCAGAAGAGGAAGAACGGCATGCTGCCCATCTGGCCGGAGATCAGCACACCGAACTGCGCGGTGCCCAGCACCAGACACACGATGATCAGGGTGTGGCGGCGGCCGCACTTGTCGGAGATCCAGCCGATCACACCGCGTCCGGTGCCGTTGACGATCGCCTTCAGCGACATCGCCGTGGCCACGATCCCGCCCGCGAAGCCCATGTCCTTGCCGAACGGCACCTGGAAGGCGATGCCGAAGATGTTGATCCCGGCCGTGCACAGCAGGCAGAACCACATCATCCACAGGACGGGCGTACGCGCCGCTTCCTTCGGGGTGTACTGCTTGACCGCCGGCGGGTTCTTCTCCAGCGCCCGCCGGATCTTCGGGTCGTCGGTCTGCTTGAGCGGGTCGACGTGCGGGGGCCACCAGTTCTTCGGCGGGTCCTTGAAGAACCAGCCCGCGAACGCCACCACGGCACAGCAGACGAGGCCCACCGTCACCAGGACGCCCCGGTAGTTGCTCAGGTCCATGTACGAGGTGAACAGGAAGACGAAGGGCACCGAGCCGTAGGCGAAACCGCCGTTGACCATGCCGGTCTTGCCGCCCTTGCGCTCCGGGAACCACTTGCCGACCATGTTCACGCAGGTCGCGTAGACAAGACCGGCGCCGATACCGCTGCACACGCCGAAGCCCAGGTAGGCGAAGATCACGTTCGGCGCGAACGCCAGCGAGATGTAGCCGAGGATGGTGCCCAGCGCGCCGAGCATCATCGCGTAGCGGGCCGGGAGCTTTCCGCTCTCCCTGAGCTGCCCGGCCGGGAAGGCCACGGCCGCCTGGAAGAACACCCAGACACCCATCAGCCAGAAGATGTGCCCACTGCTCCACAGATGCGCCTCGTGCAGTGTGTCCTCGGCCGAGGTGAACGCGTACTCCGAGGAACTGATGCCCAGCATGCCCATCCACGGGAAGAGCACCATGGTCCATCGTGGCCGTCCCATGATGTGCCGGTCGGTCTCGCCGATCCGGTACACGCGGCCGTTGCGGTCCGTCACCTCCCTGAAGGTGGCGGACGACGAATAATCGATGGTTGTCATAGTCTTCAAGCACTCCTTGCGTCGAAAGATCTGGCCAGCGCCCCCTGTCCAAATTCCTTTCGTGCGCGCACGGATCCCGGGGTCCGCCGACGCGCACCGCCGCCGGACCCCGTGCTCATTCACGTCATGGACCACCGCCCGAGGGCCGCGGGACGTGGCTCCGGTTCACCACGTCAGATCACCCCGCCCGACCTGAGCAGACGCAACTCCTCGTCGCCGAGTCCGAGTTCGCCGATGTAGATCTCTTCGTTGTGCTGGCCGAGGAGGGGTGGGGTGGTGATGGTGGTGGGGGAGTCGGAGAGTTTGAGGGGGTTGCCGACGGTGGTGAAGGTGCCGCGCTGCGGGTGCCCGACTTCGACGATCATGTCGTTCGCGGCGAGGGAGGCGTCCTCGATGATCTCTTTCGGGGACAGGATCGGCCCGCACGGAATGTTGTGCGCGTTCAGCCGCTCCAGCACCTGCCACTTGGGCAGCGTCGCCGTCCATTCCTCGATCAGCTGGAACATCTTCGCCAGTTTCGGCAGGCGGGCCTCGGGGGTGGCCCACTCGGGGTCCTCGGCGAGTTCGGGCCGGCCGATCAGTGCCGCCAGGGGTGTCCAGCCGACGGGCTGGACGATGACGTACACGTAGTCGTTGGGGCCGCCGGGCGCGCACCGCACCGCCCAGCCGGGCTGCCCGCCGCCGGAGGCGTTGCCCGAGCGCGGCACCTCGTCGGTGAAGTCGTCGTTGGGGTACTCGGCGAGCGGGCCGTGGGCCAGGCGCTGCTGGTCACGGAGTTTGACCCGGCACAGGTTGAGCACCGCGTGCTGCATCGCCACGTTCACCCGCTGCCCGCGCCCGGTCCTCTCGCGCTGCAGCAGCGCGGCCAGGACGGCGGCCACCGCGTGGATCCCGGTGCCCGAGTCACCGATCTGCGCGCCGGTCGCCAGCGGCGGCCCGTCCTCGAAACCGGTGGTGGCCATCGAGCCGCCCATCGCCTGCGCCACCACCTCGTACGCCTTGAAAGCGGTGTAGGGGCCGTCCCCGAAACCCTTGATCGAGGCATACACGATCCGCGGGTTGATCTCCCGGATCCGCTCCCACGTGAACCCCATCCGCTCCACCGCACCCGGCGCGAAGTTCTCCACCATCACATCCGCACCCCGGATCAGCGCGGTCAGGATCTCCCGCCCCCGCTCCGTCTTGGTGTTCAGCGTGATGCTGCGCTTGTTGCAGTTGAGCATCGTGAAATACAGGGAATCCGCATCCGGGACATCCCGCAGCTGCCGGCGCGTGATGTCCCCGCCCGGCGCCTCCACCTTCACCACATCCGCCCCCAGCCACGCCAGCAACTGCGTCGCCGACGGACCCGACTGCACATGCGTCATGTCCAGCACCCGCACACCCTCAAGAGCCGTCCTCGACACAAGCCACCTCACTTGTCCGTTGCCTTGAGCGTCCTGGTGGTGCGCCGGGCTGACCCCTGTTCGCACATTGCATACAGTCGACGAATACTGTATGAAGATTGTTATCCCGCATCCGGTGGGTGATGTCCAGGGGGCGTGCAGCACTTTTCAGTCGTGCATCATTTTCAGACGGGAGCCTCATCATGGACCTGTACGAGCATCAGGCCCGGGCCCTCTTCGAGGAACACGGAATCCCGGTGCCGAGGGCGGAGGTCACCGACTCGCCCCAGGAGGCCCGTGCGATCGCCCGGAGGCTCGGCGGCAGCGTCGTCGTCAAGGCACAGGTCAAGACCGGAGGCCGGGGCAAGGCGGGCGGTGTCCGGCTCGCCGCCGACCCGGCCGGGGCCGAGCGGGCGGCACGCCTGATTCTCGGCAGGGACATCAAGGGGCACAGGGTCGGCAAGGTCATGCTGGCCCAACCCGTCGACATCGAGACCGAGTTCTATGTCGCCTACGTTCTCGACCGGGCCGCGGGCCGGTTCCTGGCCATCGCCTCCGCGGAGGGCGGCATGGAGATAGAGGAGGTCGCCGCGGCCCGCCCGGAGGCGGTCGCCCGTACACCCATCGACCCCGCCGAAGGCGTCACCTCGGCGAAGGCGGGCGAGATCGCCGAAGCGGCCGGGCTGGCACCGCAGACCGTCGACGTTCTCGTACGGCTGTGGGAGGTACTGGTCCGCCAGGACGCGGTCCTCGTCGAGGTCAACCCGCTCGTCCGCACCCGGCAGGGGCACATCCTCGCCCTCGACGGCAAGGTCACCCTCGACGACAACGCCCGCTTCCGGCAGGCTCGTTGGAGTACCGACAGCGTCGCGTACGACGATCCGCTGGAGGCGGTCGCTGCCGCGAAGGGCCTCAACTACGTGAAGCTCGACGGCGAGGTCGGCGTCATCGGCAACGGCGCGGGCCTGGTCATGTCGACCCTCGACGTGGTCGCCGGATGCGGAGCCCGTCCCGCCAACTTCCTCGACATCGGCGGCGGTGCCTCGGCCCAGGTCATGGCCGACGGACTGGGGGTCATCCTGTCGGACCCGGCGGTGAAGTCCGTGTTCGTGAACGTCTTCGGCGGCATCACCGCCTGCGACGCGGTCGCCGACGGCATCGTCCGGGCCCTGGACGAGGTCCGGCTCACCAAGCCGCTCGTCGTACGCCTCGACGGCAACAACGCCGCCCGCGGCCGGGCCGTCCTCGACGCGCGCGCCCACCCCCTGGTCCAGCAGGCCACCACCATGGACGGCGCCGCCCGCCGTGCCGCCGAACTCGCCGACGCCAGTCGAAGGAGCGGGACATGGCCATCTTCCTGACCAAGGAGTCCAGGGTCCTCGTCCAGGGCATGACCGGCGGCGAGGGCATGAAACACACCCGGCGCATGCTCGCGGCGGGCACCCACGTGGTCGGCGGCGTCAATCCGCGCAAGGCCGGGCAGTCGGTCGACTTCGACGACCGTGTCGTCCCCGTCTTCGGCTCGGTCGCCGACGGCATGCGGGCGACCGGAGCCGACGTCACCGTCGTCTTCGTGCCGCCCGCCTTCGCCAAAGCGGCGGTTGTCGAGGCCGCCGACGCGGGAATCGGACTGGCTGTCGTCATCACGGAAGGCATCCCCGTCCACGACTGCGTCGCCTTCACCTCGTACGCGAAGAAGAAGGGGACACGGATCGTCGGCCCCAACTGCCCCGGCCTGATCACCCCCGGCCAGTCCAACGCGGGCATCATCCCGGCGGACATCACCCGTTCCGGCCGGGTCGGTCTGGTGTCCAAGTCGGGCACGCTCACCTACCAACTCATGTACGAGCTGCGCGACATCGGCTTCTCCACCTGTGTCGGCATCGGCGGAGACCCCGTCGTCGGCACCACCCACATCGACTGCCTGGCCGCCTTCCAGGACGACCCCGACACCGAACTGATCGTCCTCATCGGGGAGATCGGCGGGGACGCCGAGGAGCGGGCGGCCGCGTACATCCGTGAGCACGTCACCAAGCCCGTCGTCGGCTACATCGCCGGATTCACCGCGCCCGAGGGCAGGACCATGGGCCATGCCGGCGCCATCGTGTCCGGTTCGGCGGGCACGGCGCAGGCGAAGAAGGCGGCGCTGGAGGCGGTCGGCGTCAAGGTCGGGAACACCCCCACCGAGACGGCCCGCCTCGTGCTCGCCCTGCTGGACACGGTCCGCGAGGCCCCTCAGGCCTGACCCGGACCACACGGCGGCGGACGGAGATTCGTCCGGCTCCGCTGCCTCCCCCCCCATACCCCGCCCCCGACTGTGCACCGAGAGCGGAGACATCGCATGACAACCACCCTCAACTCGACCGACCTCGTGGTGAAGTCCGGTACCTCCTGGAACGACGCCTGGCAGCGCTGCCTCGCCGTCGCCCCCGAGGCCTTCCGGGACGACCGCGTCCTCAACCTCTGGGGCTCCGCCTGGCGGGCCGACGGCCGGGCCCTGCCCGCCACCAGCCCCGTCGACGGCAGCCCGATCGCCGGCCCGCCGCGCCTGGACCGGGAAGCCGCCCACCAGGCCGTCCGCGCCTCCCTCGACCAGCACCGCGCCTGGCGGCACATACGGCTCGAAGAGCGCCGGGCCCGCGTCGCGGCCACCCTCGACGCCCTCACCCAGCACCGCGAACTCCTCGCCCTCCTGCTCGTCTGGGAGATCGGCAAGCCCTGGCGCCTCGCGCAGGCGGACGTCGACCGGGCCATCGACGGCGTGCGCTGGTACGTCGACGGCATCGAGCCGATGGTCGAGGGCCGGGTCCCGCTGGACGGCCCGGTGTCCAACATCGCGAGCTGGAACTACCCGATGAGCGTGCTCGTTCACGCCATGCTGGTACAGGCCCTGGCGGGCAACGCGGTCATCGCCAAGACCCCGACCGACGGCGGCGTCGCCTGTCTCACCCTGGCCTGTGCGCTGGCCGCCCGCGAGGGCATCCCCGTCACCCTGGTCAGCGGCAGCGGGGGAGAGCTGTCGGAGGCGCTGGTGCGGGCGCCCGAGATCGGCTGTGTCTCCTTCGTCGGCGGCCGCGACACCGGAGCCGCCGTCGCCACGGCCGTCGCCGACCTCGGCAAGCGTCACGTCCTCGAACAGGAGGGACTCAACACCTGGGGCATCTGGAACCACACCGACTGGGACGCGCTGACCGCCGTCATCCCCAAGCTCTTCGACTACGGCAAACAGCGCTGCACCGCCTACCCGCGGTTCGTCGTCCAGCGCGAGCTGTTCGACGAGTTCCTGGCGGCCTACCTTCCCGCGGTGCGCACCCTGCGCCTGGGGCACCCGCTCGCCGTCGAGCACCCGGACGACCCCTACCCTGCACTGGACTTCGGACCGGTGATCAACGCGGCCAAGGCGAAGGAACTGCGCGACCAGGTCGCCGAGGCCATCGACCGCGGAGCCGTCCCGGTCCACCGCGGCAGCGAGGCGGACGCCCGCTTCCTGTCCGGCCAGGACACCTCCGCGTACGTCCAGCCCGTCACCCTTCTCAACCCGCCCCCGTCCTCACCCCTGCACCACGCGGAACCGTTCGGCCCGGTCGACACCATCGTCCTGGTCGACACGGAGGCGGAACTGCTCGCCGCGATGAACGCCTCCAACGGCGCCCTGGTGGCCACCCTTTCCACCGACGACCGGGCCACCTTCGACCGGCTCGCCCCGCAGATCCGCGCGTTCAAGGTCGGCCACGGCAAGCCGCGTTCCCGCGGCGACCGCGACGAGCTCTTCGGCGGGTTCGGCGCCTCCTGGCGCGGCGCCTTCGTCGGCGGCGAGCTGCTGGTGCGCGCGGTCACCCGGGGCCCGGCCGGCGAGCGGCTGCCCGGGAACTTCCCCGAGTACCAGCTGATGCCGTGAGGCGCGTCCGGGCGGCGCCCCGCGAAGGGGCGGCCGCCCGGCCACCGGCGAACACACGACGACGCAGAGATGGGGTGGCGAGCATGACGACGGCTCTTGAGGGTGTGCGGGTGCTGGATATGACGCATGTGCAGTCGGGTCCGTCGGCGACGCAGTTGCTGGCGTGGCTGGGGGCGGATGTGGTGAAGGTGGAGGCGCCGGGCGGGGACATCACGCGCCGGCAGCTGCGGGATGTCCCGGATGCGGATTCCCTGTATTTCACGATGCTCAACTGCAACAAGCGCAGCATCACGCTGAACACCAAGACGGAGCGGGGGCGGGAGATCCTGACCGCGCTGATCCGGGGTGCGGATGTGATGGTGGAGAACTTCGCGCCGGGTGCGGTGGAGCGGATGGGGTTCACGTGGGAGCGGATCCGGGAGATCAACCCGCGGATCGTGTATGCCTCGATCAAGGGTTTCGGGGACGGCCCGTACACCGCTTTCAAGGCGTACGAGGTGGTGGCGCAGGCGATGGGCGGCTCGATGGCCACCACCGGTTTCGAGGACGGGCCGCCGCTGGCGACCGGCGCGCAGATCGGTGACTCGGGCACCGGGATCCACGCGGTGGCCGCCATCCTGGCTGCGCTGCTGCAGCGCGAGAGGACCGGGCGCGGGCAGCGGGTGAACGTGGCGATGCAGCACGCGGTGCTCAACCTGTGCCGGGTCAAACTCCGTGACCAGCAGCGCCTGGCCCACGGCCCGCTCGCCGAGTACCCCAACGACGACTTCACCGACGAGGTGCCGCGCTCGGGCAACGCCTCCGGCGGCGGGCAGCCCGGCTGGGCCGTGCGCTGTGCGCCCGGGGGTCCCAACGACTACGTGTACGTCATCGTCCAGCCCGTCGGCTGGACACCCCTGGCGGCACTGATCGGCCGGCCCGAACTCGCCGAGGACCCCGAGTGGGCCACCCCCGAGGCCCGCCTGCCGAAACTGGCGAAGATGTTCCAGCTGATCGAGGAATGGACGGCGACGCTGCCCAAGTGGCAGGTGCTGGAACAACTGAACGCGCACAACATCCCGTGCGGGCCGATCCTGTCCCCGAAAGAGATCATCGAGGACGCCTCCCTCGCCGCGAACGACATGATCGTCGAAGTCGGGCACCCGCAGCGCGGCACCTTCACCACCGTCGGCAACCCCCTCAAACTCTCCGACTCCCCCACCACCATCACCACCCCACCCCTCCTCGGCCAGCACAACGAAGAGATCTACATCGGCGAACTCCGACTCTCCCGGGCCGAGTTGCCGCAGCTCAAGGAGCAGGGCGTCATCTGACCGACCCGACCGGAGTGAGGTAGCCCCACATGTCGACTTCAGTACCCCGTACCACGACGGTCACCGACCGGCTCGTGGAAGCCAACCGCGCCTACGCCGCCCGATTCACCGACCCCGGCATGGGCGCCCGCCCTGTTCTGCGCGTGGCCGTCGTGGCGTGCATGGACGCCCGCCTCGACCTGCACGCCGCGCTCGGACTGGAGCTCGGCGACTGTCACACCATCCGCAACGCCGGGGGAGTCGTCACCGACGACACGATCCGTTCTCTGACGATCAGTCAGCGTGCCCTCGGTACCCGCAGTGTGGCGCTCATCCACCACACCGGCTGCGGTCTCCAGACCCTGACCGAGGACTTCCGGCACGAACTGGAACTGGAGGTCGGCCAGCGTCCCGCGTGGGCGGTGGAGGCCTTCCGGGATGTCGACCAGGACGTACGGCAGTCCGTGCAACGCGTACGCACCTCGCCGTTCCTCCCGCACACCGACGATGTGCGGGGGTTCGTGTTCGACGTGACGACGGGGCTGCTGCGGGAGATCGACCCGAACTCCTGAGCCGGCCGCGCCCCTTGGCGGTGGTGGTCGGCCGGGGTCAGTCGTCCCGGCCGACCACCGCGGCGATCTGCTCGCAGTAGAAGTCGGTGGTGTTCCGGGTGTGCCGGCGCATGAGCTCCTCGGCGCGGTCGGCGGCACCCTCGCCGATGGCCTCGATGATCCTCGCGTGCTCGTTCCAGGCGTCCTTGCCGCGGGGCTTGGCGATGGGCATGTAGTACCAGCGCACCCGCCGGTCGACCTGAGGGATGAGTTCGGCGAGGACCGCGTTGCGGGACAGCAGGGTGATGTGGCCGTGGAGGGCGGCGTTCGCCTCCACGATGGCCCGGGCGTCCCCGGCCGCGAGGGCGGTCAGACCGGTCTGCTGGAGTTCCCACAGCCGGGCGACATCACGGGCGGTGGCGTGCCGGGCCGCGCCGCGCGCGGAGTGGGTCTCCAGGAGGGCCCGGACGCTGAGGAGTTGGGCGCACTCCTGCGTGGTGGGGGAGTGGACGAACGCCCCCTGCGAAGGGCGCAGATCGACCCAGCCGGCGGTCTGGAGCCGCTGCAGCGCCTCCCGGATCGGCTGCCGGCTCACCCCGAGGCTCTCCGCCAGCTCGGCCTCGACGAGGTGCTGGCCGGGTGTGAGCGAACCGTTGATGATCAGTTCGGTGAGGGCCTCGTACACGGCCTGGCGGAGCGGAGTGGGCCTGCTGATCGGGCCGCGGGCTGTCACGGTGGATGTGTCGGGCATGGGCCCTGTCTCCCTCGTTCGGCTGATGGGTCCCGGGAAATTGCCCGGCTGGACCCCTGGCGCGGTGACCTTCCCATGCAGAATACTGTATGCAATCATCATTCGACAGTGGACCAGCAGCCACACCCGAGGGGGTCGCCCCGTGTCGTACCGCACCGCTCTCTCCGAAGTCCTGACCAGTGTCGTCGGACCCGTCTCCGAAGCAACCGCCGTCCAGGGCCGGTTCCCCCGCGGCGCCGTGACGGCTCTCGGCCGCGCCGGACTGCTGGGACTCACCGTCTCCCTCCGATTCGGCGGCGGGGGACGGGGGTTGCCGGAGGCCGCCGACGTGGTCGCGCGGACCGCGCGTGTCTGCCCGGCGACGGCGGCCGTCCTCCAGTCCCACTACACGGCGGTCGCCGTCATCGAGGCATACGGCGGGTCCTGGACACGGGGCGAGATCGCCGCCGGACGCCACCTCGCCAGTCTCGCGCTCGCCGAGTCGGAGGGGGAGTCGGAGGCCGAGGGCGACGGGCCGACGGCCGAGACCCAGCTCCTCGCGCCGCGCTCCGTGGCCACCCGTTCCGGTGAGGTGGTAGCCCTGCGGGCCCGCAAGCAGCGAGTGGTCGCGGCGGGGGAGGCCGACCTGTACGTCTGGTCCTCCCGACCCCTCACCGCCCCCGACGGGCTGACGCTCTGGGCGGTCCCGGCGCACGCCCCGGACCTGTTCGTCCCGGCCCGGCCCGGCGCCGCGGGACCACGCGGCACCGCGACCTCCACGGTGTTCGCCGACCCGGTGCGGGTGCCCGCGGAGGCGATGCTCGGAACGGACGGCGGCGGACTCGACATCGTGCTGCGCACGGTCCTGCCGTGGCTGCTCGAACTACGGGCCGCCGCCGAGATCCGCCGCCCGCCGGCCCTCGGCCTCGGGAGCGCCCGTCGCCCCGCCGGCTCCCTCGCCGCGTCCTGAACCGTGCCCGGGAAAACGTCAGTCCTGGTTCGCCCCGGCCGCGATCTGCCTGCGGTAGAAGTCGGTCGTACGCTCGGTGTGCTTGCGCATGACCTCGCCCGCCTGGTCCGCGTCCCCCTTGGCGATGGCCCTGATGAGCTGGGTGTGCTCGTTCCAGGCCTCCTTGCCGCGGGGTTTGGCGATGGGCGTGTAGTACCACCGGACCTTCTGTCCGACCTGGGCGATCAGTTCGGCCAGCACGGCGTTGTCGGCGACGGCGGTGATGAAGTCGTGCAGCGCGGTGTTGGCCACGACCAGGCGCTCGACGTCGCCGTCGGCGAGAGCGGCGACCCCGTCCAGCTGGAGTTCGTCGAGACGCGCGATGTCCTCGGGCTTCGCGTTCTTCGCCGCGAGCTGGGCCGAGTAGGTCTCCAGGACCGAGCGGACGCCGAGGAGCTGGGCGGCCTCCTCCGCCGTGGGGGAGTGGACGAAGGCACCCTGGGCGGGCCGCAGATCGACCCAGCCGGCGGTCTGGAGCCGCTGCAGAGCCTCGCGGACCGGCTGACGGCTGACGCCGAGGTGTTCGGCGAGCTCGGCCTCGACCAGATGCTGGCCCGGCTTGAGGGAGCCGTTGACGATCAGCTCGGTCAGGGCGTCGTACACGGCCTGACGCAGCGGTGCCGGGCGGGTGACGCGCCGGGACGCTGCGGCCGTGAGTGCCTCGCGCATGGTTGTCCCGTTCTGCCGCCGCTGTCGCGGAATGGCGGCCTTGCCGAGTGGGGCCGTCCGGAGGGTCGCCGAACGGCCGCGTCAGCATACAGGTTTTGGTATGCAACATGGCGAGTGTCTGTGCGGGGTCCGCCCTGGTGGGCGCACCTGACGCGCAGTCCGGTGTCCGTGCTTCTCCGGTCTGCCTGCTGTACGGCAGGGTTGTGTATACAGAAGTCTGTATGGAGTATGTTCTGAGTCTCCTGCATCCCTCGCCGGGGACCCGTGTGACGGAAGGCGAAGCGATCATGACGACCAGCGGGAGTGACGTGACGGTCGAGAGCGTGGTCCGGCGGGTGGTGGCCCGGCACCGGGGCGAGCGCGGGGCGCTGCTGCCCGTACTGCACGCCGTCCAGGCCGAGTTGGGCCATGTGCCGCAGGAGGCCGTACCGGTGCTCGCCGAAGAGCTCAACCTCTCCAGGGCGGACGTCCACGGAGTGGTGACCTTCTACCACGACTTCCGTCGCGAGCCCGCGGGCCGCACCACCGTGCGCATCTGCCGCGCCGAGGCCTGCCAGGCGCTGGGCGCCGACCAGCTGGTGAGCTACGCGCGCCAGTCCGGACTGCCCCTGGGGGAGACGACGGCGGACGGCTCCGTCACCGTCGAGCAGGTCTTCTGCCTCGGCAACTGCGCACTCGGGCCGTCGGTGGAAGCCAACGGACGGCTGTACGGACGAGTTGGCCCGGACAAGCTGGGCTCGATTCTCAACGGGACGGTCTCCTCATGAACAACCCCTCGCACGCCACGGCCACCGTGTACGTCCCTCGCGACTCCGCAGCCAGGTCCGTCGGCGCGGACGAGGTCGCGCAGGCGCTCCAACACGCTGCGGGCGCCGGGGACTTCGCGCTGGACGTCGTACGCAATGGATCGCGCGGCATGCTGTGGCTGGAGCCACTGGTCGAGGTGGTGACCCCCCAAGGGCGTGTCGGCTACGGTCCGGTGACCTCGGAGGACGTCGAGGGTCTGCTGGCCGCGGGCATGCTCGACGGCGCCGATCATCCCCTGCGGCTCGGTCTCGTCGACGAACTGCCCTGGCTGGCACGCCAGAACCGCGTCACCTTCGCCAGAGTCGGCGTGACCGACCCGCTGTCGACCGAGGACTACGAAGCCCACGGCGGCCTCGCGGGACTGCGCGCCGCCCTTGAGCTCGCCCCCGCGGACGTGGTCGCCGAGGTCACCGCGTCCGGACTGCGCGGCCGCGGAGGCGCCGGATTCCCGGCCGGCATCAAGTGGAAGACCGTGCTGGACTGCGCCGACGAGCTGAAGTTCGTCTGCTGCAACGCCGACGAGGGCGACAGCGGGACCTTCGCCGACCGGATGGTCATGGAGGGCGACCCGTTCATGCTCATCGAGGGCATGACGATCGCCGCACACGCGGTCGGGGCGAGCGAGGGCTACCTGTACATCCGCTCGGAATACCCGGACGCGGTGGCCACGATGCGCCGGGCGATCGGCATCGCCCGCGAGCACGGCTGGCTCGGCAGGAACATCCTCGGCTCCGCCCTCGACTTCGACCTGCACGTCCGCGTCGGCGCCGGCGCGTACATCTGCGGCGAGGAGACCTCCATGCTGGAGAGCCTGGAGGGCAAGCGCGGCATGGTCCGCGCGAAACCGCCGATCCCGGCGATCGAGGGCCTGTTCGGCAAACCGACCGTGGTGAACAACGTCCTCACCCTCGCCACCGTGCCCGTGGTCATGGCCGAGGGCGCGACGGCGTACGAGCAGCTCGGCGTCGAACGCTCCCGCGGCACCCAGGTGTTCCAGCTCGGCGGCAACATCGCCCACGGCGGCATCGTGGAGACCGCCTTCGGCATCACCCTGCGCGAGCTCATCGAGGAGTACGGCGGCGGGACCCACTCCGGACGCCCGGTGCGCACCGCGCAGGTCGGCGGCCCGCTGGGGGCCTACCTGCCGGAGTCGATGTTCGACCTGCCCATGGACTACGAGGCGTTCGCGGCGGCCGGGGCGATGGTCGGCCACGGCGGAGTGGTCGTCTTCGACGACAGCGTCGACATGGCCGCGCAGGCCCGCTTCGCGATGGAGTTCTGCGCCGAGGAGTCCTGCGGCAAGTGCACACCGTGCCGGGTCGGCGCGGTGCGCGGCGTCGAGGTGATCGACAAGATCGTCGCCGGCACTCACCGGGACGAGAACCTCGCCCTGCTCGAAGACCTCTGCGACCTGATGACCGAGGGTTCGCTGTGCGCGATGGGCGGGCTCACCCCGCTGCCCGTGCGCAGCGCCCTCACCCATTTCCCCGACGACTTCCTCGGCGGCCGTCGACTCCTGGACATCCAGCCCGTACAGGCGACGGGCCCGAGGACGGAGGGCACGGCATGACACTCCTCAAGGAACCCGACTTCGGAACCCCCGAGAGGCCCGGCCCGGCGACGGTGTCCGTCGAGGTGGACGGCCTGCCGGTGACCGTCCCCGAGGGCACCTCGGTGATGCGCGCGGCCGCGCAGGCCGGCGTCGACATACCCAAACTCTGCGCCACCGACAAGCCTGGAGGCGTTCGGCTCCTGCCGGCTGTGCGTGGTGGAGATCGACGGCCGGCGCGGCACCCCGGCGTCCTGCACCACCCCGTGCGCCGACGGCATGAAGGTGAGCACCCAGACGCCGAAGGTGGAGAAGCTCCGCCAGGGCGTCATGGAGCTCTACATCTCCGACCACCCCCTGGACTGCCTGACCTGCCCGGCCAACGGGGACTGCGAACTCCAGGACATGGCAGGGGTGGTGGGCCTCAGGCAGGTCCGCTACGGCTACGAGGGCGAGAACCACCTCGACGCCGAGAAGGACACCTCCAACCCCTACTTCGACTTCGACCCCTCCAAGTGCATCGCCTGCTCCCGCTGCGTCCGCGCCTGCGGCGAGGTCCAGGGCACCTTCGCCCTCACCATCGAGGGCCGCGGCTTCGACTCCAAGGTCTCGCCGGGCGCCGGCGAGACCTTCATGGACTCCGAGTGCGTCTCCTGCGGAGCCTGCGTCCAGGCCTGCCCGACGTCCACGCTCCAGGAGCGTTCGGTCGTCGAACTGGGCATGCCCACCAGGTCGGTGGTGACCACCTGCGCGTACTGCGGGGTCGGCTGCTCCTTCAAGGCCGAACTGCGCGGCGACGAACTCGTGCGCATGGTGCCGTACAAGGACGGCGGGGCCAACGAGGGCCACTCCTGCGTGAAGGGCCGCTTCGCCTTCGGCTACGCCACCCACCCCGACCGCAGGCTCAAGCCCATGGTGCGCGACCGGATCACCGACCCCTGGCGCGAGGTCGAGTGGGACGAGGCGATCGGCACGGTCGCCCGCCGGATGCGCGAGATCCAGGACCGGCACGGGTCGAGCGCGATCGGCGCCATCACCTCCTCACGGTGCACCAACGAAGAGGTCTACGTCGTACAGAAGATGGTCCGCGCGGCCTTCGGCAACAACAACGTCGACACCTGCGCCCGCGTCTGCCACTCCCCGACGGGATACGGCCTCAAGCAGACCTTCGGCGAGTCGGCCGGCACCCAGGACTTCCGCTCGGTCGCCGAGGCCGACGTCATCATGGTGATCGGCGCCAACCCCACCGACGGCCACCCGGTGTTCGCCTCCCGGATGAAGCGCCGACTGCGCGAGGGCGCCAAGCTGATCGTCGTGGACCCGCGCCGCATCGACCTCGTGCGCTCGCCGCACATCGAGGCGCAGCACCACCTCCAGCTCCGGCCCAGCACCAACGTGGCCGTGGTCAACGCGATGGCGCACGTCGTGGTCGCCGAGGGCCTGGTCGACCGTTCCTTCGTGGACGCGCGGTGCGAAGGCTTCGACGAGTGGGCCGAGTTCATCGCCCGCCCGGAGAACAGCCCGGAGGCCGTGGAGGAGATCACCGGCGTACCGGCCGCCGAACTCCGGGCGGCGGCACGGCTGTACGCCGAAGCGCCCAACGGGGCCATCTACTACGGCCTCGGCGTCACCGAGCACAGCCAGGGCTCGACCATGGTCATGGGAATGGCCAACCTCGCGATGGCGTGCGGGAACATCGGCCGCGACGGCGTCGGCGTGAACCCGCTGCGCGGCCAGAACAACGTGCAGGGCTCCTGCGACATGGGCTCGTTCCCGCATGAACTCCCCGGCTACCGGCACGTCTCCGACGACGCCGTCCGGACCGTCTTCGAGAACCTCTGGGGCGGAACCCTCCTCGCCGAGCCGGGACTTCGCATCCCCAACATGTTCGACGCGGCCATCGACGGCACCTTCCGCGGCCTGTTCGTCCACGGCGAGGACATCGCCCAGTCCGACCCCAACCTCAAGCACGTCACCGCAGCCCTCGAAGCGATGGAACTCGTCGTCGTCCAGGACCTGTTCCTCAACGAGACGGCCAAGTTCGCGCACGTCTTCCTGCCCGGGGCGTCCTTCCTGGAGAAGGACGGCACCTTCACGAACGCCGAACGCCGTATCAACCGGGTACGCGCGGTGATGAAGCCGAAGACGGGCAAGCACGAGTGGCAGATCGTCAGCGAGATCGCCACCGCCATGGGCTACGAGATGTCCTACGACCATCCGGGCCAGATCATGGACGAGATCGCGTCGGTCACCCCGACGTTCACCGGGGTCTCCTTCGAGCTCCTCGACAAGCTCGGCAGCGTCCAGTGGCCGTGCAACGAGGAGGCGCCCGAGGGCACGCCGATCATGCACGTGGACGAGTTCGTGCGCGGCAAGGGCAAGTTCGTGGTCACCTCCTACGTGCCGACCAACGAACGCAGCACCCGGCGCTTCCCGTTGGTCCTCACCACGGGCCGCATCCTCAGCCAGTACAACGTCGGCGCGCAGACCCGCCGTACCGGCAATGTCGCCTGGCACCCCGAGGACGTACTGGAGCTGCACCCGCACGACGCCGAGGTCCGCGGCATCAATCACGGCGACATGGTCACCCTGGCCAGCCGCGTCGGGCAGACGACTCTGCGCGCGGAGATCTCCGACCGCATGCCGACCGGGGTCGTGTACACCACGTTCCACCACCCCGTCACCGGCGCCAACGTGGTGACCACCGAGAACTCCGACTGGGCGACCAACTGCCCCGAGTACAAGGTGACCGCCGTACAGGTCGCGCTCGCCCGCCCGGACCGCTCGAGTGACACCGAGGCTGCCGGGAACGACCTCGTGACGGTGGTGGACTGAGATGACAGCGACCGTGCCGTCGGAGTGCAGGATGGCCAACGACATCGCCAGGAACCTCGGGCACCTGCCGGGGGAGGACGCCGCGGAGGCGATCGCGGGGCACATCGGCAGGTTCTGGGACCCGCGCATGCGCACCCGGCTCCACGAATTCGTCGATGCAGGGGTGGACGGAATCGACCCCCTGGTGGTGGCCGCGGTGAAGCTTCTGCGCTGAGCCGTGCGGTCTCCTCCCTGTACATCACTCCACACTGCATACAGTATGGAGCCAGTGATCCGGTGGGCAGGGAGGAGCCGCTCATGCTGTTCCGGCAGCTCGAATACTTCGTGGCGGTGGCGAGGGAACGGCACTTCGCGCGGGCGGCGGAATCCTGCTACGTCTCCCAGCCCGCGCTCTCGGCGGCGATCGCCAAGCTGGAGCGGGAGCTGAACGTCACGCTGATCAACCGCGGCCACAACTACCAGGGCCTCACCCCGGAGGGCGAGCGGCTCGTGGTGTGGGCCAAGCGGATCCTCGCCGAACAGGACGCCTTCAAGGCCGAGGTGGCCGCCGTGCAGTCCGGCATCACGGGGACCCTGCGGCTCGGCACCGATCCCACCGCGTCCACGACCCTCGCGCTTCCCGTGGCCGCGTTCTGCGCGGCGCACCCGCTGGCCAAGGTCCAGGTCCGCTCCCGGCTGTCGACGAAGGAACTCCACCGCCAGCTGCGCGACTACGAACTCGACGTGGCCATCGCCCACTTCGATCCGGACGACCAGGAGGGCCTCCAGGTCGTCCCCCTCTACCAGGAGAGGTACATGCTCCTGGTCTCCGACGACCAGTTGGTGGCCCAGTCCGCCACCGTGTCCTGGGCGGACGCGGCGCAGTTGCCGCTCGCACTGCTGACGCCGGACATGCGGATCCGCCAGATCGTCGACACCGTGTTCGCGGAGAAGGGGTACGTGGTGACCCCGCAGGTCGAGACGGACTCGATCGCCTCCCTCTACGCACACGTGGGCGGCGGTGGCTGGGCGAGCATCGTGCCCCACACCTGGCTGCGCGCGATGCCGGTGGTCGGCCGGACGAGAGCCCTGCCGCTGGTCGACCCGGAGGCCGGAGCCCAGGTCTCTGTGGCGATCCACGCGGCGACCCCCGGCTCGGTCGCCGCCCGGGCGTTCGTCAACGCGGCGACCGGCCTCTCCCTGGACGACTTCTTCGCCCGCCCACTGCCTGCCGAACACCGGGTGCGCTGAGCTCCGCCAGGGAGCGCGTGTCCCGCCGGCGCTGTTTTCTCCGGTCCGGTTCTCGTTTCACGGTGTACGGCAGTGCGGCGGCGGGCCTGTCCGGGACGAACTCCTTGCCGGCCGCTCCCTGCCGGGCACGGCGGGCGCTGCCCCGGCTGCCCCGTCGGGGTGCTGCCCCGAGACTGCCTTGTCGGGGTGCTGCCTCGGACAGGCCGCTCCTTGCGGGGGATGGCGGGCGCTGTCCCGGCTGCCCTGTCGGGGCGTTGCCCCGAGACTGCCTTGTCGGGGTGCTGCCTCGGACAGGCCGCTCTCTGCCGGGCACCGCGGACACTGCCCCCGACTGTCCCGCCGGGACGCTGCCCCGAGACTGCCCCATCGGGCCCGGCCCCCGAATGCCCCGTCAGGGTGCGTACCGCGCCTGCACCGCCTTCCGGTCCAGGCCTCCCTTCGCGGTGTACGGCAGCGCGGCGACCAGTTCGAGCCGGTCCGGCACTTCGAACGCGGCCAGCCGGTCACGGCAGTACCGCAGGATCTCCTCGCGCCCGACACCCTCGGCCTCGCGCACCACTACGGCGGCACCGACCCGCTGCCCGTAAACCCCGTCGGGCACCGCGAACACGGCCGCCTCCGCGACCCCCGGGCAGCCGGCCAGGATGTCCTCGACATGCTCGGGCGAGATCTTCTCCCCACCCCGGTTGATGAGGTTCTTGATCCGCCCGGTCAGCGACAGGTACCCGTCCTCGTCCAGCGCGCCCAGATCACCGGTGCGCAGCCACCCGTCGACGAAGGTCCGCGCCGACTCCTCCCCGTCGGCGAGATAACCCCGGGCGACCGTGGGCCCCTGCACCCACACCTCACCCTCGACGCCCACCGGACAGGGACGCCCGCCCCGGTCCACGACCCGCACCTCGACCCCGGTCGCCAGGCCCACCGACCCCTGCCTGAGCGCTCCCCGCTGCGGCAGCGGTTCGCTGGTCGCCTGGTGCGAGGACTCGGTCATCCCGTATGCGGACAGCAGCGGCGCGCCGAACGTGCGCTCCAGTGCCCGCTGCGTCGCCGTGTTGAGGGGCGCGCTGCAACTGCGGACGAACTTCAGCGGCGGCGCCTGCGGACCCGGGTACTCCCGCTCCGACCGGTCCAGAAGGATCTCGTGGATCGCCGGCACCGCCGTGAACCAGGTGGCGGCCACGGCCCGCATGTCGTCCCAGAACGTGCCCGCCGAGAACCGCCCCCGCTCGGGCAGCAGCACACAGCCCCCGCTCGCCAGGGAGGCCAGCAGTGCCGCGAACAGCCCATGACCGTGGAAGAACGGCATCACCGCGACCGTCGCGTCCCCGGGGCCCAACTCGTAGGTGGCGCAGATGTTCCGGAGCGAGGCGGCCACATTGGCGTGCGTCAACGGGACCATCTTTGCCCGGTCGGTGGTGCCTGCGGTGAACAGCACGAGAGCGTCCCGCTCCGACAACTCACCGGCTGCGCCCCCGCCTTGCGACACTTCGCAGACGCCAGGGTCGAGTACCACCGCAGC
This sequence comes from Streptomyces canus, assembly GCF_030816965.1. NCBI lineage: Bacteria > Bacillati > Actinomycetota > Actinomycetes > Kitasatosporales > Streptomycetaceae > Streptomyces > Streptomyces canus. The sequence continues at coordinate 8,378,424 of NZ_JAUSYQ010000002.1, forward strand.
CGTCCCCGCCCCGGAGACGTCCACGCGCAGCGGCCAGGCCGGCACCGGAAGCGGGATGACACCGGGCACCGACGGATCGAGGAGAACCACCCGCGCCCCCAACGCGAGCAGCCGCGCGGACAGTTGGGGCTCGGGCAGCGCGGGATCCAACGGAGCGGCCACCAGCCCGGCCCGCGCCGCGCCGAGCAACCCGACGACGAACTCCGCGGTGTTGGCGCAGATCAGGCCGACCGCGTCACCGGGGCGCAGCCCCGCACCACCGAGCCGGGCGGCCACGTCGTCAGCCAGGGACGCGAGCCCCCGGTACGACAGGTGCACACGCTCGCCGGTCACCACGAGGGCCCGGGCGTCCGGGCGTTCACGTACCTGCCGGTCGAGGAGGTCGACAAGGCCCGTGACCTCCGAAGGCCGGTACCGGTTCGCGTCACGCACGGCTGCCGCGGCCGGAACGGCCATGACCCCACCCCCTCGCACAGGTCCGACGAAACATCCACTGCGAGCGTGCGGTGGCACCCGGTGCGCGTCCAATACCCGCTGGCGAACGGCCGATAGCGGCTGTCTATCAAGGCAGTTGCCAGACCCCTGACCAGCCCTCGATAGACGCCGTTTATCGGCTGGTCGCCGATGGGTCTTGGACGCGGACGAGCGCGCTGCGGATGGTGAGAGAAGTAGCCGCTCCGGCAGGACCTGCCCAAGGAGGACCTCGGACCATGACCGCCCCCTCGACACTGGAGACCGCGGCAGCAGCCGACGTTCCGACCGAGCTCACCGACGGGTACCACCTGGTCGTCGACGCACTCAGGATGAACGACGTCGACACCATCTACGGGGTGGTCGGCATCCCGATCACCGACCTGGCCCGGCTCGCCCAGGCGCAGGGCATCCGCTACATCGGCTTCCGCCACGAGAGCAACGCCGGACACGCGGCCGCCATCGCCGGCTACCTCAACAAGAAACCCGGCGTGGCCCTCACGGTCTCGGCCCCGGGCTTCCTCAACGGCCTGGTCGCCCTGGCGAACGCGACCACCAACTGCTTCCCGATGGTCCAGATCTCCGGCTCCAGCGAGCGCCACCTCGTCGACCTCAAACAGGGCGACTACGAGGAGATGGACCAGCTCGCCGCCGCGCAGCCCTTCGTGAAGGCCGCCTACCGGGTGAGCCGGGTGGAGGACATCGGCCGCGGCATCGCCCGCGCCCTGCGCACCGCGATCTCGGGACGCCCCGGCGGTGTCTATCTCGACATCCCCGCCGCGGTGCTCGGCGCCATCATGCCCAAGGAGGAGGGCGACCGGACGCTGAGCCGTCTCGTGGACCCCGCGCCGCGCCAGCTGCCGGCGCCGGAGGCCGTGGACCGGGCGATCGAGCTCCTTGCCTCCGCCGAGCGCCCGCTGGTGGTGCTGGGCAAGGGAGCCGCGTACGCCCAAGCGGACGCCAAGGTACGGCAGTTCATCGAGTCGACCGGCATTCCGTACGTACCGATGTCGATGGCGAAGGGCCTGCTGCCCGACGATCACCCCCAGTCGGCGGCCACCGCCCGTTCCCTGGCGCTGAAGAAGGCCGACGTCGTGATGCTGATCGGCGCCCGCCTCAACTGGCTGCTCGGCCATGGCCAGGCCGGGTGGAACCCCGACGCCAAGTTCGTCCAGATCGACATCGACCCCAAGGAGATGGACAGCAACCAGCCCATCTCCGCACCGCTCGTCGGTGACATCGAGTCGGTGCTCGACGCACTCGCCGAACGCACCAAGCCCGGCCAGATCACGGCCCCTTCGGCGTGGCGCGAGGAGCTGGGGGCGCGCTCGGCGCAGAACGTCGCCAAGATGGCCAAGCGCCTGGAGGCCGACCCGCACCCGATGCAGTTCATGGGCGCCCTGAAGGCCGTACGCGACGTCGTGCACGCGCACCCGGAGACGTACATCGTCAACGAGGGCGCCAACGCCCTGGACATCGCGCGCAACGTCATCGACATGCACGTGCCGCGCCACCGCCTCGACAGCGGCACCTGGGGCGTCATGGGCATCGGCATGGGGTACGCCATCGCCGCCGCCGTCGAGAGCGGCGCCCCGGTCGTGGCCATCGAGGGCGACAGCGCCTTCGGGTTCAGCGGCATCGAGATCGAGACGATCTGCCGCTACAAGCTGCCCGTCGTCACCGTGATCATGAACAACGGCGGTGTCTACCGAGGCGACGACACCAACCCGTACGACGACGCCCCCTCACCCACCACCCTCATGTCGGCGGCCCGCCACGACCTGCTCATCGAGGCGTTCGGCGGCAAGGGCTACCGGGCCACCACGCCCGCCGAGGTCACCGCCGCCCTCACCGAGGCTCTCGCCTCCGGCGGCCCCGCGCTCATCGACTGCGTGATCGACCCCTCGGCCGGCACCGAGAGCGGCCACATCTCGCACCTCAACCCCAAGGGCATCACCGTCGGCAACATCACGCCGAAGAAGAAGTGACCGCCTGCACCACGAGTTTCCTCCCTCACGTCCCGAACTCCCGCTGCGTACGCGCACGTTCACGAAAAGGAAGCACACATGAGTGAAAAGCCGCTCGCCGGAATCAAGGTGATCGACTTCACCGGGGTCCAGGCCGGTCCCGCCTGCACGCAGATGCTCGCCTGGTTCGGCGCCGACGTCCTGAAGGTGGAGCGCCCCAACGGCGGAGACGTGACGCGCCGTCAGCTCAGGGACATCGAGGACCTGGACGCGCTCTACTTCACGATGCTAAACAGCAACAAGCGCTCCCTCGCCATCAACACCAAGACCGCGGAGGGCAAGGAGGTCCTGGAGAAGCTCATCAAGGACGCCGACGTCCTGGTGGAGAACTTCGCCCCGGGCGCGCTGGACCGCATGGGCTTCACCTGGGAGCGCATCCAGGAACTCAACCCGCGGCTGATCTTCGGCTCGGTGAAGGGCTTCAACGACCAGTCGTCCTGGAACGACCTCAAGGTCTACGAGAACGTCGCCCAGTGCGCGGGCGGCGCCGCCTCCACCACCGGTTTCTGGGACGGCCCTCCCACCATCTCCGGCGCCGCCATCGGCGACACCAACACCGGTATGCACCTGGCGATCGGCATCCTCACCGCGATCATCGACCGGGGGAAGACCGGACGCGGCCAGAAGGTCTCCGTCTCCATGCAGGACGCCGTGCTCAACCTCTGCCGCGTCAAGCTGCGCGACCAGCAGCGCCTGGAGCGGGTCGGCTACCTGGAGGAGTACCCGCAGTACCCGAACGGCGAGTTCACCGACGTGGTGCCGCGCGGCGGCAACGCGGGCGGCGGTGGCCAGCCCGGCTGGGTGCTCAAGTGCAAGGGCTGGGAGACCGACCCGAACGCGTACATCTACTTCACGGTCCAGGAGCAGAACTGGAAGCGCACCGCCGAGGTGATCGGCCACCCCGAGTGGGCCGAGGACCCGGAGTACGCCACCGCGCGCGCCCGCCAGTCGCACATCTTCGAGATCTTCGAGGAGATCGAGAAGTGGCTCGCGGACAAGACCAAGTACGAGGCGGTGGACATCCTGCGGGAGTGGGAGGTGCCCTGCGCCCCGGTGATGAGCATGAAGGAGATCGCCTACGACGAGGACCTGCGCAACAGCGGCACGGTCGTCGAGGTGGAGCAGAAGGGCCGCGGCACGTATCTGACGGTCGGCAGCCCGGTGAAGTTCTCCTCCTTCAAGCCGGAGGTCGTCGGCGCCCCGCTGCTGGGCGAGCACAGCTCCGAGGTCCTGGTGGAGCTGGGCTACGACGAGGAGACCATCGGCCGGCTGAAGGAGAGCGGGGTCATCGTCTGACGTAGCACCGACACGAAGCGGCCGTGGCCCGAAGGCCACGGCCGCTTCCGCGCTGTCCGGGGGGCTCAGACCGTCGTCGTCTCGGCCCGGCGCCGCATCAGCTCCCGCTCGCGCTCACGTCGAGCGGTGACGTCCCGGATGACCGCGCCGCAGTAGGGGCTGCCGTCGGGCCCCGTCAGCAGCACGACGCTGAACTCGATGGACAGCTTGCGGCCGTCCGCCGCCAGCGCGGGCACGTTCAGCAGATCCGCGTCCCCGTACTTGCTGGAGCCCCGCGCCATGGCCGCGTCGAAGCCTTCCTGGTGCCGCTTGCGGTGCCTCTCGGGAATGATGACGTCCAGGCTCCGACCCGCCACGTCGGCCGCCGCGAACCCGAAGATGCGCTCCGCGCCCCGGTTCCAGTAACGGATCAGCCCTTCCCTGTCGGTGATCACTATGCCGTCGGGTGCCTGGTCTGCCATGCCCAGCACCACCGCGGAATCCAGATCTGCCATGTCGCCTCCGAGCCGGGGCCGCCATATGATGGCCAACAGTATACAGAATACTGTCGTCACAGCCCCGGACGGGGCTCCCAGAGCTTCCCGGGAGGACGGATATGCAGGTGAAGGGCACTCCCAAAGCTTGGTATTGTTGTCCATGTCGCCGCGGGGAACACCCCCGTCAAGGCGGCAGACACCTGGTCCGGGTGGCGGAATGGCAGACGCGCTAGCTTGAGGTGCTAGTGCCCTTTATCGGGCGTGGGGGTTCAAGTCCCCCCTCGGACACCAGCAGCAGCCTCACTGCCCTTCGGGGCGGTGAGGCTTTTCGTTTCTGATCTGTCCGCCACTCCTTCCGTCGTTCGCTGTAAGGGCTCGTATCCACCCAGATACGCTTGGTGACGCTGGATCATCAGGGAGCGGAATCATTGGTAGGGAGAACGGTGGGCAGTGCGGGGCGAGGGCCGATCAGGGCGACGGCGCTGGAGCTGCATCAGATCCGCGAGGCACTGATCCGGGGGTACCGGGGGGCTGATCGACGAGAGCGATCTTGAACGTAACTCCGAGGTCGAGCGAGACCGGGCGTTCCTGTCGCGCGCGGTGGCTGCGACGGCCATTCGCCGGGTTACTGGGTGGGATCACAAGGCATGTGCGGAAGCCGTGATCGACGGTAGTCGGGACAACGGCATTGACGCCGTGGCTGTATCCGACGGCGCGCAGGTCTGGCTTGTGCAGGCGAAGTGGAAGGATTCGGGCACAGCCGGCTTCGACACCCATGCGGCGCGTGCTTTTATCGACGGGCTGAGCCTGCTGGAGCAGCGCCGGTTCGATCTGTTCAACGACAAGCTCGCACCCTTCACCGCCCGGCTGGACTCTGCCTTCGCTGATACCCGGCTCAAGATCACTTTGGTGATTGCCGTCGTCGGCAACGACCCGCTTCATGCGGATAGCGAAGCGATCCTGCGCCGAGCAGCCGATGATCATTTCGGCCTCGGTCCCATGCTGGACTACCGGCTCATGGGGGCCGGCGAACTGCTCCAGCAATTGAAGAACGACCGAGCTCCGGAGCCGGTCGGTATCACGGTGCGCATGCCGCAGTGGATTAAAAGGGACATGCCGTTTGTGGCCTACCAGGGATCGGTTGCGGCGGCTGACGTCGCGCTGTGGTACGAGGAGCACGGCGACCGTCTCTACGACGAGAACATTCGTAAGTCTCTGGGGCTCACCCGCATCAACTCCGGTATCCAGACCACCCTCAGCGAAGAACCGGACAATTTCTGGTACTTCAACAACGGCATCACCATCCTGTGCGACGAGATCGAGCCCACCTGGCCGGGGAGGCGACGCCCGGACGAAACGGTTGAACTGCGGCTGACACGCGCCAGCGTCGTCAACGGAGCACAGACGGTGACAGAGATCCACAAGGCGAGGGAGCGGAGCCCCGAGACCGTCGACGACGCCGATGTCACCGTCCGAGTCATTTCGCTCGGATCCGAGCGGGGGCAGTACGCGGCTCGCATCACGGAGACTACGAACACTCAGAATGACGTGTCCCAGAGGGATTTCGTAGCGTTGGACGACGCCCAGGCCCTGATCCGGGAGGACTTCGACCTTTCCCTTCAGAAGCTGTACGTCTTCAAACGAGGCGAGGCCGATCCCGCACCGGAATCCGGGTGCTCTGTGGTCCATGCGGCGATCGCCCTGGCCTGTGCCCATCGGACTCCCGAGCTCACCGTGCGGGCCAAGCGGGACACGGACCTGTTGTGGGAGCGAGGTCGAAGCGGAGCCTATCCTCGACTGTTCGGCGAGGTTCCGAGCGCCTTTCGGATCTGGCGCAGCGTACGCATCCACCGGGCCGTGGGCGAGGAACTGGACGCACTGCGCAAGCGGACGCACGGGCGGGCGGCCGATACGACTCAGCGCGGTGATCTGCTGATTGCCCACCTGGTGTTCCAGCTTCTCGACATTGATGACATCGACGAACCGGCTTACGACCTGGAAGCGGCACTCGCCGCCGTGCCCGGCCTCGCAAAGTCCGTGCTTTCGTGGCTGATCCACCATGTCGATGTGCAGTTCGGCCCCACCTCCTTCCTCACGAGCACTTTCACCAATGAGACCAAGTGCCGGGAGCTTGCTCGCCTGGTTCTGCCGGATGTTCGCAGTGGCCGCCCCGTGCCGGAGCTTTCGGCGAACTATCAGCCTCCCGCTCAGCGGAGCCGGAGGGCGCGGCGTCCCGACACCGTGCCAACGTTGATCAATGCGAGGCTCCTAGAAGACAGCACTCCGCTGACCTACATCCCCGGTAATGTTCCCGAGGCTCGCGCGGTGAAGGAATGGCTTGCGGCCGACCCGCGCAGGACGCAGGCAACCTGGCAGAACGACCGTAGCAAGCCGCTGCTCTGGGCCTATGACGGCCAGTTGTACTCCGCCAACAAGTTGGTTCTCCGTATCTGGGAACTTGCCGGATGGGACGAGGCCCCAACGTCGGTACAAGCGCCGGCGCGCTGGACTGCCGACGGCAAACGGAATCTGTACGAGCTTGCCACCGAGTGGCTCGACAGTCAGAACGACGAGGACTGACATCCGCCGAGGCGGTCACATCGTCGTGTAGGCACTGGTGTCGAGCTCGGCCCAAACTGTCTTGCCAACGTGAGGACGGGGCTCCGTACCCCATTGGGTGGTGAGGGCTGAGACCAGGAGAAGGCCGCGGCCTGTTTCGCTTCCTGGGAGTTCCGGTCCCGTGCGGGGCAGGCGTTCGGCGCGGGCGTCTGCGATCTCGATGCGAAGCGTCGAAACGGCGAGGACGAGCGTCAGCTCGAAGTCCCGTCCGGGGAGGTGGCCGTGGCGGACGGCGTTCGCGGCGAGTTCCGCCACGACCAGGGCGGCGGCGTCCGAGACGTCGCAGCAGTAGGGGATGCCCCAGGCATCGAGCTGCTGGAGCGTGAGGAGACGGGCCAGGCGGGCCCCTTTACGGGTGGAGCTTAGCCGTTGGGTGAACACACGTACGGTGACGGGCGGTTGAGTCTGCATGCCGTCCACGGTCCCGGTGGTGGAGCACGGATGACCAGTGGCGACACTCGTACAGTCGGCGCTGTACGAGTCCGCGCTATGGACAGTATGGGTAACGCGCTGTGACCATTGGCGAGTTGGGCGGGGCTGCAGTGGTGCACGGGAGGTGCTGGGCGTGGCGGACAGCAGCGTGGAACCGGAGACGTCGGATGCGTTGAAGACCTTCGGGTCGGTCCACAAGGCGATGCGGGACAAGGCTGGGCTGACCCAGGAGGAGTATGCGCTCAGGGTGCGGTATTCGGCGCACTTCGTCGGCTCGATCGAGCAGGGGCGCCGCTTCCCGCCGAAGGAACTGATCGACCGTGGCGAGGAAGTGCTCGTCGCTGAGGGGGTGTTGAGGGCAGCCGCCCGATTTCTGACGCGGCGGGCAGGGCTTGCGTCCTGGTTCCGGCAGTGGGCGGCGATCGAGGAGGAGGCGATCAGCCTGTACGCGTACGAGTGCCGGCTGGTGCCGGGGATGCTCCAGCCGGAGGCGTACATCAGGGCAGCCTTCGATGGCAGCCTGCCGCCGCTCACCGAGGAACAGGTCGAGCAACAGGTGACGGCTCGTCTGGAACGGCAAAGGCTGCTCACTGAGCGGCCGAACACGGCCTTCAGCTTCATCATCGAACAGTCCCTGCTGGAGCGCTGGACGGGCGGCCGGGAGGTGACACGGATCCTCGTCGAGCATCTCCTGGAGACCGGGCGGCGACGTAATGTGGAGATCCAGATCATGCCGACGCGGAGCGAGGACCACGCCGGTCTCGACGGCCCCATGTATCTCGCTGAGACCCCGGACCATCAGTGGCTCGGTTACTCCGAAGGGCAGAAGAACAGCAGCCTGATCGGGGAACCGAAGGGAGTCAGCGCCCTGCTTCAACGTTATGGAAGGATGCGTGCGCAGGCCCTCGGCCGCGAGGCCACCGCGGACCTGCTGGAGCAGACGCGAGGAGCGCTATGAGTACCAACGAACTGGCCTGGTTCAAGAGCACTTACAGCGGCACAGAGGGTGACAACTGCGTCGAGGTGGCCGCCTCGACGAGCGCCGTCCATGTCCGGGACTCGAAGATCGAGCAGAGTCCGCAGCTGGCCGTCGAACCCACCACCTGGTCCGCGTTCGTCGCGTACGCGACGGAGCACTGAACGTTTGCAGACGGAGAGGGAGGGGCCGCACGTCGAGCCCCTCCCCGGTCCCTACTCGAAGCGCCGCAGCCGCTGGATGAACCCGTCGATGTCAGCCAACTCCGGTGCGTGCGGCCCTCGGTAGCGCTGCGTCGCACTGCGGAGGGTGATTGCGGCGTCCCGGGCCAGCGCGAACCGTTCCGATCCCGCCTCCAAACGCATGATCTGGGCGAGTGCCTCCAAATGACGATCGACGGCGTCTTCGTCGTCCTCGTCCGGGGCGTGCTGCACATAGTCACCGAAGGCGGCGACGGCGGCAGTGGTCTCACCGAGTTCCATACGGCACTCGGCTGCGTAGTAGAGGCATCGCCGCACCTCGACATCGTCGGCGCCGAGCCGCCGGGCGAGACCTTCCGCAGCCTGCTGGAAGAGTCCGAGAGCCTCACTGTGCGCACCGGCGAGGAATCTGACATGCGCGAGGGACAACGTCAGATCGTCCACCAGGGTTTTGTCGACGGCCCTGGCCAGTGCGGCCGTCAGCACGTCGGCCGCTTGTGTGAACTGCTTCTGGTTCACGAGCTCCGAAGCGCGGTCGGTCGCCTCGTCCGCCTCAGTCTCGCTCAGGGGCAGCCTGCCGGGCTCCACGACCACCGGAGTGTCCTGTGCTGTCGGCGTGTATGCCCTTGCTTGTGGGTTCCCGCGCCGTACCGTCCCGCCGAATGGCCGGGTAAAAGGGGTGCACGGGTCGAGTTCGAGCCCGTCGGCGGTGAGCAGGGGCGACGTTCCGACCGGAGCGCCTTGAGCCGCCAACGGCAGCAAGGTCTCGTAGACCGTAGCCGCCGACATCCGGAGTTCGGAATCCTTGTGGAGCATGCCGAGCAGCAGTCGCTCAATGCCATCGGGCACGTCGGGCCGCAGCGCACTGATCGCAGGAGGCGGAGTGTGCACGTGGTGCCAGGGGAGGGATTTACCGCCGGACTCGGTGAACGGCGTGGTCCCGGTGAGGAGTTGGTAGATCACACAGGCGAGTGCGTAGATGTCGGCGGCCGGGCCGACCGCGTTGGCCAGGCTCTGCTCGGGGGACATGTAGGCGGGCGTGCCGACGGTCATTCCGGCCTGGGTCAGGTGGGGGTTCGACCCCGATCCGAGCAGGGCGGCGACACCGAAGTCGAGGACCTTGACCACTCCGCCAGGGGTGAGCATCAGGTTGGCCGGCTTGATGTCCCGGTGTACGACGTCGTGGCGGTGAACCTCGTCCAAGGCGGAAGCGATCTGTGCACCGATGGCAGCGGCCCATGGGAGGGGCAGAGGATCGTAGTCGTAGTCCGTCTCATCGACGAGCGTCTGGACCTCGCGCCCCTTTAAGAGCTGCATCACCACATACAGCCGTCCGCTGACCTCGTCGTATCCCGTGTCGTAGACCGCGGGGATACCGGGGTGCTCATGGAGCCCGGCGGTGGTCCGTACCTCACGGAGAAAGCGCTGGCGGCGGATCTCAAGCGCTTCCCGGTGGGCGGCGTTCCGGACGGCGTATGCGGTCGGCTGCTCGTCGAGCATCATCTTGACGGCGACGCGCCGGTCCAGGCTCACGTCGTAGGCGTGCCAGACCTCGCCCATGCCGCCCGCGCCGATGGGTGCGTGCAGCCGGTACCGGCCGGCGAGCACTCGCTCCGGCTCGCTCGCATCCTGAGTCGGCGCCACGTCGTCCCCCATGCCGCACCCCTATCCCTCGTGGTGATCGTCAGTGCAGATTACGGCGTGGCAGGACCGGTGCGCTTCGATCCGCGTTTCTTCAACTCCGCCGCCCGTTCGGCAGTTGCCTGCCGGTCGGCCTCGCGGCGGGCAGGACGGCGGATCAAGTTGTACGACTGGGCTGTCGCGACCCGCCGGAAGAGGCGGTTCACCTTTTCGTCGTCGAAGTAACGGACCATCAGCGCGTCGTTGGACTGTGCCTGCTTGATGACGAAGTCGTCCATGTCCTTGGCGAGTTCACGGCCGTAGGTCACCTCGTCCTGAGCCAGGGCCACCTCCTGCATGTCGGTGTTCTCGGCGATCGTCACGACGAGCTGGCCGAGGAGTATCTGGTCGGCGGTGGACAGATCTGCGCCCAGCTCGTCGTTGATGGACTCGATGACCTCGGCGAGCGACTTCTCCTCGATCTCCGCTGCCGCTCCGGCCGCTTGGGCGACCAGTCCCGGCAGGACCTGGGTCCCCGCCACCTCCAGTTTCAGCTCGGGGGCTCCGGTCTGCTTGACCCGCATGTGGCTGGGCACCGTCTCTCCTATGTCGGCGGCCGCGGTGCCGTCGGGGCGAGGAAGCCTGCGGAGCAGGAACCGCCCGTACTGGAAGAGCCGTTCCAGCTCCAGGTTCTCGAAGCCGATGATGTGCGACAGCCAGCCGTACGCCTTGACATACGACTCCAGGGCTCGCCGGAACTCCCTGGCCTTCTCGGGTTCCTGAGCCATGAGGCCGTTGAAGCGGTCCACGGCAGGGGCCGTGTAGCGGTAGAGCAGTGCATGAGCCTTCTTTACCTGGTCCTCGGAGGCGCGCCCGTCGTCGAATGCCTCGAAGTACGCCTTCACCAGCGCGTCCATCTCGGCTTCGACGAGAAGCTGGTAGCCCATGACCTCGTCCTGACGGTCAAACAGAAGGTTGGGGTCGGTGGGCTCGGTACGCGTCGTCTCGTAGTAGTCCTGGAAGGCGTCCCTGACCACCTCCCACTTGTTGGCGAAGTCCAGGACGAACAGGTCCTCCTGGGACTTCAGCGGGTGCGTGCGGTTGAGCCGGGAAAGAGTCTGTACGGCGGCGACGTTCGCGAGCGGCTTGTCCACGTACATCGTCGTCAGGAGGGGCTGGTCGAAGCCCGTCTGGTACTTCTCCGCGACGACGAGAAGGCGGTACTCGGGCTTCGGGACGGACGGCGGGTTCGCATCGTCGGCGCGTACGTAGCCGAAGCGGCCGGGGAGTTCCTTCTCCGGGAAGCCGTTGAGTTTGGACTCGGTGTATTCGACGTTGTCCACCGTCAGCGCCCCGGAGAAGGCAACGAGGGCACCGCAGTCCGTGGCGCCTCGCTCGTCCACGTATTTGCGAATCGCCAGGTAGAGGCGGACCGCGTGCTCCCGGCTCGGGGTGACGACCATGGCCTTGGCCCGACCGCCGAGCTTGCCCGCGCTGTGCGAGCGGAAGTGATCCACCATGATCTTCGCCCGCTGGGCCATCGACGCCTCGGACAACATCGCCGCACGCACCAGCTTGGAGCGGGCCTTGCGCGGATCGACCTGCTGCTCGACCTGCTCGGCCGCGTCGTTGTGCAGCTTGAAGTAGGTGCCGTACGTGATGTAGGTGTCCAGCACGTTGAGGATGAAGCCCTCGTCGATGGCCTGGCGCATCGAGTACACGTGGAAGGGCCCCGGCTCCTCGGTGACGGGGTCCTTCGTGCCGAAGAGTTCGAGCGTCTTGGGCTTGGGGGTGGCGGTGAATGCGAAGAACGACATGTTCGGCTGCTGTCCGCGGGCCAGGGCTTCTGCCGTCAACGGGTCGCCGTCCGCGTCCACGGCGTTGGAACCCAGGGCCTTCTTCAGTGCTGCCGAGCCGTCTCCGCCCTGCGAGGAGTGCGCCTCGTCGATGATCACGGCGTAGCGGAGGCTGCCGAGCCCGCCGACCTTCTTCAGAATGAACGGGAACTTCTGCAGGGTGGTAATGACGATCCGCGCGGTGGAACCGGTCAGGGCTCCGGCGAGCTGGGAGGAGTCCTCGTCGATACGGACGACCACGCCGGGAGTGTGGGTGAACTGATAGATGGTGTCCTGGAGCTGTTTGTCCAGGACCCTCCGGTCGGTGATGACGATGACCTTGTCGAAGACCGGCTGGTTGGGGGCCATTCCCTTGTCCCGGACAGCCTCGCCGAGCTGCGCCGGATCCTCGGGGGTGTGCAGAGAGGACAGCCGGTGTGCGAGCCAGGCGATGGTGTTGGACTTACCTGACCCCGCCGAGTGCTGAACGAGGTAGTTCTCGCCGGCGCCGTTCTGGCGTGCATGCGTGGTGAGCTGACGTACGGCATGCCACTGGTGGTAGCGGGGGAAGATCAACGGTTGGGTGTGGACCCGGCCGGGTCGGTACGCGGGGGACTTGCCGGCCTTAGCCTGCTCGTCCTCGACGTGTAGGTAACGCTCAAGCAGCTCAAGCCAGTTGTGGCGGTCCCACACGTCTTCCCAGAGGTAGGAGACCGGGTATGTGCCGTCATTCGCGTCATCCGTGAGCGGCGGGTTGCCCGCACCGCCGGTGACGCCAGGGCCGCCGGAGCCGGTGTTGAACGGAAGAAAGCGGGTCTTCTTTCCGCCCAGGCGAGTGGTGAGGAAGGCCAGGGTCGGATCCACCGCGAAGTGAACGAGGGCACGCTTCGCGAAGAAGAGTTCCTTCGGGTCGCGGTCGGTGCGGTACTGCCGCATGGCGTCCTCGACGCTCTGCGGGCGTTGCGTGAGGTGGTTCTTCAACTCGACGGAGGCGGTGGGGATCCCGTTGACGAACAGCGCCACATCGACGGACTTGGCGGGCGTCTTCGCCGAGTAGTGGAACTGCCGGACGTAGGTGAGCCGGTTGGCGTCGTACTCGGCCAGGGCGTCGACAGCGAGTGTGTGCGCGGGCCGGAAGTACGCGAGCCGGATCTTCACGTTCCGGTCGTTCACGCCGCGCCGGAGCACGTCGAGCACGCCGCGGGCATCGATCTGCTGTGCCACGCGCTTGGCGAACCGCTGGATGGAGGCGGTTTCGCCCTCTCCGTACTCCGCCTGGAGTCGTAGCCAGGCGTCGTTCTGCGAGGCGCCGAGGAAGGTCGACAGCTCGCCCGTGTCGATGCCGAGTTCATGGTTGTACGTATTGGACAGGCCCGGCTCCCAACCGTGTGCGCGGAGGCCGTCCTCGACGGCGTTCTCGAACGCTTCCTCGGTGTCGACGCGCGTCATGGAGATCAGGCTCCTCGCTTTCCGGTCATGAGGTAGTGGACGTCACGGCAGAGCTTGTCGAAGGAGGGGGAGTTGGCGCGGGCGAGAGTGAGGTCTATGGCACTGGTGAGCGGCGCCTGGTCCGCGGTGGGGCTGTATGGGCGGCGCTTGCCGCGCTGGTGGGTCAGCCATCCTTTGGCATCGCGTGGGGCGGTGTCGGGCTGCGTGGGGGCGGTCATGGAGGCGGGGAAGTCCCTGACTCCGGCGAGGGAGTCGGCCGCCGCGAGGAACCATGACTCGTACTCGCGTGAGGGCAGTACGACGGCGACGGGGACGTCATGGCATGCGTCCCGCGCGCGGGCGAGCAGCGTCGGACCCAGGGACGCCGGGCAGTCGTCGTCAGCGTCGAGGAGGACGAGGACACCGCCCGCATGGCCGCGTACGAACTCGGCCTGCTTCAGTACGGCGTTCTCGATGCCGCCGGCCTTGACGAGCTGGCTGCGGGGCACGCGGGCGGGGCGCGGTGTGCTGATGCGCCAGAGGCCCAGGTCTCCCGCGATCCGGTGCAGCAGCTTCGGTAAGGCTTGGATCTCGCCGTCGCCCTCGACGACGGAGGCGATCACCGGTGGGGTCGCGGAGTATGTCACGGCTGCACGTCGCCGGGTGTCAGCTGGTCTCCGCGCATCAGGCCGCCGATCGTGTCCAGGCCCTTGCCCAGTACGCGGCGGGCGACATCCCCGACCGGTTCGATCAAAGTCGCCCCGTCGACGACCGCGACCGTACGCACCCAGTCCGGATCGAACTCGTCCCGGTCCAGTAGGTCACCACTCTGGGTGGCCACGATGACCTGCACGTGTTGAGTTGCCTCGGTGAGAGCGTCGAACACCACTCCGGCGGCGGCAGGGTGGAGCCCCAGCTCCGGTTCGTCGACGCACACGAGGGACGTCCAGCCGTCGAGCGCGTCGGGCTGGAAGAGGGCAGCCAGCAGTCCGGCGACGCGGAGGGTGCCGTAGGAGAGCTGGTCCCCGCCGAAGCGGATGACGCTGTCGGTGTCGGCGTCCCTCATCCGCAACTGCACGGAGGAGTACGCGTCGAGGGGCTGCTCGTCGATCCCGAGCGCGCCGGGGACGATCGCCGAGAGGTAGTCGTCGACGCGTTGCTTCACCTCGGGGCGGGTGGCAGCCAGGGCGCCCAGGATCTGGCCCAGGTTTGATGCGTCGGGGAGCAGGACGTCGCCGGGGGCGGGGCGCTGTGGTTTGGCGATCTGGGCGGGGTCGGGGGCGTAGAGAGTGAGGGAGGAGAGTGCGTGGAGGACACCAGCGAATGTCGCGTCGGTGACGGCGGCGTTACCCAGCCATAGGTCTGTCGACATCACGGGGCCCGATGTGGAGCCGTCGTCTAGGGCGGTGACCGTGTCGCCCTCCCGGCGGAACCCGCGAGGAGCGCCGCCCTCGGCGTCGGGGCCGGTGACCTCCAGCCACTCCGACTCGACGGCGACGAGCTGACGGATACGGTCGGCGTCCCGGGCCAAGCGGAATCCATAGGTGACGCGCACGGGGTGGACTGAAGGGTGGTCACCGTCAGAGGTGTGGAGTGACAGGTGAACCTCGATGGACAGGGTGTCGGAAGTCTCGGCGTTCGACGTGTGGTGGAACAGGACGTCGGCCCCTCCACGGGTTGTGACTGCGTGGAGAGGACGCCTCTCCACGCAGTCGCGTAGGAAGCGCAGTGCATCCAGGAGATTGGACTTCCCTGAGGCGTTCCGCCCGATGAGCACGGTCAATGGCCCGAACGTCACATCGCAGTCGGCGATAGACCGGAACCCGCTCACGTGCAGCCGGTCCACAAAGGGAACGGCGGGCCTGGTGTCCGTCATCAGCCAACGGCTTGCCTTGTCGGAGCTCATGGACTCTCAACTCCTCGGCCGGAGGCGGTGGAGACGTCGAACTGACCAGTGACGGCGGCGGTGATCAACGCCTGGCGACGCTCGGCAAGCAGGTCCAATTGGCGAACGATGCGCGTCCGTAGAGCTGCAGTTTGAGTACGGCTCCGATCGATCTCAGATACTACTTTCTTTTGTTCGCTCTTGCTGATTACTGGGATTGGCCACTCCTTCACTTCGTCGAAGCGGATGTTGGCCATCGACTGTGAAGCACCGTTGGATGACGCTGAACACATAGCTCGTACGCGGCTGCCGCGTGCGATGAGTGCAACGTAGTGCGAGTCCAATGAGTTCGCGATAGTGACTCGGAAGATTTTATCTGAGAGCAAGAGGCCGCGTCGTACTGCAGGTACTACTGCAGTTGAACCCACCAGTTGCGGTGTATTTGCGCGGGTGATCAGAAGATCGCCTGCGCGTACCTCGTTGCGGCTATCTGGTAGAGAACCTTCAGGGAGTCGTTTGTTCTGGTCCGGCCGGAAGGAACCAGGCCTGAGGCAGCTGACTTTCAGGACACCCCATTCATCATCATCGGCCGGAACAGCATCGCATTGCGGGCTCGATCCCTGATCCATCCCTGTAATGAAGCGTCGGAAGGGTGCAGTACCAGCGCGTTCGATCAGGTTGTCGATGGCGAGATCCACGATGGCCGACTCGCGTTCGTCGAGTCGAACGATGACCTCGGTCTGCAGCGATGCAAGCCGGTCGATGCGGGCGGTCTCGGTGTCGAGGAAGTCGGCGATGCGGTGCTGTTCGCCCATTTCTGGATAAGCCCATGATGCCGAGAGGAAGGCTCCCATGTCCAGGTTCTGAATCCCCGTGGTCTGTTTGATCGCGATTTCCGTTAGGCCTTGACTGTAGGCGGCAGAGAATACGTAATTCAAGAAGCGTGAATCTACGCCGCTTGCTGGAGTGACTTTGGCGCAAAAGTTTGAGCAGACGGCCCTGTCTGCGCCTTCGAATAGGACCGCCATGCCGACAGGCTGCCGTTCTCCTCCACCGGATTTCTCGAGAATTAGATCTCCAGGGTGCAACTGATGCTGCCGCAATGCCTGCTTGTCAATGCTCCTGAATGGTGCCCGCTCAACATTTGCGCGACGTTGAATTCGATTGAAATCTGCTGCGCGAATACAGCGAACATTAGTGGCGTCTTCCTTGGGGTCACTTCCCCACGTTCCGTTTGAGGCGGCAGAAATTAGATTCTTGAGACGGCCTCGCGTCCAATGCGCGGGTGCCTGATTGACCCAATGATCTACAGTTGTCATTCCGTCACCTCGCCCAACAGTTCCTGGATCTGTGCCTCAAGCGACTTGAGATCCGCGTCGATGTCCGCCAGCGGTCGCGGCGGCTCGTACACATAGAAATGGCGAGTGAACGGAATCTCGTAGCCCACCTTGTATCGCTCGGTAAGCTTCGTCTTCGGGTTCTTCAGCTCGGCGATCCACGCATCGTCGACGTGAGGCTTGACTTCCTTTGCCAGGTAGTCGTCGATGTTCTGACCCATCGGCACATTCTCCGAGTCGCGGAGGTCCGGGTCCGGCTCGGGCTGGTTGGGCTTGGCGAATTGGACCTCGCCCTGCGGGTCGCGTACCCCCACCGCACTCCACAGCGCCTTTTGGAACGCAGCACCCGACGGCCACAAAAGGCCAGCTGACGCGA
The DNA here is from genome assembly GCF_030816965.1 of Streptomyces canus. Classification (NCBI taxonomy): domain Bacteria; kingdom Bacillati; phylum Actinomycetota; class Actinomycetes; order Kitasatosporales; family Streptomycetaceae; genus Streptomyces; species Streptomyces canus. Next base: position 8,395,402 of record NZ_JAUSYQ010000002.1, read on the forward strand.
CTGCCTGGTGCAAGGCGTCGCGGGCTTCAGCCTTGGTCGACCAGACCTGGCCAGCCAGTGGTCGCAGCGCCTCAACGAACTCCGCCTGCCGCTTGGCGACGTCCTCCTCGGACATCTTCTTGTCGCCCAGCACCTTCTGGAGCGCCGCAGAAGCCGCGAGCTCGGCCAGCGTGTCCTCGGTGATCTCGAAGCGAAGCTTCAGCGGGCGGTCCACGGTGATGCGCTGGTAGCCGTACTCCTCGTTGTAAAGGATCTTGACCTTGGCGTGTTGCGGGTGATTCTCGTCCGCCGCGATCTGCTCCGCGTCGCGGTAGATCGCGCAGATTTCGGCGATCTGCTGCTCCGAGATCTCCTTGCGCTTCTCGCCGAGCGACTTCCGCCGCTTCACCCACTCCCCGCGCGCGTCGATCATGACGACCTTGCCCTTGCGGTGCGCGGGCTTCCGGTTGCTGAGAATCCAGAAGTAGGTGGAGATACCGGTGTTATAGAAGAGCTGGTCAGGGAGGCCGACGATGGTCTCCAAGTAGTCGTGCTCGAGAATCCAGCGGCGGATCTCCGACTCACCCGAGCCTGCCCCGCCGGTGAAGAGCGGGGAGCCGTTGAAGACGATGGCGATGCGTGATCCGCCGATCTCCTCGCCGTTCTCGTCCTTCTTCAACGGCTGCATCTTGTGCAGCATGTGCTGCAGGAAGAGGAACGAGCCGTCGTTGATGCGGGGCAGACCTGCTCCGAAACGGCCGTCGAAGCCGTGCTCGTCGTGTTCCTCGCGGACGGCCTTCTCTGCTTTCTTCCATTCGACTCCGAAGGGCGGGTTGGCCAGCATGTAGCTGAACTTACGGTCCTCATGCCAGTCGCGTGTGAAGGTGTTGCCGAACCGAATGTTCTCGGCTTTATGTCCCTTGAGTAGCATGTCGGAGCGGCAGATCGCATACGACTCGGCGTTGAGCTCTTGGCCGAAAAGGTTGACTCGGGCGTTGGGCTTGAGCTGCTTGATGTGTTCCTCGGCCGCGGCGAGCATGCCACCTGTGCCACAGGCCGGGTCTAGGATGTCGATGACTGCCCCGGGCTTGCGGATGCGCTCCTCGTCTGGGCCGAGCAGCAGCTCAACCATCAGCTTGACCACTTCACGCGGGGTGAAGTGCTCACCCGCGGTCTCATTGGAGGCATCCGCGAACTTGCGGATCAGCTCCTCGAAGACGTACCCCATGTCGTGGTTGCTGACCTTCGACGGGCTGAGGTCGATCGCCGCGAACTCCTGGACCACCAGATACAGCAGGTCGGCGTCGTTGAGGCGCTCGATCTGGATGTGGAAGTCGTACCGGTCGATGATCTCGGTGACCTCGGGCGAGAAGCCGCGAATGTAGTCCTTGAGGTTGGCGTAGACGTTCCTGTCGTCACTGCCGATGGTCTTGAAGCTCTGTTCCGACGTGTTGTAGAAGGGCAGCTTGGAGATGCCGAGCAGCAGCGCATCCTTCTTCTCACCGGCGAATGTGGCGGCACGTGCCCGTACCTCCTCACGCGTGCCTTTTTCCTCCATCACGCAGTCAAAACGGCGCAGTACTGTGAGCGGCAGGATGACCTTGGCGTACTCCGAGCGTTTGTAGTCGCCCCGCAGCAGGTCGGCCACCGACCAGATGAAGTCGGCAAGTTCCTGGTTGGTATTGCTCACTCGGCACCTTCTCGTGTCGCGCTGTCCGTTGTCGTAATGTGCGCGGCCGCCGTCGGCGCGAGGGCGCCGTTGGTCAGTCCGTCGTACGCCAGGCGGGCCGCTTGATCGCCCATCCTGACAAGTTCCTTCAGCCTTCGCTCGAACTCGCCCAAGTCGCGGAACGCGGCCCCGTACTGTCGTTGCTGTTCGATGTCCATCTGCGGGAGCTGTGCCCCGCGGAGGTCGCTGCGGTGGGTGCCCGTGGCGGAGGTGTTGCGGCGGGTGTTGCTCGCACTGCGGAGGAAGCCACGCAGATAGTCCGTGTCGAGCTGATCGCTCGCCGAGGCGGCCTCGCCGTCCTCCGTCGTGCGAACCAGACCTGCCTGTACCAGGTCACCGACCCCCACCGGGGTGATCTCGTCCAAGGCTCCGGTCCCCGGCCCCGGTGGCAGCGATGGCAGCAACTCGGCGAGTTCGCGCAGCTGTTGCTCAAGCGTCGCCCGAAGATGCGCGTATTCCGTGGGGTAGTCGGGCTGAGCTGCGGTCACATACGCGGAGGGGGAGAGGTCCACCTCCGCACGGATGAGGTCGATCAGCGGGACATCCGCGATCTGGTCCGGTGAGGGGTCCAGGGGGCCGTCCGGGTCGTTCGCCGTCAGGTCGATCATCCGTACCGACCGAGCCTCATCGCCCGGTCTCGCCGGCCGCCGGAGCTCCCACAGCAGGAGCGGCAGGTTGTGGCTTGTTGCCAGGCCGGGAGGCAGAGCGACCACCGAGGTGAGAGCACCGCGATGCACCAACTCGGCACGGATTCGGCGGCCACTCCTGCGGTATGCAGCGGACGGTGCGAGCGCGATCAGCGTGCGCCCTCCGGGTGCTGTGTGGAAGTAACAGTGCTGGAGCCAGGCCAGGTCACCCTCCGCACGGGGCGGTGCGCCCAGCTCCCAACGGGCGTCGAGCAGTAGTTCTTCACGGCCCCAGTCGGTCTGTCCCAGAGGTGGCTCGCAGACGACGAGTTGGGCTCGCAGATCGGGGTGCCGGTCGTCTCGTAGCGAGTCTCCGACTTCCAGGTGGGCTGCAGACCCGCCCTTTAGCTGGATCCGTAGTTGGGTCAGCCGCAACAGGCCAGGGTTGAGTTCCTGGCCAGCTACCTCCGTCGCGGCCGATCCGGTCATCGACAGCACAAGCGAGCCGGCACCACACGCCGGGTCGTAGACCAGCCCCGCAGCTTCTTGGAGCGGGCCGGCGAAGTGCGTGAAGGCGCGGACGAGCCGAGGGGATGAGACTGCCTGCGCGCCGCTGCGGCCGACCGAGGTGAGGAAGCGAGTGAGCAGGTCCTCGAACAACTGCGCTGCGGTGCGTTCGGCAGCCAGGCGGTCGACGGCCTCGCTGATGGGTTCCTGGAGCGTCGTCGTGGCTTCACCAGTCAGATGCGTACCGACCTCCACGAGGGCGGCTGTCATGTCGTCGCTGTACGCGGCGCGCAGGGACTGCCAGAGGGCGACCTCCTGCGAGACCCCCCGCCCTTTGCGCTGTCCGGCCAGCCAGGCCTCGATCTCGGTCAGGGCGAAGAGCGGGCCTGCTGCCGTGCCGCTGATGGGCGCGGGGAAGTCGTCGTGTCGGCGGCGCCAATTGGCGACAGCGGCGCGCGTGACACCGGCGAGCCGTGCGATCTGAGCTGCCGTGACAACCGGTGCTGTTGCGGATCCTTCGTCCTCCATGGGGCCAGAGTACACGCGGCGAAGGGGGAGCGTGAGCGTTAACGCGTTGACAGTGCTAACAAAAGCTGTCACGCTCTCTGTGGCTGACCTGGTGAGCGCCAACTCTCTCCAGTTGCATGTCGCCGATCCTGCCTGTCCTGAAGGGCTTCGCCATGACCATCACCATGCCGACCACGACCGTCGAGGGAATCCAGCTCACGGTCACCCCGTTCCGCCCGGACGCCGTCATCGGCACGATGGGGCTGCCCACGCTGCTGCAGCTCGTCCCCTCACCCAAGGCAGAGGAGGACAAGCGCGCCCTGAAGTACGCGTCGGGCGCACTGCGTCGCCACGCCGAAGTGCGCGGCCTCGTGCAGCGCATGCTGAAGGCGACGCAGAAAGGGCGCAATGTCACCTCGTACGCCTCCTATATCGCCACCGGCGTCAGCGGCGGACATGGCGCGGCCTGGTCGACGCCACCCATCACGCTGTGGTTGGACGGGCAGCCCGGTGCGGTGAGCGCGGAGCTCATCACCGGCAGTGGCATCCGTACCATCACCGTGCTGCCGGGCTCACCGGTCGTGGCGATCGACGGGGAGACGCAGGTCGCCGCCTGGCACGAGCTGTATGACAACCCTGAGCGCTTCGGGACGACGTACGAGAAGCTCGGCAGCGTACGACTGCCCTTCGAGCTGTACTTCGGGCTTGGCGTCGAGGACGCCCGGCAGATCTTCTACGACCGCAATGTCGAGGGCGTACCCGTCGCGAAGAACCTCGCCATGTCCATGGACCAGCGGGACATCGGCACGCAGCTCGCGCACCGGATCGCCGAGTCAGTGAAGGTCGAGCACGACGGGAAGGTGGTCCCGTTCGGGAAGCTGGTGCAGGCGCGCAAACGACAGCTGACCAAGGCCGATCCGGAACTCGTCACGCTCTCCGCGTTGCGTGTCCTGGTCATCACCGCGCTGCACGGACGCGGCGGCCTCGGGCTGTCCTCCGCCACCTTGCACGCTGAGGACCTGCCCGACGGGGTGAGCGGCGACAGCGCCGAGCGCTGTCTCTTGCCGCTGCTGTCAGCAGTGGTCTCCCGGCTCTATCCGCACTTCGTTGCACGTACGGCTGTCTCCGCTCCCGCCGTCCTCGCCGGCATCGGGATCGCCGTTCACCAGGCCACCGGCTGGGCCACCTCCGGGCAGCCGCTCTCGGAGGACGACCTCTTCGCGCTGCTCGACTCGGTGCGCTGGGAGCGCGAGGCCGCCTACTGGGACGGTGTCGCCGCCAGCGCGAACGCGCAGGGCACGCTGAACTTCGGCGGCGGAGCGAAGGACTCGGGCGGCCGTGTCGCCGATGCCCTCCTGTACCCGGACAGCGAGCACGGTCGCAAGATCCGCGGCTGGTAGGGCGAGCTCGCTTCAGCTCACCCCGCCTCGTCCCGCGCCACACAGATCTGCACGATTCGCAGTTCCCTCCATGACTGACCATGAGGAAGAGGCACACATGAGTACGTCCGCAGAGATCGCAGCGCTGGCCGGTTCGGCGGTCATCAACTCCATGGTCGGCGACGTGTGGACGTATGCACGTGGTCGCTGCGCTGCGCTGCTCCGTCGGCATGCACCCGACGAAGGCGATCGCGTTCTCGCCAGGCTCGACGCCTACCAGCAGGCCGTTGCCGCCGCAGGGCCTGAGGGGTTCCCGGTCGTCGCGGCGGACTTCGAACGCCTCGTCGTGGAGCTCTTCGGAGTCGTCGCAGCGCGGTCGCGTGAGTCGGCGGAGGCAGTTCAGGCCCTCACCGAGGAGCTGAAGGCGGCGCCCTCGTACGGGGTCGCGCATAGCAATCTGACGTATCGGAATGTCAAGGCCGGCCATGACTTCATCTGGAGCGGCAACAACACCCACATCTCGGGGGACAAGTGATGGACGAGAACCTGTATCAGGACTTCGAAGGCCCCGCGGACGAGCCGCAGCGGCAGCCGCAGTCCACGCCTGAATTCGCTCCTCGTCTGGAGGGCGTTCAGGCGGGACACGACGTACTCGTCTCCGGTGGCGACATCCGGGTCACCAACTACGTCGCGGAACTTGCGCACCTGAGACCCCACATCATCGACCGAGGCGCCGTGCTCGGCAGCAACCTCTTCGTGGAGCCGCCCGTGCACTACGGCAAGGCGCCCGCACATGTCTTCCCCGGGGCAGCCCCGTTGGCCAACAGCGTGCGTGTGCTACTCGGAAGCGAAGCGTCCGGGCGGCGTACCGCCGCACTCCGCATGCTGGATCTCATGCTCCCTCCCGGGCATCGGATCTTCGAGCTGTTCCCGGACTGGGAGGAACCTGACGTCGCACGGCTCCCGTCCGAGCCGGAGACGGGGTACGTCCTGAATCTCTCCGGGGTGCAGGAGCCACTCGGGGAACGGTTTCACGAGCAGCTTGACGAGTACGCGCGACGGGTGGCGGCGCTGGGCACGAAGCTTGTCGTCATTGCCGGCGAACATGTGTGGAACAAGGGAGAGGAGAGCAGCCGGACTGTCCCCGTCACTGTGTTGCGGGTCGGCCGGCCCGATGTTCGGAAGGTCGCACTGCGGCGGATCGGTGACGATGCGCATCAGGCCGGCCGTATGGGATGGCTGCAGGACACCTCCGGTGTGTTCGCCGGTCTGCTGAGCGGCGACGAGCCGCCTGCCGATGGCGTACGCCTTGCGGAGATCATCCTGCAGGCCACCTCGGTCCACGACGCACAGGCCCGTGACCGTTTCCTGGGTTGGGAAGAGCGGCTCACGGCATGGTTCGGGAGCAGCGACGGGAAGGCACCGGAGCACCGGGCCCTGCAGATCGCTGCTGCTTTCCTCGACGGAAGCCCGGCACGCACCGTGCTGGACGCTGCGGACGCACTGCTCGCCGACACTGGTATCAACTGGCCCGCCCGGGAGGGTGGCCCGCTGGCCGGAGCCGATGACACCCAGCGCTGTGCCGTGGCCGACGTGCACTTCGCGATGGACGGAACGGTGTCCATCAGTAAGCCCAGGCCGGGCATCGACCGGGCGCTGCTCCGGCATGTCTGGCGCAAGCGACCCCAGTTGGTACCCATCCTGACGCGCTGGCTCTGCGAGATCAGTAAGCCCGGCGGCATCGCGGACGGGAGCCTCGGCCGCCTCGCCGAGTCGCTGACATACATCGCAGAGTCCGAAGGCCCCAGTGCCGTTCTGGACCTCACGCACGACTGGCTGCTCACTGGTAAGGCACGTCATGTCGACCTTGCTGTCGACGTCCTGGACCGGCTGTCTGTGGAGCAGTCGCTGGGTTCGTCCGTACGCAAGGAGCTGAGCGCGTGGGCCAAGGCGGTGACCCGTCCTGAGAGGCAGCGGGCGGTCGTCGCCGTGTGCCGTGGACGCCTGGGACGGGAGTACACGAGCATCGCACTCACGAGGCTCCGGTATGTCCTCGACCGGGCGCGCGATCCACAGGTACGGCAGGAGGCCGAGGGCGCGTTGCGGGAAATGCTCACGAAGGAGTTGGTATCGGCGCGTGTGCTGCAGACGTTGGTCGAGTGGGGAGCCGGGGCGGACGTGGAGGCGCCCAGCCGGGAGGCATTCCTCAAGGTCTTCGTTCTGGACACCGCCGTCGGTGCTGCGGATCCGACGGTCGCCCTGCTCACGTCCGCGGGGCCTGAAGGGCGCGTTGTACGGCAGCTGTTGAAGGAGGGCTGGCGCGCGGTGTGGCGGCGTCCTGAGGCACGGGAAGAAGCGGCGAACGTACTGGGATCGTGGTGTGACGCGGCCGACGAGGGTGGCCTGCCCGCTGAGGCCGTGGAGGAGATCGTCGCCGTAGTCTTCACGGAAGAAGCCGACTCGCTCGGCGACGACCTGGACAAGGTCATCGGTGGAGCAAGCGCCTTCAGGAAGCGGCTGCGAGCGAGGTTCGTCGATGTGGTTCGTGAGACCGCTGCCCGCCGTTCGGCCACCGAGACCGGACAGGCGGCTTAAGAACGTGACGATGTTCCGTCGATCCAAGGCCGGCGCCGACGAGCATAGGTGGGGAAGGTCTACTGCGATCTTCTCCACTAGGCTTGAGAGCGCCGATCGCGGACTGTGCTTCGATGTTCGATTCACGTACGAATGGGAGCCTGTTACTGGAACTGGACCCTTGCTGCACGGTGATGCGGTGGCCCAGACCCTGATGGGGAGTGCGGCCGCGAGAGTGGCGAAGCGTTACGAGGTCTTGTGGGTGGAGGCAGCTCAGGCCGCAGTTAATTCCGCTCTGTCAGAGGAAATTTCTACGGATCCGAGACTGCTGGTGACCGGGGCTGCGGCCCTGACCATCACCGAGGAGACGGCCGCAGCGGCTCGTGAGCGCCGACGGGCTGTGGAGCGTCTGCGGATTGAAGAGGCTGTCATCACGGAGCATCTGGAGATCCTTCGGGAGCGATTGCTCGACCGCAGGATCGGACTCGCGTGGTGGATCCACCGCTATGCCGACCTCCAGTTCGCTGCGGGTGACCCCGCAGCGAAGGCCGAAGCAGTGGTGGCTGCATTCGGGACAATCACCCGCGCTTTGGGCAAAGATCGCGCGGACGTCGTGCCCGATGAGAAGACCATGATCCGCGCGCGCGTGGAAGAGCTGCTCACTGCTCTTGAGGATCCGGTTACGGGGAAGCGGGCTGCGGATCTGTTGGAGGCGATCATTCGCACGCTGGTGCCTGCGTCGGCATTGAACGCCTCCACTTCTTCCGTAGGCGTGTCCTGACCGTCGCCTCCACCGGCTTGAGACCCCTCTTCATGTGGGGTCTTTCGCGTTACGGCCCGGCAGGCGCCCTTAATTCGGTTGACCCGGTCCGGCCGCCGTGGGCTCAATACCCGGCATGGCCGACATCCAGGGCACGTACGACGATCTGTTCTCCGCCGTCCCCAACAAGCTGGCAGCGCTGCTGGACGAGGGGGATGTCGGCGGATCCGTGGCCGTCTTCGTCGGCGGTGAACCGGTGGTGGACGTCTGGGGCGGCTTCGCCGACGTCGGCCGGACGGTCCCGTGGGAGCGGGACACGATCACCAACGTCTTCTCCACGACCAAGACGATGACGGCATTGTGCGCGCTGATTCTCGCCGACCGCGGCGAGCTCGACGTGGACGCCCCGGTCGCCCGGTACTGGCCGGAGTTCGCCGCGGCGGGCAAGGAGAAGGTGCTGGTACGGCATCTGCTCTCGCACACCGCGGGACTGCCCCACTGGGAGGGCCCGGTCGAGGAGCTCTACGACTGGCCGGCCGCCACCGCACGGCTCGCCGCCCAGCCGCTGTTCTGGGAGCCCGGCACCGCGGCCGGCTACCACTCGCTCACCCAGGGGTTCCTGGTCGGCGAGGTCCTGCGCCGGATCACCGGCCGCACCGTCGGTGAGTTCCTGACCCAGCAGGTGACCGGGCCGCTCGGAGCCGACTTCCACATCGGACTCTCCGCCGAGCATGATCACCGCGTCGCCCTCACGGTCCCCCCGCCCGGCCGGGACGAGGACTACACCGCGGGCGCCGCCACCCCTGGTCCCGACGCGACACCCTCCACCGGGACCGCGCTGCGTGTCCGGGACGGCAACAGCGTGGCGTGGCGGCGCGCCCAGATCCCCGCCGCCAGCGGGTTCGGCAACGCCCGTTCCATCGCGCTCGTCCAGTCCGCGCTCGCCTGCGAAGGCACGGTCCGGGGTGTACGGCTGCTGTCGGCCGCCGGCGCCGGGAGGGCCAGGGAGGAGCAGTTCGCCGGCGAGGACCGCGTGATCGGCATGACACAGCGGTACGGCCTGGGCTATGGCCTCTTCGGCAACACCTTCGGCTGGGGCGGCTGGGGCGGGTCCCTCGTCATGATCGACCCCGACGCCCGCATGGTGGTGGCGTACGCGACCAACCAGATGCGTGAACCGGCCGAGGACGCCCGGGGGTTGGACCTCGTCATGTCCGCCTACGACGGTCTTCAGGGCCTCTAGCACCTACGAGGGATCGGCCAGGGCGGGGTGCGGAAAACACCGTGCCCCGCCCCACCCGTTTCCCTACACTCACCACGCAGCCCATGAAGAGGAACGACGAGTGAGGGGAGTACGGCCATGTGCGTGCGCACAGCTGTCGCCGTCCCCCGGACGTCGTACGACGTGATCCTCGTGTCCTCGACCCTCCGGTGCCCGCTGCGCGGTCGGCACCGGATGCCCGTGACGTCTGCCTGACTCTGGTCAAGTACCGCCAGAGCACGCGTATGTGACGTACCGTCATGTCGTCGTACGGGCCATCGCGCCGCCCTGTCGTCACACCACCCGAAAGGCCATGGGCCGTGCGCACCACCACCAACCCCAACCCGCTCGCCGTCGTCCGCAACCTCGGCATCCTTGCCCACGTCGACGCCGGCAAGACCACCGTCACCGAGCGGATCCTGTTCGCCACCGGAACCACGCACAAGCGCGGCGAGGTCCACGACGGCACCACCGTCACCGACTTCGACCCGCAGGAGCGGGACCGCGGGATCACCATCTTCGCGGCGGCCGTGAGCTGCGCGTGGGACGGACATCGCCTCAACCTGATCGACACCCCGGGGCACGTCGACTTCGCCGACGAGGTGGAGCGCTCGCTCCGGGTGCTGGACGGAGCGGTCGCGGTGTTCGACGCGGTCGCCGGCGTGGAGCCGCAGAGCGAGTCGGTGTGGCGGCAGGCGGACCGGCACGGCGTGCCCAGGATCGCGTTCGTCAACAAACTGGACCGCGCGGGCGCCGACCTGGATGCGGCCGTCGAGTCGATCCGGCGGCGGCTGCATCCTGCCCCACTGGTCGTGCAGTTGCCCATCGGCAGCGAGGACGGCTTCACCGGAGTCGTCGATCTGCTGAGGATGCGGGCACTGACCTGGGCGGACGACACCACCGCCGCTGACGAGGGACCCGTCCCGGACGGTCTGCGTGAGGAAGCCCTACGACGACGTCGACTGCTGGAGGAAGCGGTCGCCGAACGCCACCCGGCTGCCCTGGAGGAGTTCTGCGACCGGGAGACCCTGTCCACCGGCACCCTCACCGCCGCCCTGCGGGACCTTACCCACAGCGGCGACGGCGTGGTCGTCCTGTGCGGCTCGGCCTACCGCAACCGCGGTATCGAACCGCTGCTGGACGCCGTCGTGGCGTATCTGCCGTCGCCGCTCGAGGTGCCCGCCGTACGCGGTGAGAACGGCGAGGAGCGGCCCTGCGGCCCGGCGGCGCCCTTCGCGGCGCTGGCGTTCAAGGTGAACGCCAGCCCGACGGGGCGGCTGACGTACGTACGCGTGTACTCGGGAACGATCGAGAAGGGAGCCACCGTGTGGGACGCGGGCGCGCGGCGCACCGAGCGCATCGGACGGATCCTGCGCGTACAGGCCGACCGGCACGCCCAGTTGGAACGGGCGGTCGCCGGCGACATCGTCGCCGTCGTCGGGCTGAAGTCGGCACGCGCCGGCTCGACCCTGTGCGCGCCGGACGCCCCGCTCGTGCTCGAACCGCCCAGCGTGGCGGACCCGGTCGTGTCGGTGGCCGTCGAGGCGGAGCGGTCCGTCGACACCGACCGGTTGGCCTCGGCGCTCGCCCGACTGGCCGAGGAGGACCCGTCGCTCGTCGTCCGCACGGACGCCGAGACCGGTCAGACTCTGCTCTCGGGCATGGGTGAACTGCATCTGGAGGTGGCTGTGGAGAAGGTGCGGCGCGAGCATGGCCTCGCCCTCAACGTCGGCCGCCCGAGGGTGAGTTACCGCGAGACGGTCGGGCGCGGGGTGTCCGGGCTGGTCTTCCGGCACGTCAAACAGGACGGCGGGGCGGGGCAGTTCGCGCAGGTCGTGCTCGATGTGGAGCCGTCGGAGGAAGGGTTCGAGTTCCGCTCGGCCGTCGTCGGCGGGCGCGTCCCGCAGGAGTACGTCCGCGCGGTCGAGGCCGGCTGCCGGGACGCGCTGGCCGAGGGCCCCCTCGGCGGGCACCCGGTGACCGGGCTGCGCGTCACGCTCACCGACGGTTCGACCCATGTGAAGGACTCCTCGGACCTGGCCTTCCGCACGGCGGGCCGGTTCGGCCTCCGGGAGGCCCTGCGCGCCTGCGCGATGGTCCTCCTGGAACCGGTCGTCGAGGTCACGGTCACCGTCCCCGAGGATGCCGTCGGAGCGGTGCTCGGCGACCTCGCCGCACGCCGCGGCCGGGTCTCGGGCTCGGTCACGCGCGGCGGCTCGGCGGTCGTCACGGCGACCGTGCCGCTGGCCGAACTCTTCGGCTATGCGACGAGGTTGCGCAGTCGAACCCAGGGCCGCGGCACCTTCACGGCCCGGCCGACCGGGTATGCGCCGGTTCCGGCCGAGGCGGCGGTCCGGCGGTAGCGAGCGGGTGGCCCTCCCGTACCGGGGAGGGCCACATCTCACAGCGGGGCCGGCTCAGCAGTCCCTGAACTCCGGCGACTGATTCAGCACCTGTGACCGTACGGACGTGAAGCGGGCGTACGTCTCACCCGTGACCGATTCCGGGCGGAACGCCGCCACCCGGTGGCAGTTCTGGAAGGCCAGGGCCACGCCGAAGTGGCGTTCCAGGCTGCCCCGGATGGCGTCGCTGGCGAGCGCGCGCAGGAGCTGGCCGCGTTCCTTCTCCGACGGGGGAGGGGTCTGGTTGTCGGTGAACTCCACCGTGCCGTCGCGCAGTTCGTTGGTCAGGCCGGCGATCAGGTCGTAGGCGTAGGGGAGGGACGTGCGGACCGTGTCCACGAAGTCCTCCTCGCGGATGTCGCCCTGTTCGGCTTCGGCGAGGAGCTTCGGGGAGACGTCGAGAGACATGTGAGGGGTTCCTGTCCTGTTGTCGTGAACTGGCGTGAACTGAAAGGAGGGGGTCAGCCGAGGGAGGCAGGACCCGGTACGAAGTCCGGGTCCACCTGGGACGTCAGATCGAGGCCGGTCGCCTCGTTCGCCCAGGAGCGGGCGTTGCGGAGATGGAACTCGACCGCGTGGCGGTGGAGGGCGGCCCAGTCGCGGGTGTGGGCCTCGACGGTCTCGCGCAGGATGCTCAGGGCGTTCCGGTTGTGCGCCTCCAGGCCTTCGAACCCGCCCTCGGCACGGCCCTGTTCGGCGGCGCGTACCCAGGACGAGTTGACCAGGTGGGTCAACAGGTCGTCGCCGACATGTTCCTTGAGGAAGAGCAGGTCGTCCTCGCCGGTCACCTTGTTGCCGATCACGGCGACCCGGATGCCGAACTCCCGGGCGTGGTCCCGGTACTGGCGGTAGACCGAGACGCCCTTGCGGGTGGGTTCGGCCACCAGGAAGGTCATGTCGAAGCGGGTGAAAAGGCCCGAGGCGAACGCGTCCGCGCCGGCCGTCATGTCGACGACGACGTACTCGCCGGGACCATCGACGAGGTGGTTGAGGTACAGCTCCACCCCGCCCAGCTTGGAGTGGTAGCAGGCCACACCCAGGTCGCTCTCGTCGAACTCGCCCGTCACCATCAGCGGTACGTCACCCACCCGCCGGACGTGTCTGACGTGCAGTTCGTCGTCGCCCAACAGCCGAAGCAGACGTGAGCCGCGGCCCGGCGGAGTCGTCTTGATCATCGCCTCGCGCGAGGCGATACGCGGGTTGGTGCCACGCAGGTAGTCCTTGATGTCGGCCACGTGCGCGCCCAGCGGTGGGGCGTTGAGAGCCTCGTCGCCGTCGTGGCCCAGCGCCTCGGCGAGATGCTGGTTGATGTCGCCGTCCACGGCCAGCACCGGTGCGCCGGAACGGGCCAGTTGACGGGAGAAGAGCGCCGACAGGGTGGTCTTGCCGCTGCCGCCCTTGCCGACGAAGGCGATGCGCACTACCGGACCGTCTTTTTGAAAATGGATGTCATGTTGGTAAGTTCTATGGCGCGCATTCGATCAGTGTCAAATCACCCCCGCGATCAAGCTGGAAGGCTTAATGCATATGATGTGCAAGTGCGTATTTACGGCATCAAGACCGCAGGCCCGGACGACGTCGAAGGTGTGCGAGCCGTGATGCTCGACACCGTCTACCGCGATTTCACAACCGGGTACGTGCCCCGCTGGCACGGCGACATCATCGACCCGGCCGCCGCCTATCTCGTCCCGGCCCGCCACACCCTCCTCGTCGCCCTCGACCCGGAGGACGGGACCGTCGTGGCCACCGGCGCCCTCGACTCCCGTGGCCCCGCCCACCCGCCGAACCCGCGCGAGCTGGCCGAGCGCTACCCCTCCGGCGAGACCGCCCAGTTGCGGCGGATCTACGTCCGCCCCGAGCACCGCAGGCGCGGCCTCGGCCGCCGCCTGGTCGACGAGCTGCTCGCCTTCGCGGCCGCCGACGGCGGCTACCGCTCCGTGTATCTGCACACCGACCCGGCGGTCCCGGGCGCCGAATCCTTCTGGCGATCGATCGCCAAGGTCGTGCACGACGAACGCCAGACCACGGGCGGCGCGAGCAGCGTCGTCCACTTCGAGATACCGATGGGGCGATAGGACAACCATGCGACGCCGTCACCTCCTTGGCTCCCTGCTGCTCATCCCCCTCCTCACCGCCTGCTTCGCCTCCGAAGGCTCCGAAGGCGGCGACCCCGGCGGCGACGCCGACGACGGCTCCCGCCTCCGCGTCGCCCTCGCCTTCCCGCCCGCCGAGAACCTCTCCCCGTACGGTGCCGACGCCACCCTCCTCAGCCGCCTCGGCGTCACCGAGAGCCTGACCGCGCTCGACGCCAACGGCGCCGCCGCTCCCGGGCTCGCCGAGTCCTGGCGCCGCGAGAACGACCGCACCTGGCTGTTCACCCTGCGCGAGGCCACCTTCCAGGACGGTTCCGAGGTCACCCCGGCCGCGGTCGCCGCCGCCCTCACCCGCGCCACCGAGGCCAAGCCCGCCCCGGCCGCCCTCTCCGGCGTCACCCTCACGGTCAAGGCGCAGAGCGCCGCCGTACGGATCACCACCACGAACCCCGATCCTGTCCTGCCCCTGCGCCTGTCCAGCCCCAGCCTCGCCGTGCTCTCCCCGAAGGCATACAAGGACGGCGCCGACCCGGTCGGCACCGCGACGGGACCCTTCGAGCTCACCAAGGTCAACGGCTCCACCTCCGCCACCCTCGACCGCTTCGACGACTACTGGGGCGGCCGCGCCCAGGCCTCCGGCATCGACGCCCGCTTCATCGCCGACGGCACCGCCCGCGCCAACGCCGTACGCACCAGCCAGGTCGACATCGCCGAGGCGATCCCGGTCGCCCAGGCCGCCACCCTCGACAAGGCCACCCTCAAGGAGACCGCGACCACCCGCACCACGAGCCTGCACCTCAACACCCGGTCCGGCCCCTTCAAGGACCCGAAGCTGCGCGCCGCCGCCCGCGAGGCCGTCGGCAGCTCCACCGTCGTCAAGGGCGTCTTCGAGGGGTACGCCGATCCCGGCGCCGGCATCTACGGACCGGCCGTGACCTGGGCCGAGGGCGAGCGCGTACAGCCCACCGGACGCGCGAGCGCAGCCGAGCCGAACGGCACCGCCGTCGCCCTCGCCACCTACGACAACCGGCCCGAACTCCCCGAGGCCGCCCAGGTCCTCCAACAGCAGCTCCAGAAGGCCGGGTTCAAGGTCACGCTGGTGGTGCGTGAGTACTCGCGGCTCGAGAGCGACGCGCTCGCGGGGAAGTTCGACGCGTTCGTCGGCGCCCGCAACAGCCTCGTCGACACCGGCGACCCCGTCGGCGTCCTCGCGAGCGACTACACCTGCGACGGCGGCTACAACCTCGCCCGGCTCTGCGACAGGAAGGTCGACCGGGCGGTCACCGAGGCCGAGGCCATGGCCGACACCGGCGAGCGGCAGGACGCGGCCATGCGTGCCGAAGCGGCGATCCTCGGCACCGACGCCGTGGTCCCGCTCGCCCACCAGGCGATCATCGTCGGCGTCGCCACCGACGTGCGGGGCGTGCTCCTCGACCCGTACGAGCGGACCCTGGTCGGCACCGGAACGCGACGCTGATCCATGCGACACCGCGTGGCCACCCTGCTGTGGCGGGTCCTGCTCGCGGCGGCCCTGGTGTGCGGGATCGGCCTG
This sequence comes from Streptomyces canus, assembly GCF_030816965.1. Taxonomy (NCBI): domain Bacteria; kingdom Bacillati; phylum Actinomycetota; class Actinomycetes; order Kitasatosporales; family Streptomycetaceae; genus Streptomyces; species Streptomyces canus. The sequence goes on from NZ_JAUSYQ010000002.1 coordinate 8,410,771, forward strand.
CTGCCCTGGCTGTCCCGCACCGACCCGGCGCTCACCGTGCTCAAGGCCCGCTCGGCGGACCGCGACCCGACAGCGCGGGTACTGGCCGACATCCGGGCCCAACTCGCCTTGGACCAAGGCCCCTTGCACCTGCTCCGCCAATGGCTCGGCGGGCTGCCCCGCGGGGACGCCGGCCGGTCCTGGCTGAACGGCACGGAGGTCACCCCGACCGTGGTCCAGGCACTCGGGGTGTCCCTGCTGCTGGTCACGGTGGCGCTCGTGATCGCCGCCGCCACCGCCGCCCTGGTGTGCGCCCGCACGCTGTGGCTCGGCGCACACCGACGCCTCGACGGGCGACGGGCCGGGGGCGGGGCCTCGGCGATGCTCGCCGCGCTGCCCGAGTTCCTCACCGCCTCCGTGCTCGCCACCGTCGTCGGCGTACAACTCGGCTGGCTGCCTGCCCTCGGCTGGTACGGCCCCCGGTGGACGGTCCTGCCCGCCCTCGCCCTCGGCCTGCCCGCCGGGGCCGTGCTCGGGCGCCTCCTCGACGACCTGCTGCCCGGTGCCTTCGCCGAACCCTGGGCGCCGGCCGCGGAGGCCCGCGGACTGCCGGGCCGGGCCATCGCCGCCAAGGCGGTCCGCCGCTGCGTCCCCGCGCTGCTGCCCAACCTGGGCCTGTTCGTCGTAGGCCTCACGGCCGGTTCCGTCGCCGTCGAGCAGATCTATGACATCCCGGGCCTCGGCCGGACCACCCTCCAGGCCGCCCTCGCACAGGACCTGCCCGTACTTCAGGCGGGCACCCTCGCCCTTCTGCTCCTCGCTGTCACCGCCACCGGCCTCGCGGCACTCGCCGTCCGCCTCCTGGCCGGCCGGGCCCTGCGCGACGGCGCCCTGGGCTCCCTGCACCGGCCGCGACGGTCCGACCGCAGCGCCCTGCCTCTCGTGTACGGCGGCCTCCTGATCGCTGTCATCGCGCTCGGCCTGCTCCGCGACCCGCTCGCGCTGGACACCGGCGCCCGACTCCAATCCCCCTCGTGGGGGCACCCGTTCGGCACCGACTCGCTCGGCCGGGACCTGCTCGCCCGGGTCGGCCACGGCGCCCTCGACACCCTGCTGGCCGCCCTCGCCATCAGCGTCACCGCGCTGGTCGTCGGCGTCCTGCTCGGCCTGCTGCCCCGGCTGTCCGGGCCGCTCGTCGACACCGTCAACGCCGTACCTCCGGTGCTCGCCGCGCTGCTCGTGACCGCCGTCGCCGGGAGCGGCGCCGCCACGCCCGCGATCGCCGTGGCCACCGTCTCCTGGGCGGCGCTCGCCGCGCACACCTCTTCGCTGCTCCGGCAGGAACACGCCACCCTGCATCTGACGGCCACCCGAGGCCTGGGCGCGAGCCGCTGGTATCTCCTGCGACACGAAGTGCTGCCCGCGATCCTGCCGCCCGTCACCCGACACGCTTTGCTGCGCCTGCCCGGTGTCGCCCTGGCCCTTGCCTCCCTCGGCTTCCTCGGCCTGGGCACCCAGCCGCCCTCCCCGGAGTGGGGCCTGCTCCTCGCCGAGAACCAGCCCTACGCCGAACGTGCCCCCTGGGCCGTCCTCGCGCCCGCCGCCGCCCTCGCCCTGCTGGGCGCGCTGGCGGTCAGTTCGGCGGGCGGGGTGCGGTGGCCGCGACGGCGCGCGCGTCCTCGTACGACTGCGACCGGAACCGAACAGCCCTCGCGTTCCAAGGAGTTGGTGAAGGCCGGATGACGTCCACGCCAGTCGATCTGCGGAGGACAGTCCAGCTCTCCCCGCTGCTACGGCTGCTGATCCTCACCCAACTCGCCTTCAACGTCGGCTTCTTCGCGGTTCTGCCCTTCCTGTCCGAACACCTGGGGCAGGCCGTCGGCATGGCGGGCTGGCTGGTCGGGTTCGTGCTGGGACTGAGGACCTTCAGTCAGCAGGGGCTGTTCGTGGTGGGCGGGGCGCTCGCCGACCGGTACGGGATCCGGCCGGTCGTTCTGGCCGGATGTGTACTGCGGATCGCCGGGTTCGCCTGGCTCGGGTACGCCGAGCGGACGGGGGCGGTCATCGGGGCCGTCCTGCTCATCGGGTTCGCGGCCGCGCTGTTCTCGCCGGCGGTGGAGTCCGAGGTCGCCCGGCAGGCCGTCGTCCACGAGGAGGCGGGCGGCCAACGCACCCGTGTCCTCGCGCTGTTCACCGTCGCCGGGCAGGCCGGAGCCTTCGTCGGGCCGTTGCTCGGCGCGCTGCTGCTGGCAGTGGACTTCCGCACGGTGTGTCTGGCGGGCGCCGGGATCTTCGTACTCGTCCTCGCCGGGCACGCGTGGATGTTGCCGCAGCGCATTCCGGGGCGGCAACAGGTGCGTCTGAAGGGCGGAGTGGGGGCGCTGGTCCGCAACCGCCCCTTCCTCGCCCTGTGTTGCGCGTACGGTGCCTACCTGCTCGCCTACAATCAGCTCTACCTCGCCCTCCCCGACGAGGTGGAGCGCGCGACCGGTTCGCAGTCGGCGCTGGCCTGGCTGTTCGCGCTGTCCTCGCTGCTGGTGGTGACCGCCCAGCTTCCCGTCACCCGCTGGGCCGGCTCCCGACTGTCGTTGCGCCGGTCCATGGTGGCCGGACTCCTGCTGATCGGCGCGGGGTTCGCGGTCGTCGCCGTTTCGCGGCCCGCGGACTGGACGGGTACGGCGGGCTTGTTGCCCTCGGCCGGGTTCGTCGTCCTGCTCACCTTCGGCCAGATGCTCGTCGCACCCGTCGCTCGGGCCTGGGTTCCCGACCTCGCGGAGGAGGGCCGGCTCGGCCTCTACACCGGGGCGCTCTCCTCCGTCTCCGGGCTGATCGTCCTGATCGGCAGCTCCGTCACGGGCTCCTTCCTGGACGGCGGACTGCCGACCGCGGTGCCGTGGCTGCTGCTGGCGGCGGTGCCGGTCGCGGCGGTGGGGTTGGTGCCGCGGAGGTAGGAACGAACGGGTCGAGCCAGGGCGGCCCGGCTCCGGCCAGCCCCCGAACCCCCTCCGGGCGCCGGTCCTGCCCCAGACCGAGGACGGGCGGACCCTGGAGAGGTGCTCGTCCCGCGGGGGCTCTGTCGAACCTCTCCCGTCCCGTGCGAGCGTCTGCCCCGAACACGACGCCCGCGCTTCAGACGCTCCGGCCCCGGTCAGAGGCTGGTCGGAGAACTCAGGTGTCGGGGGGCAGGGCGGCGTCGGTGGGTTCAGGTGCCCCGGTCAGGGGCGGGGCTGGAGTTGGGATGCCGGTCATGGGCTCGCCGGACGGTTCAGGTGGCTGAGTCGGAGGCGCGTCGGGAGTGGGATGCCGGTGGTGGCGTCGGTGGGTTCAGGTGTCCTCGCCAGGCGGGAGTTCGGACGCCGGTCATGGACTCGCCGGAAGGCGCAGGTGGCCGAGTCGCGGGCGATCGCGGGACGGCTGAGGGGCCAGGGCAGGGTGGCGTCGGTGGGTTCAGGTGCCCCGGGCAGGGGCGGGGCGGGAGCTCGGACGCCGGTCATGGACGTGCCGGGCGGTTCAGGTGGCCGGGTCGGGGACACCCACCGGACGGCCGCGTTGCCGGGCCAGGGCCCCGTCGGAGGCTTCCAGCACGCGCGCCGCGATTCGCCGGACGGCTTCGGTGCCCCGGCGCATCGGATCTGCCGTAGGTCCCGCAGCCGCGGCGATAGGGTCCACCCCATGGAGACTCAGGACATCCGGGTGGAGATCGCCCGGGAGGCGGACCAGGAGCTTGTCGACGCCTTCGGGCGGATGCTGCCGCAGCTGTCCTCGACGGCCGAGGCCCTCGACCTCGCGGCGCTCGACCGCATCCTGGCCTGTGACGCCAACACCATGCTGATCGCCAGGTCGCCGGCCGGGTCGGTCATCGGCACCCTGACCCTGGTCATGTACCCCGCGCCCGCAGGACTGCGGGCCCGTATCGAGGACGTGATCGTCGACCACGCGGCACGCGGCCAGGGCATCGCCGGACTGCTGATCCGGGAGGCCATCCGGCTCGCCCGGGAGGCCGGGGCCCGTACCGTCGATCTGACCTCCCGCCCGGACCGGGCGGCGGCCAACCGGCTGTACGAGCGGCAGGGGTTCCGGCAGCGGGAGTCGACGGTGTACCGGGTGCCGCTCAAAAGCTGACCTCCGAGCCGGCACGGCTTCAGGAGGCAACAGCCTCCGGCTCCCGCTCCACCGCCGCGAACTCCAGCTCCAGCAGCTCGCCCACCGCCGCCTGGTCCGCCCGGTGCGTGCGCCACAGCCACAGGATGTCCCGGCCGAACGACCAGACCAGCGTCCCCAGAGCGACGGCCACGACCCCGAAGGTCGCCGAGTACGGCAGGTACCCGGACGCGGCCACGAGCAGCAGGATCCCCTGCAGCGCGGCCACCGTCTTGCGGGCCATGCTCGGCGGCAGGGGGGCGTTCAGCCAGCTCCAGACGCGGGCGGCGGCGACGAAGCCGTAGCGCATGGCGCCGATCAGCAGCACCCACGGACCCTGCGACATCGAGACGTACACACTGAGCACCAGGATCAGGAACGCGTCGACCTCCATGTCGAACCGCGCGCCCAGCGGGGTCGAGGTGCCCGTGGCGCGGGCGACCTTGCCGTCGACGCCGTCGAGGATCAGGGCCACCGCGGTCAGGCCCACGAACAGCGTCACCGGCGGGGAGTCCTGGAAGGAGTCCGCGACCAGCGCGGTCACTCCGCCGACGAGGGTCGCCCGGCCGAGGGTCACGCGGTTGGCCGGTCCGAAGGAGCGAGGCCGGGTGCGGTGCAATGCCCTGGAGAGCACGGCCCAGGTGGCGACGGCGAAGGCGAGGCCGGTCAGCCAGCCCGCGGGCCCCATGCCGATCGCCGTGCCGAGCAGGGCCAGCAACAGGATCTGCAGACCCGCTCCCACAGCGGTCTCCTGCTGGACCAGCCTTGCTTGGTAAGTGTTGTTCAGGGCCACCGCACATTCCTCCGGCCAGATGACAGAGTCGATCAAGGCCGCGTACTGTGCGCGGCCTGTGCACATCTCGGTACGTGACGAGGTACGTGCACGGGTTGCCGATCGTTCAGGAGGTTCTCGATGAAGGCCGCCGCACGCGCGTTCTGGCTCCGCTCTCCGGGCGAGGGCGAGCTACGGGAGGTCACCCTTCCGGCCCCGCGTGAGGACGAGGTGCTGGTCCGCTCGCTGTACTCAGGGGTCAGCCGGGGCACGGAGACACTCGTGTTCCGCGGCGGGGTGCCCGAGAGCCAGTACGCGACCATGCGGGCACCGTTCCAGGAGGGCGACTTCCCGGGGCCGGTGAAGTACGGCTACCTCAGCGTCGGAGTGGTGGAGGAGGGGCCCTCCGCGCTGAAGGGCAGGGCCGTCTTCTGTCTGTACCCGCATCAGACGCGGTACGTGGTTCCCGCGAGCGCCGTGACGGTCGTACCGGACGACGTGCCCGCCGAACGGGCCGTCCTCGCCGGCACGGTCGAGACCGCCGTGAACGCCCTCTGGGACGCGGCCCCCCTGATCGGCGACCGGATCGCGGTGGTCGGCGGCGGCATGGTCGGCAGTTCGGTCGCCGCGCTGCTGGCCCGCTTTCCGGGCGCCCGGGTCCAGTTGGTGGACGCCGACCCCGCCCGCGCCAAGACCGCCGAGGCCCTCGGCGTCGGCTTCGCGACCCCCGCGGACGCCCTCGGCGCGTGCGACCTCGTCATCCACGCCAGCGCCACCGAACAGGGCCTCGCCCGCTCCCTGGAACTCCTCAGCGCCGAGGGCACGGTCCTCGAACTGAGCTGGTACGGCGACCGCAAGGTCGCCCTCCCGCTCGGCGAGGCCTTCCACTCCCGGCGGCTCGTCATCCGCAGCAGCCAGGTCGGCACCGTGTCCCCGGCGCGCGGCAACCGCAGTTTCGGCGACCGGCTGGCGCTCGCGCTGAAGCTGCTCGCCGATCCGGCGCTCGACGCCCTCATCACGGGGGAAAGCGCGTTCGAAGAACTCCCCGAGGTGATGCCGAAGCTGGCCAGTGGGGAAATTCCGGCCCTCTGTCACCTCGTGAGGTACGGCAAGAGCGCCTGACCTGAGAAAAGAGTGAGATACGGCTGAACACGGGGAAGCGAAGAGCCGTACTACACGGCATCCCCCGGCAGGGATCAGCCGGAGGACCAGACGCGCCGCACCTGGAGGGTCGTCCGTTGTTCAGCATCACCGTCCGCGATCACATCATGATCGCCCACAGCTTCCGCGGCGAGGTCTTCGGGCCCGCGCAGCGTCTGCACGGAGCCACGTTCCTGGTGGACGCCACGTTCCGGCGCGAACAGCTGGACGACGACAACATCGTCGTCGACATCGGACTGGCCACCCAGGAACTCGGTGCCGTCGTCAGCGAGTTGAACTACCGCAACCTCGACAACGAACCCGACTTCGCCGGGATCAACACCTCGACGGAGTTCCTGGCGAAGGTCATCGCGGACCGGCTCGCCGAGCGCATCGAGAAGGGCGCTCTCGGTGAGGGCGCCAAGGGCCTCGCGGGCCTGACCGTCACCCTGCACGAGTCGCATGTCGCCTGGGCGAGTTACGAGCGTGCCCTGTGACCGACATGACCACCGGGCGGACGGGCACGCTCGACTACGTACCCGTGCAGCACTCCGCCCTCAAGAAGGCCGAGATCATCCCGATGTCCCTGCGGTCCGTGCACTTCGTGATGCCCGGTGGCGTGGACGACTCGACCGCGCCGAGCGGCGGCAACGCCTATGACCGGCGGGTCTGCCTGGACCTGCCCGGCTTCGGCTGGCAGGTCGAACGCCACGCGGTGGCCGGCGGCTGGCCCCGACCGGGAGCCGCGGCCCGTACCGAGCTGGCCCGCACCCTGCGGGACCTGCCGGACGACACCGTCGTCCTGATCGACGGACTGGTCGCCTGCGGGGTCCCGGAGATCATCGTCCCCGAGGCGGAGCGGCTGCGGCTCGCCGTCCTCGTCCACCTGCCGCTCGGCGACGAGACCGGGCTCGAACCGAATCTCGCCCTCGAACTGGACGCCAAGGAGCGCGAGGTGCTGCGGGCCGTGCCCGCCGTCATCGCCACCAGCGACTGGGCCGTACGGCGACTCGTCTCGCACCACGGCCTCACCCCCGAGCGGGTCCATGTCGCCACCCCGGGTGCCGACATCGCCCCGCTCGCCTCCGGCACCGACGGTGTCTCACGGCTGCTGTGCGTGGCCGCCGTGACTCCCCGCAAGGGACAGCACCGGCTGATCGAGGCACTGGCCGGCGCACAGGACCTGCCGTGGAGCTGCGTGTGCGTCGGCGGGATCACCCAGGATCCCGAGTACGTCGCCAGTCTGCGGATGCTCATCAAGAAGTACGGCCTCCAGGACCGCCTGCACCTCGCGGGGCCGCAGGCCGGGGCCGAGCTCGACGCCAGCTACGCCGCAGCCGACCTGATGGTCCTCGCCTCCTACGCCGAGACCTACGGCATGGCGGTCACCGAGGCCCTCGCGCGCGGCATCCCGGTGCTGGCCACCGACGTCGGCGGACTGCCGGAGGCCGTCGGCCGCGCCCCCGACGGCGGCGTGCCCGGCATCCTCGTCCCGCCGGAGGACCCCGCCGCCCTCGCCGCGGAACTGCGCGGCTGGTTCGGCGAGGCGGACGTACGACGACGACTGAAGGCGGCTGCCCGGGGCCGGCGGGCCGCCCTGGACGGCTGGGCGACCACGGCCCGCAGCCTGGCCGGAGTACTCGGCCGACTCCCGAGCGAGCCCAGGAGGGCGGCATGAGGAAGACGGCGACCAAGCAGAGCGGGAAGATCCCGGCACAGCCGGGACCGCGGGAGGTGGCGTCGGTGAAGCCCGGAGTTCCTTCCCACGCCGAATCCGACGCGGAATCGGTCATCCCCGGGGCCGGTCCCAGCACCCACCCCGGCGAGCGTCCCACCGTACGACTCAGGGACGCGGGTCCCGACGACGCTCCCCGCTACGCCCCCGAGTGGCTCGAGCTTCGGGAAGGGCCCGACGCGGCCGCGCGGGCGGGCGACCTGATCGACCCGCTGCGGATCCGGCTGGCGAACCTGCCGGGCAAGGCCGGCCTCGTCATCCACGACCTGGGCTGCGGCACCGGCTCGATGGGCCGCTGGCTGGCGCCCCGCCTGGACGGCCCCCAGCACTGGATCCTGCACGACCGGGACCCCTACCTCCTGCACTTCGCGGCGGTCGCGTCCCCGCGCTCCGCCGCCGACGGCAGCCGGGTCACCGTCGAGACCCGCCGCGGCGACGTCGGCCTGCTCACCCCGGACGCCCTCGCCGGCGCCTCCCTGGTGACGGCCTCCGCGCTCCTCGACGTCCTCACCCGGGAGGAGATCGAGACCCTCGCCACGGCCTGCACGGGAGCCGGCTGCCCGGCTCTGCTCACCCTGTCCGTGGCGGGCCGCGTGGAACTCACCCCGGCCGACCCGCTGGACGAGGAGATCGCCGACGCGTTCAACTCCCACCAGCGGCGCGGCGGACTGCTCGGCCCGGACGCCGTCACCGTCGCCTGCGAGGCGTTCTCCGAACGGGGCGCGACGGTACGGCTGCACCCGAGTGCCTGGCGCCTCGGCCCCGCCGAGTCCGCGCTCACCGCCCAGTGGCTGCGCGGCTGGGTCGGCGCGGCCGTCGAGGAGCGGCCCGAGCTGAAGGAGCCCGCCGAACGCTACCTCCGGGACCGCCTGGAGGCCTGCCGCGCGGGCGAGTTGAAGGTCGTCGTCCACCACACCGACCTGCTGGCGCTGTCCCGGCCGGCGGGCGGAGCGTCATGAGCGTGGAGACGGTGCGGCCGGACACCGAGCGGCGTGCGGAGCGCACCGGACGCCGGGAGGAGGACCACTCGACGCGCGGCGACGACGCCGGGGCCGGCGAGCGGGACGCCCTGCCGGTCCGGAGCACCGACCGGAGCAGGGCGAGTCTTCCGGCCCGCGGCACCGGCCACGGCACGGCGCGTCTGCCCGTCCGGCGACCCGCGGAGGCGCCCGAGCCCGGCACCCTCTCCCGCCGGGCCCTCACGCTCCAGGCCGACGTGGTCCAGACGCGCGACGAGGTACTCACGGCGCGCGCCGAGGCGCTCGTGGTCCGGGCCCGGATCCTGGAGGCAGCCGGAGAGTCCGTCGCGGACCTGACCGACGCCGCCGTCTCCCGGGACCGGATCGGCGTGATCGTGACCGCGGCACGGCCCCGGCCCGCTCGGACCCCCCAGTGGCGTACCGCGCTGCGCGGAGTCCTCAACTCCCGCGGCCTGCGCACCCACATCGGCACCGTCGCGGGCGTCACCATCCTCGCGGTCCTGTTGTGGCGCCTGGGCACCGGCGTCTTCCTGGACGGGCTGCGCCGGATCGACGGCCCCGCCCTGCTGGCGGCGCTCGCGATCGGCGTGCTGACCACCGTGTTCAGCGCCTGGCGTTGGCAGTTGGTGGCCCGTGGGCTGCGCATCCGGCTGCCGCTCGGCGAGGCCGTGGCCGACTACTACCGTGCCCTGTTCCTGAACGCGGCCCTGCCCGGCGGTGTCCTCGGTGATGTGCACCGCGCGGTGCGGCACGGGCAGAGCACCGGTGACATGGGCCGCGGTGTACGGGCGGTCGTCCTCGAACGGGTCGCCGGGCAGATCGCGTTGGCGGTCGTCGGTGGTGGCGTGCTGCTCACGATGGAGTCCCCGGTGCTGGCCGAGGCCCGCCACCTCGCCCCCGCCGTAGGCCTCGCCGGCCTGGGCGCCCTCGCCGTCGTCGTGGCCCTGCGGATGAACCGGACCCCTCCCTCCCGCCGGGGCCGGCTCCTGCGCGCGACCCTCGCCGAGGCCCGCGAGGGACTGCTGTCCCGCCGCAACTGGCCCGGCGTCACGCTCTCTTCGGCCGTCGTCCTCGCAGGCCACCTCGGGATGTTCGTGCTCGCGGCCCGCATCGCGGGCTCCGACGCCTCCGTCGCCGAACTGCTGCCACTGGCCGTGCTCGCCCTGCTCGCCATGGGACTGCCCCTGAACGTCGGCGGGTTCGGCCCCCGGGAGGGCGTCACCGCCTGGGCGTTCGCCGCCATGGGCCTCGGCGCCGGCGCCGGCCTCGCGACCGCCGTCGTGTACGGCGTCCTCAGCTTCGTGGCGAGCCTGCCGGGCGCGGTCGTCCTGGTCGTCCGCTGGTACCAGGGCCTGCGCCCCGCGCACCGCTACTCCCCGGTGAGCGCCGAGAAATACGTACCGAAGGACGCCGCGAGGCTCTCCAGCAAGGCTTTCCCCTTTTCCGCCGAGCCCAGCGAAGGGCGCCCGATGACACCGGAATCGGTGTAACCGGACATACCGAGGGTGAGGAGATGGCGACGGTCGTCCGCGACGAAATCGGAGGTCTCGTAACCGGATCGGACACATTCCGGGTCGGTGTGCAGAAGAATGGAGGTCTCGATTTCTCCCGCGTGCATGTCGGTGAGCAGCGAGGTGACCACCCCGGCCTCCAGACGGGCGGCCTCCCAGTCCTCCGCGGCCGGGAAGAGCGCCATTCGCTCCCCGCGGGCGGAGGCCTCCTGGACGACATTGCCCAGCACGTAGTTGCCGCCGTGTCCGTTGACCACGACCAGCGCCTCGACGCCCGAGCGGCGCAGCGAGGCCGCTATGTCCCGTACCACCGCATGAAGGGTGACGGAGGAGATGCTGACGGTCCCCGGCCAGGCCGCGTGCTCGTGCGAGCAGGAGATCGTCACCGGGGGGAGGAGGTGCACCGGGTACGCCGCGGCGATCTCCCGCGCGACGGCGCAGGCGACGAGGGTGTCGGTCGCCAGGGGAAGGTACGGACCGTGTTGTTCGAAGCTTCCGACCGGAAGGACGGCGACCTGTGTTGAGACGCCCGCCCCCCGCGTCCGTACGTCTTCCGTAGTGTCCGTCGGCAACAGACCGTACGCCGCCGACCGTATTCCCGAACCGCTCATCTTTTCACGGCCTTTCGTCTCTGCTTAGGAAACAGATCATGACAGATAAAGTTGGCGTCCTCGGCAAGAAGGCACCACAGCGCACCGGCGTGGAACGCGTGGTGAATGCCCCGCTGCCCACCGTGTACGGGAAATTCCAGGCGGTCGGCTATCTCGATCACGACCGCGGTGACGAACAGGTCGCCCTGGTCTACGGTGACATCGGCTCGGACGACGTCCTCGTACGGTTGCATTCGGAGTGCCTGACCGGTGACGCGTTCGGCTCCCAGCACTGCGAGTGCGGCGACCAGTTGGACGCCGCGCTGCGGGCCGTGGTCAAGGAGGGCAGCGGCATCGTCGTCTATCTGCGGGGTCACGAGGGCCGGGGCATCGGACTGCTCGCCAAGCTGCGCGCGATGGCGCTCCAGGCGGAGGGTCTGGACACCGTCGAGGCCAACCTCGCGCTCGGTCTGCCGGTGGACTCCCGGGACTACGGCGTCGCCGCCGGGATCTTCCACGACCTGGGCGTGAACTCGGTCCGCCTGATGTCCAACAATCCGCGCAAGCGTGAGGCGCTGCTGCGGCACGGCATCACGGTCGCCGAGACGGTGCCGCTGCTCATCACGCCGTGCGAGAGCAACATCACCTATCTGCGCACCAAGCGGGAGCGGCTGGACCACGTCCTGCCCCATCTGGACGCGGTGGCCCACCTGTCCTGATCACCGGGCTGATTCCGGGACGGGAAATCCGGAGAGGAAGAGGGAATGACCGACGACGTCCTCTTCCTCTCCGGACCGCAGGTCACCCGCCTGCTCGACGCGGACACGGCCATCGCCTCGCAGCGCGCGGCCTTCACCGCGCTCGGCTCCGGGGCGGCCGACCTGCCGGCGAAGATCATGCATCCGAGCCGCTTCGACGACAGCGTGGTCTTCGCGTACGTCTCCCGGCTCTCCGCCGACTCCGGGGCCGTCGCGAAGTCCGGCAGCGTCAATCCGGGCAACGCGGCGGCCGGGCTGCCCACGATCCACGCCGTGCTCTCGGTGCTCGACCCGGTGACCGGCCGCCTGACCGCTGTCATGGACGGCGCCGCGGTGACCATCCTGCATATGGCAGCTGCGAGCGCCGTCGCCGTCGACGCGCCGGCCACGCCCGACAGCACCGACCTGGCCGTGCTGGGCTCCGGCACCCAGGCTCCGGCCCATGTGCGGGCGATCGCCCGGGTGCGGCCCCTGAAGTCCGTACGGCTGTGGAGCCCGACTCCGCGCAACCGCAACCGCAACCGCAACCGCAACCGCAACCGCACCCGCACCCGCGCCGCCGAGACGCCGGCGGAACTCGGCTTCCCCGCCGAAGCGGTCGGCAGCGCCGAGGAGGCGGTGAGCGGCGCCTCTCTGGTCGTGGCCTGCACTCTGAGCAGGACACCGGTCGTGCACGGGGAGTGGCTCGCGCCCGGGTGCACGGTGGTGAGCATGGGGTCCTTCGAGCCCACCCGCCGGGAGGTGGACACCGACGTCCTACGGCGAGGGGTGCTTTCAGAGGCCGTCGTCGTGGACGACCCGGCGACCGCGGCGGAGCACGCCGGGCCGGTCGTGGACGCGCTCAGGGCCGGGCTGCTGACCGATCCGGTCGGGCTCGGCGAGGTCCTGACCGGACGAGCCGTGGCCCGGGCGGCCCCCGGCGACATCGTCTATTACAACAGCGTCGGCCTCGGCATCCAGGACGCGGCCGCGGCCTGGGCCGTGGTGCAGGCGGCGAAGGGGGAGCGCCGGTGAGCACGCACACGGCCGACGTCGTCGTGATCGGCGGCGGAGTCATGGGCACGAGCATCGCCCGCCACCTGGCGCGCGCGGGCGTCAGGGAGGTGGTGCTCGTCGAGCGCGACGAACTCGCCTCCGGCTCCACCTCGAAGGCCGCGGGCGGGGTGCGGGCGCAGTTCTCCGACGAGCTCAACATCCGGCTCGGGGCGCGCGGCCTGGAGGCGTTCGGCCGCTTCGAGGAGGAGACGGGGCAGGACATCGGGCTGCACCGGGTCGGTTATCTGTTCCTCCTGTCGACCCCGGAGGAGGTCACCTCCTTCGAGGAGAGCGTGCGCCTCCAGAACTCGCTCGGCGTCCCGAGCCGCATGACCGACCCGGCCGAGGCGCGCCGGCTGTCGCCCCTCATCACCACCGACGGCCTGCTCGCCGCCGCCTTCTCGCCCGAGGACGGCCACTGCACGCCCGAGTCCGTCGTGTACGGCTACGCCGCCGACGCCCGCCGCCACGGCGCGACGATCCTGCGGCACACCGAGGTCACCGGCATCGAACAGCGCGGCGACGACATCACGGGCGTCGTGACGAGCAGGGGCCGGATCGCCACCGGCACGGTGATCTGCGCGGCCGGCGCCTGGTCGCGGGCCGTCGGCGCGATGGTCGGCGTGGACCTGCCGGTCGAGCCGCTGCGCCGCCAGATCGCGGTCACCGAACCGGTCGAGGGGCTGCCGCCCGACCTCCCCATGACCATCGACTTCACCAGCAGTCTCTACTTCCACGGCGAGGGCCCCGGTCTCCTCCTCGGCATGTCCGACCCCGACGAGACACCCGGCTTCGACACCGCCACCCACGACCGCTGGATCCCCCGCCTCGCCGAGGCCATGAGACATCGCGCCCCCGCCCTCCTCGACCTGCGCCGCACCGGCGGCTGGGCCGGCCTGTACGAGCTCACCCCGGACCACAACGCCCTGATCGGCGAGGCCACTTCGGTCTCCCGCTTCCTGTACGCGACCGGCTTCTCCGGCCACGGTTTCCTCCAGGGACCGGCCGTCGGCGAGGTCGTCCGCGACCTGTACCTCGGCCGCGTACCCTTCGTGGACATCAGCCCGCTCAGCGCCGGCCGGTTCGCGGCCGACGCCCCGCGCCCGGAGGCCAACCGCGTATGACCGAGCTCCACCTGTGGCTGCGCCACGAGGTCCGTTCCACCGAGCGACGCACACCCGTGGTGCCGTCCGACGCCCGGCGGCTCGTCGACAGCGGGGTGACGCTGACCGTCGAGGAGTCCCCGCAACGGATCTTCCCGATCGAGGAGTACGAGGCGGCCGGCTGCGGAGTGGCGCCCGCGGGTTCCTGGGCGTCCCGGGCGCCGCTGGACGCCGTGGTCGTAGGCCTGAAGGAACTCCCCGACGAGCCCGCCGCCCTGCCGCACCGGCACATCTTCTTCGGGCACGCCTACAAGGGGCAGCCGGGCGCCCCGGAACTGCTGCGCCGGTTCGCCGCCGGGGGAGGGGCGCTCCTCGACCTGGAGTACCTGGTCGACGACCACGGCCGCAGGCTCGCCGCCTTCGGTTACTGGGCCGGTTACCTGGGTGCGGCCCTGGCCGTGCTCCAGCACCGGGGAAGGCTGTCCGCGCCCCTCACGCCCACCTCGCAGGAGGAGCTGGCGGAGGTCCTGCGGCCCGTCGCCGGGGACGAGGAGTTCAGGGCGCTGGTGATCGGGGCCCTGGGCCGCAGCGGCCGGGGCGCGCGCGTCGCGCTCCGGGCTGCCGGGATCGAGCCGGCCTGCTGGGACCTCGAGGAGACCCGCAGCCTGGACCGCCCCGCCCTGCTCGCCCACGACCTGCTCGTGAACTGCGTCCTCGCCACCACTCCCGTCCCGCCCTTCGTCCGTGAGGCGGACCTGGACGACCCGACCCGCCGGTTGCGCACCCTCTCCGACGTCACCTGCGACGTCGGCTCGCCCCTGAACGTCCTGCCGGTCTACGACCGCGTCACCGAGTGGGCCGAGCCCGTCCGCCGACTGCACAAGGAACCCCCGCTCGACCTGATCGCCATCGACAACCTGCCGTCCCTGCTCCCGGAGGAGTCCAGCGTCGACTTCTCGGGGTCCCTGCTGCCCCTGCTGCCGGAGTTCGGGGTCGGCGGCCCCTGGGGGCGCTGTCTGGAGCGGTTCCATCAGGCGTGCCGTGAACTCGGCATCGACGAAGGGGAGTTCCGCCGTGTCTGACCTGGTTCCCACGACCGGCACCGTCCACTGGATCGGCGCCGGGCTCTCCACCGGCAGCGGCCTGGCCGAGCTGTGCGACACCGCCGACCGGGTCCGCCTGTGGCACCGCACCGAGGAGCGTGCCGCCGAGGCCCTCGCGGCACTGGGGCTCACCGGACGGGCCGAGCCGCGCGCCTACACGCTGTCCGCGCTCGCGGCCGCGCTGGCGCCCGGGGACGTCGTCGTGTCGATGCTGCCCGCGCCCGAGCACGCCGGGATCCTCGCCGCCTGCGTGCGCGAAAAGGCCCACTTCGCCTGCTCCAGCTATGTGTCCGACGCCGTCCTCGAACAGGTGCCGGAGGCAGAGAAGGCCGGGATCGTCGTCCTCACCGAGGCGGGCCTCGACCCGGGCATCGACCACCTCTTCGCGCACAGCCTCGTCGCCCGGGCCCGCGGTGTGATCGGCGACGCGACACCGGCGTCGTACCGCCTCACCTCCTACTGCGGAGGTGTCCCCGCCGTCCCGAACGACTTCAAGTACCGCTTCAGCTGGGCCCCCGCCGGAGTCCTGAACGCCCTGCGCTCGCCCGCCCGTTACATCGACAACGGCACCCCGACCACCGCCGACCGCCCCTGGGAGGTGACCCGGCGCCATGTCGTGGACGGCGAGGCCTTCGAGGTCTATCCCAACCGCGACAGCGTCCCCTTCATCGAGCAGTACGGACTGCCGGCCGCCTGGACACCGCGGACCTTCGTGCGCGGGACCCTGCGGCTGGACGGCTGGCTGCGCGCCTGGGAGCCGGTCTTCGAGGAGCTGCTGACCGGCGACGACACCCGGATCGCCGCCCTGGCCCAGGAACTGGCGGCCAGGTACCCGACAACGGACGCCGACCGCGACCGGGTCGTCCTCGCCGTCTCCCTCGACGTGCGCGCGAAGGACGGCCGCACCTGGTCCGGCGGCTACCTCCTCGACCTGGTGGGTGACGAGGAGGACAGCGCCATGGCCCGCTGTGTCTCCCGCACCCTTGCCCTCGGCATCGGTCACATCCTGGACGGCTCTCTCCCGGCGGGCCTGAACCGGGCGGCGGAGACGGCGGCCCGCTCCGAGCAGTGGCTGGGCGAACTCGCCCGCGACGGCGTCCACTTCACGCTCCGGGTCGATCACTAGCGACCCGGGGCGTCCTGGTCCACGACCGCCTCGTGGACCAGCCGCTTGAGGTCGGGGAACAGCTTCAGCGTCTTCGGCCGCACCTGGGTGTGGAACTGCACGGTCAGATCGCGGCCCGGGTCGACCCAGAAGGTCGTGGACGCCGCCCCGCTCCAGCCGTAGGAACCGAGGCCGGAAGGGGCCAGGGTGCGGGCCGGGTCGGTCACCACGGAGACGCCGAGGCCGAAGCCGACGCCGTCGTTGCCGGGCTCGTCGTGGGCGGGTTTGGCGCCGAAGGCGCGCAGGTCGGCGCCGCCCGGGAGGTGGTTGGAGGTCATCAGGTCCACCGTCTCGGCGGACAGCAGACGGGTGCCGTCCAGTTCGCCGCGGCGGCGCAGCAGCTCCGCGAAGCGGTGGACGTCGTACGCGGACGCCACCATGCCACCGCTGCCGGACAGCAGGCGGGGGCGGCCCCGCAGCGGCAGTCCGGGGACCGGCTCGATGGTGCCGTCGTCCTTCTCTCCGTACAACTCCGAGAGCCTGTCCGCCTGTTCGTCCGGCACCCAGAAGCCGGCGTCGGTCATCCCGAGCGGCCCGAGGACGCGCTCGGCGAAGAAGGCGTCGAGGGTCTGCCCGGACACGATCTCGATGACCCGGCCCAGGACGTTGGAGGCGACCGAGTAGTTCCACTGCGTGCCCGGTTCGAACTGCAGCGGCAGGCTCGCGTACACGGCGACGGTCTCGGCGAGGTCCGAGCCCGGCAGCACGGACGACTCCAGGCCGGCCTCGCGGTAGAGGGCGTCGACCGGGTGGCAGTGGTAGAAGGCGAAGGTCAGACCCGCGGTGTGGGTCATCAGATGCCGGATCAGGATCGGACCGTCGGCCGGCCGGGTGGTGAGGCTCTCGCCGGAACCGTCCACGTAGACCCGGGGTTCCGCGAACGCCGGCAGATACTCGGCGACCGGGTCGTCCAGCGACAGCCGTCCTTCCTCCACCAGCAGGAGGGCGGCCACCGAGGTGACCGGTTTGGTCATCGAGTAGATCCGCCACAGGGTGTCGGCCTCGACCGGCAGGCCGGCCGCGAGGTCACGGTGGCCGTGCGTCGTGAGGTGGGCGACGCGTCCGCCTCGGGCGACGGACACCAGGAAGCCGGGCATCCGGCCCTCGTCGACGTAGTGGGCGAAGTGCTGGTCGAGGCGGTCCAGCGCCTTGCCGTCCAGCCCCACCTCAGCGGGATCGACCTCTTGCCGAAGCTGTGCCATCGCTCTCCTCCGTCGCGTCCGTCGAGGTGCGGACCGATATACCCGGCCCGGACCACCTCAGACATCATCGTCGCTCAGGAAACCGCGACGAGCCGCGGGTCGGCGGGGAATTGCCGGTCGCGGGAATGCCGGGTGCGGCCGGGCCGGTTGATCGTGGTATGACTCAGGACGCGACGCAGGACGCACTGCTCCGGCTGCTCTCGGAGGGCCACGGCGGGGTGCTGGTCACCCTCAAGCGCGACGGCCGGCCCCAGCTGTCGAACGTCAGCCACGCCTACTACCCCGACGAACGGATCATCCGGGTCTCCCTCACCGACGACCGCGCCAAGACCCGCAACCTGCGCCGGGACCCCCGCGCCTCGTACCACGTGACGACGCCGGACCGATGGGCGTACACGGTCGCCGAGGGTACGGCCGACCTCACCCCCGTGGCGAACGACCCGCACGACGACACGGTCGAGGAACTCATCCGCTTGTACCGGGACGTCCAGGGCGAACACCCCGACTGGGACGACTACCGCGCGGCGATGGTCCGGGACCGGCGGCTGGTACTGCGGTTGCGGGTGGAGCGGGCGTACGGGATTCCGGCCCGCGCGGCCGATTCGGGGAAGTAACGCTCCTCGACAGCGGTCCGCGCACCCCGGCCGCCCCTGAATCCGGCCGGAGTGCGCGGTGGTCTGTGCGCGGGTCGGCGTACGACGTCGGCGTCTGTTCTTTTCTGCTTGTTCGTGCCGATGTTCTTGCTGGAAAAGTCGTCTGTCAACGGTGCGTGGGCGGCGGAAGAGGTCCTACG
The DNA here is from genome assembly GCF_030816965.1 of Streptomyces canus. Lineage (NCBI taxonomy): Bacteria > Bacillati > Actinomycetota > Actinomycetes > Kitasatosporales > Streptomycetaceae > Streptomyces > Streptomyces canus. The sequence continues at coordinate 8,428,777 of NZ_JAUSYQ010000002.1, forward strand.
ACTCGGGGAGCAGGGCGCATGGCCGATGTGCCGGCGATCAGTGGCTGCCTAGGCTGACCCGGACACCGAGGGGAAGAGGTCACCATGCCCGTCAACGGCCGCAGCCACATCCGCATCGCCCGCCCGTCCCGGGATCTGGCCGCCGCCGAGCGGTTCTGGGTCGAGGGGCTCGGCCTGGGTGTCGTGTGGCGCGCCGAGGGCGGCCCCGAACCCGGCGAGCACGACCTGCTGATGCTCGGGTGGCCGGACGCCGGCTGGCACCTGGAACTCGTCCACGAGCAGGGCCACCCGGTCGAACCCCGCCCCACCGAGGAGGACCTGTTGGTGATCTACGTGGACGGGCCCGTACCGGAGGACCTCGTGGCCCGCCTCGAGGCGCGCGGCGGCAAGCGGGTGCTGTCGCCGAACCCGTACTGGAACGAGTGGGGCGTCACGGTGGAGGACCCGGACGGGTACCGACTGGTGCTGTGCACGCGGGGCTGGTCGAACGCGTAGGCGTCGAGAACCGGGCAGGCCCGAGCCCCCGGTGCCGACAGGGCGCCCGGGGGCTCGACGTGGGGGGAGAGCACAAGGGGGAGGGTCAGGCCGTCACCTTCTCCGGGCGGGGTGCCTCCCGGGGGGTGCGGGAGCCGAGGTCCTCCGTGGGGACCTTGTGGGTCTCGCGGGCCGTCAGGGCGGCGATCAGCGGGGGGACGCACAGGGCCGCGGTGAACAGGGCCACCGAGGACCAGTCGGTGCCGTCGGGGCCCGCGATCTGTGCCGCGAAGGTGACCGCGAAACCGGCCACCGCGAAACCGATCTGCGTGCCGATCGCCATGCCCGACAGCCGGACCCTGGTGGAGAACATCTCGCCGTAGAAGGACGGCCAGACCCCGTTCGCGGCGCTGTAGACGACGCCGAAGGTGACGATGCCGAGCAGCAGTGTCAGCGGGTAGTTGCCCGTGGAGATCGCCCAGAGGTAGAGGAACATCGTCACCGCGCTGCCCGCCGCGCCGATCAGGAAGACCGGACGCCGGCCGATGCGGTCCGACAGCGTGGCCCACAGGGGGATCGCGGCGAGCGCGACGAGGTTGGCCAGTGCGCCCACCCACAGCATCGAGGAACGGCTCATCCCGACCGCGTCGCTCGTCGCGTACGCCAGCGCCCACACCGTGAAGATCGTGGAGACCGAGGCGATCAGCGCGCCCCCGATCACCCGGAGCACATCCGCCCAGTGCTCCCGCAGCAGGACCACCAGCGGAAGCTTCGGGACGCCCTCGGAGGCGGCCTGCTGCTCGAACGCCGGTGTCTCGTCCAGCTTGCGGCGGATGACGAAGCCGACCACGGCGACCGCCACGCTCAGCCAGAACGGCACCCGCCAGCCCCAGGACAGCAACTGGTCCTCGGGCAGCGCGGCGACCGGCAGGAAGACCAGGGTGGCGAGCAGCTGTCCGCCCTGGGTGCCGCTGAGCGTGAAGCTCGTGAAGAAGCCCCGTCGGTGCGCCGGCGCGTGCTCCAGGCTCATGGAGTTGGCGCTGGCCTGCTCACCGGCCGCCGAGATGCCCTGGAGGACGCGGCACAGGACCAGCAGGACCGGGGCGAGGGTGCCGACCTGGTGGCGGGTCGGCAGACAGCCGATGAGGAACGTCGACAGGCCCATCAGAATCAGCGTGAAGACCATGATCTTCTTACGGCCGACCCGGTCGCCGACATGCCCGAGGAAGAGCGCGCCGACCGGCCGGGCCGCGTAGGCGACACCGAACGTGGCCAGCGACAGCAGGGTCGCGGTGGCCGGGTCGGACTCGTCGAAGAACACCTTCGGGAAGATCAGGGCTGCGGCACTGCCGTAGATGAAGAAGTCGTAGTACTCCAGGGCGCTGCCGATCCAGGCGGCGGTCGCCGCCTTTTTCGGTTGCCCGACGGCTTCGGCAGGGTCGCGGGGTGCGACGGTCGGGGACACGGGTTGCTCCTTCGGGGGGACTCCGGGAGCTATCCAGGTAATTAACCCACTGGATAGTTAGTAGCGGTTGCCGAGGATGGTGCGCCCGCTTATCCCGGGTGTCAAGGGGTCCGGACGTGCCGGGATCAGTCCGCCGCGCGGTCCGCCGTCAGGTAGGCGATCACCATGTCCCCCAACATGGTCCGGTAGTGCTCCCGTTGCTCGGCGGCGACCAGATCACGCCCGAACAGCGCGCCGAAGGTGTGGCGGTTGGCGACCCGGAAGAAGCAGAACGAACTGATCATCGCGTGCAGATCGACCGCGTCCACGTCGGCGGTGAACAGGCCCGACTCCTGCCCCGAGGCCAGGATGCGGCGGATCACGTCGAGCGCGGGCGAGCCGATCTTCCCCAGCTTCGCGGAGGCGGCGATGTGCTCGGCCCCGTGGATGTTCTCGATGCTGACCAGACGGATGAAGTCCGGGTGCTGCTCGTGGTGGTCGAAGGTCACCTCGGCCAGGCGCCGGATCGCCGCGACCGGGTCCAGGTGCTCGACGTCCAGCTCCTGCTCGGCCTCGCGGATCACGCCGTACGCCCGCTCCAGGACGGCCGTGAACAGCTGCTCCTTGCCGCCGAAGTAGTAGTAGATCATCCGCTTGGTGGTGCGGGTGCGGGCGGCGATCTCGTCGACGCGGGCGCCGTCGTAGCCGGCCCGCGCGAACTCCTGGGTCGCCACGTCGAGGATCTCGGCCTGGGTGCGGACGGCGTCGCGGATCCGCCCGTTCGGTCGTGCCGGTTCGTCGACGCTGGTCATCGGGTTCCTTCGGGAGTGCGGCCGGTGCCGCAGATTCTAGAAGGCGCGGCCGGAGTCTTCCCCGGCGGCAGCCCGGCTGATATAGCTAACGTACTGGTTCGTACATTAGGGCTCGCCTCAGGAGGTCCGCGTGGCCAAGGACTCGTTTCTCGTCGGACTGATCGGCGCCGGCATCGGCCCCTCGCTGAGCCCGGCGCTGCACGAGCGGGAGGCGGACCGGCAGGGCCTGCGCTATCTGTACCGGCTCATCGACATCGATGTGCTCGGGGTGCGCCCCGAGGCGGTCGGCGATCTGGTGCGGGCCGCCCGTGACCTGGGCTTCGACGGCCTGAACATCACCCACCCGTGCAAGCAGCTGGTCATCGGGCACCTGGACGGGCTCGCCCCGCAGGCCGAGGCGCTCGGCGCGGTCAACACCGTGGTCTTCGAGAACGGCCGGGCGACCGGCCACAACACCGACGTCACCGGTTTCGCGGCGTCCTTCGCGCGCGGGCTGCCCGACGTGCCGCTCGAACGGGTCGTGCAGCTGGGGGCGGGCGGCGCGGGGGCGGCCGTCGCACACGCCATGCTCACCCTGGGCGCCGGGCGGGTCACCGTCGTCGACGCGCTCGCCGACCGGGCCGTGGAGCTCGCGGCGTCGCTGACCCGTCACTTCGGCCAGGGCCGGGCGGCCGCGGCCGCCCCCGACCGACTGCCGCAGCTGCTCGCCGACGCCGACGGCATCGTGCATGCCACCCCCACCGGCATGGCCGCCCACCCCGGTCTGCCCTTCCCGGCCGACCTGCTCCGCCCCGAGCTGTGGGTCGCCGAGGTGGTCTACCGCCCGCTGGAGACGGAGCTGCTGCAGACCGCCCGTGCGCTCGGCTGCGCCACTCTGGACGGCGGCGGCATGGCCGTCTTCCAGGCCGTGGACGCGTTCCGGCTGTTCACCGGGCGGGAGCCGGACGCGGCGCGGATGCTCGGGGACATCGCGGAACTGGCGGGCGTGGTCGGCGCCCCCAAGTAACCCGGGATCACTGGCGGTTGATGGTCCGCGTCACACCGGCGAAGACCGTCGTCGCCAGGATCCAGCCCGCGATGACCAGCGCGTACGACAGCGACTGGTACCACCCCTGCGGGGCGAAGGCGCCCTCCTGGCCGAAGGAGATCACCGGCAGCAGCAGGTCGAGGGTGTAGAACAGCGCGCTGAAGTGCGGGGCCTCGTCAGCCTTGAGCGGTGGCGGGTGGTGGAGGCTGTAGGCGACCGTGCCGACGGCGAGCAGGGAGACCAGCCAGACGCAGGCCCGCAGAGGATGGAAGCCGTAGCCGACGGTGGCGTCCTGGACGTGCCCCCACAGGCGCCCGTACCAGGCGAGGGTGGCGCGGTGGCGGCGCTGCTTGGCGAGCTGGACCAGTCGCGCGGCCCGGTCGTCGCCGATACGGCGGTAGGCCGCGGTCAACTGCTCGTAGGCGTGCGGGACATAGCCCTCACGGTCCCGCTCCAGCATCGGCAGGCGGCGATCGGCGGGCTCCTGGGGGGTGAGCGAGGTGTAGACGAGCTTGTTGAACTGGACCTCGTCCGGCACCACCTCGGGTTCCAGGAACAGGTCGTCGATCTGGGCGCGGCGCAGGCTCAGGGTGCCCTGCATGGGCGGCCCCTTGCGCAGCCAGAGTTCCCCGATGGTGGAACTGTTCGCCCTGAGCGCCGCGTCGCCCGGGTTCGACAGGTGCGCGTACGAGAAGTCGAGCCGGCCCGCGATCCGTGCGCCCCGCAAACCGATCCAGCCGAAGGTGTGCACCCGGCGCAGGTGGACGTCACCCTCCACGACGAGGGTCTGCGCGTCGAGGACGATGTCGCCGGGGTGACTGAGCCGGGCGTCGATGAGGTTGACGGAACCGGCGACGGTGGCGCCGTTGAGGCGGACCTCGCCGTGGGCGCGCAGGCCCGGCGCCCACAGGTCGTCGCCGATGGTCATGTGGTTGAGCTGGAGCGCGGGTTCGCCGGCGTCGACCGCGGTGATCTCGGCGCGGTCCATGAACAGGGCTCCGGCGATCTGCGCCCCGCCGAGCCGCACCGGGCCGTTCACCTTGCAGTCCGTCATCCGCAGTACGGCGTCCACGTGCATCGTGGCGGCCGTCAGTCCGGGCAGCACGGAGTTGCTGAGGTTCAACTGCCGCAGCCGGCAGCCGTACAGCAGCGGCACGTCGTCGAAGTGGCAGTGGCTGAGGCGTACGGCGTGGTCGACCGTCCCGTACTGGAGCCCGAGCACACCGGTGATCCGGGCGCCCGCGAGCTTGAGAGCGGGTATCTCCCCGTCCTCCTGTGGCCCGTTGAGCATCAGCGCCCGCAACACGGTGGCCCGGACCGTGCGTTCGGCACCCCACTCGGCGCCGTCCGCCACGTCTTCGTCCTCGGCCGTACGGAAGTCCACGGCCTGGCCCTTCGGGAAGGCACGCCATACCCGCAGTTCGGCCGGGGTCAGGTTGTCGATCTCCATCAGCCGTGACTCTCCAACGCACACGTCACGGTGTCAACAGGCCCTGCGGACGACGGCGGCCCGGGAGTCCTGCTCCCGGGCCGTCGACAACTGCCGTACTAAACCCTGGTGTTCCACTCCGCGATCACCGGACGGTCGTGTTCCGTCGACAGCCGGCTCACCGTGCCGGTCGCCAGCTGGAACAGCCGGCCCTCCGCCGGGCCGAGCCCGAGCCTGCGCGCCGTCAGGACCCGCAGGAAGTGGGCGTGGGCCACGAGGACCACGTCGCCGTCGGGGAGGGCGGCGTCCACCCGGGCCAGCACCAGGTCGGCCCGCCGGCCGACGTCCTCGGGGGACTCGCCGGGGTGCCCCTCCGGGCCGGGCGGGACCCCGTCGGTCCACAGGTACCAGTCGGGGCGGGTGCGGTGGATCTCCACGGTGGTGACGCCCTCGTAGGCGCCGTAGTCCCACTCGTGGAGGTCGGGGTCGGTCAAGGCCCCGGTGATGCCCGCCAGTTCGGCCGTGCGTATCGCGCGGTCCAGCGGACTGGTCAGCGCGAGCGAGAAGGTCCGGCCCGAGAGGAGCGGAGCGAGTGACTTGGCCTGTTCCTCGCCGTGCCGGGTGAGGGGCAGGTCGGTCCAGCTGGTGTGCTGTCCCGACACGCTCCACTCCGTCTCGCCGTGGCGGACCAGGAGAAGATCCCCCACGGCGCGCCTACTTCTTCGCTTCGACGGCGTGGCCGCCGAACTGGTTGCGCAGCGCCGCGACCATCTTCATCTGCGGGGAGTCGTCCTGGCGGGACGCGAACCGTGCAAAGAGGGAGGCGGTGATCGTGGGCAGCGGCACCGCGTTGTCCACGGCCGCCTCCACGGTCCAGCGGCCCTCGCCCGAGTCCTGCGCGTACCCCTTCAGCCTGTCCAGGTGCTCGTCCTCGTCGAGGGCGTTGACCGCGAGGTCGAGCAGCCAGGAGCGGATGACGGTTCCGTCCTGCCAGGAACGGAACACCTCCCGGACGCTGTCCACCGACTCGACCTTCTCCAGCAGCTCCCAGCCCTCGGCGTACGCCTGCATCATGGCGTACTCGATGCCGTTGTGGACCATCTTGGAGAAGTGCCCGGCGCCGACCTTGCCCGCGTGGACATAGCCGTACGGCCCCTCGGGCTTGAGCGCCTCGAAGATCGGCTGCAGCCGCTCCACGTGCTCCTTGTCACCGCCGACCATCAGGGCGTAGCCGTTCTGGAGGCCCCACACGCCGCCGGAGACACCGGCGTCGACGAAGCCGATGCCCTTGGCGCCCAGCTCCTCGGCGTGCTTCTCGTCGTCGCTCCAGCGGGAGTTGCCGCCGTCGACCACGGTGTCACCGGGGGAGAGGAGCTCGCCGAGCTCGTCCACGACGGACTGGGTGGCGGCGCCGGCGGGAACCATCACCCACACCGTGCGCGGCGCTTCGAGCTTGTCGACCAGCTCGGACAGGCTCGCCACGTCGGAGACTTCGGGGTTGCGGTCGTAGCCGATGACGGTGTGGCCGGCGCGGCGGATGCGCTCGCGCATGTTGCCGCCCATCTTGCCGAGGCCGATGAGACCGAGCTGCATCGCTGTCATGTCAGAGCACTTCCTTCAGTTCACGGTAGGCGGCCACGAGGGCGGTGGTGGAGGAATCGAGGCCGGGGACGGCGGCACCCTCGGTCAGGGCGGGTTCGACACGCCGGGCGAGGACCTTGCCGAGCTCGACGCCCCACTGGTCGAAGGAGTCGATGTGCCAGATCGCGCCCTGGACGAACACCTTGTGCTCGTAGAGGGCGACCAGCTGGCCGAGGACCGAGGGGGTGAGCTCCTTGGCCAGGATGGTGGTCGTGGGGTGGTTGCCCCGGAAGGTGCGGTGCGCCACCTGCTCCTCGGCCACACCCTCCGCGCGGACCTCCTCGGCGGTCTTGCCGAAGGCGAGCGCCTGCCCCTGTGCGAACAAGTTGGCCATCAACAGGTCGTGCTGCGCCTTGAGTTCGTCGCTCAGCTCGCCGATCGGACGGGCGAAGCCGATCAGGTCGGCCGGGATGAGCTTGGTGCCCTGGTGGATCAACTGGTAGTAGGCGTGCTGCCCGTTGGTGCCGGGCGTGCCCCACACCACCGGCCCGGTCTGCCACTCCACGGGGTTGCCGTCACGGTCCACCGACTTGCCGTTGGACTCCATGTCCAGCTGCTGGAGATAGGCGGTGAACTTCGACAGGTAGTGGGAGTACGGCAGTACCGCGTGCGACTGGGCGTCGTGGAAGTTGCCGTACCAGATGCCCAACAGGCCCAGGATCAGCGGCGCGTTGGCCTCGGCGGGCGCGTTCTGGAAGTGCTCGTCGACGATCCGGAAGCCGTCGAGCATCTCCCGGAAGCTGTCCGGGCCGATGGCGATCATGAGGGACAGGCCGATCGCCGAGTCGTAGGAGTAGCGGCCGCCGACCCAGTCCCAGAACTCGAACATGTTGTCCGGGTCGATGCCGAAGTCCGTGACCTTCTCGGCGTTCGTCGACAGGGCGACGAAGTGCTTGGCGACGGCCTTGTCGTCGCGGAGTCCGGCCGGGCCGTCGAGCAGCCAGGTGCGGGCCGAGGTGGCGTTGGTGATCGTCTCGATCGTGGTGAAGGTCTTGGACGCGACGATGAACAGGGTCTCCGCCGGATCCAGGTCCCGCACCGCCTCGTGCAGGTCGGCGCCGTCCACGTTGGACACGAAGCGGAAGGTCAACTCCCGTGCCGTGTAGGCCCGCAGGGCCTCGTACGCCATCGCGGGACCGAGGTCCGAGCCGCCGATGCCGATGTTGACGACGTTCTTGATCCGCTTGCCGGTGTGGCCGGTCCACTCGCCGGAGCGGACCCGGTTCGCGAAGTCGCTCATCCGGTCGAGCACGGCGTGCACCTGAGGCACGACGTTCTCCCCGTCCACCTCGACCACGGCGTTGGCGGGGGCGCGCAGCGCGGTGTGCAGCACCGCCCGGTCCTCGGTGAGGTTGATCCGCTCACCGCGGAACATGGCGTCCCGCAGCCCGAACACGTCGGTGGCGGTGGCCAGTTCCTGGAGCAGGGCCAGGGTCTCGTCGGTGATCAGGTGCTTGGAGTAGTCGATGCGCAGATCGCCGACGCGCACGACGTACCGCTCCGCGCGCCCGGGGTCCGTCGCGAACAGCTCACGCAGATGGGTGACACCCTCGGCGCGGTGGTCCTCCAGCGCGGTCCACTCGGGGCGGCGCGTCAGCTTGGGAGAGTCAGACATGAGAGGGGGTCTCCTTGGTGGCCTCGCCCCGGAGAGCGACGGCGTACATCTCGTCCGCGTCGAGGCGCCGCAGCTCCTCGGCGATGAGTTCGGAGGTGGTGCGGACCTTGAGCGCGAGGGTGCGGGAGGGCTGGCCCGGCAGGGACAGCGTGGCCAGCGGGCCCTCGGGGCGGTCGATGACGACCTCGCCGTTCGCGGTGCCCAGGCGGACGGCCGTGACGACCGGACCGGCGGTGACCACGCGGTCGATCCTCACCTTCAGCCGCGCCTCCAGCCAGCGCGCGAGCAGCTCGGCGGCCGGGTTGTCGGCCTCGGCCTCCACGGCCCCGGAGATGATCTCGGTGCGGGCCTGGTCCAGGGCCGCCGCGAGCATCGACCGCCAGGGGGTCAGCCGGGTCCAGGCGAGGTCGGTGTCGCCGGGCGCGTAGGAGCGGACCCGGGCCGCGAGGACGTCGAGGGGGTTCTCGACGGCGTACAGGTCGGTGATCCGGCGCTGGGCCAGCGCGCCCAGCGGGTCCTTCGCCGGGTTCTCCGGCGCGTCCACCGGCCACCACACGACGACCGGGGCGTCCGGCAGCAGCAGCGGCAGCACGACGGAGTCGGCGTGGTCGGAGACCTCGCCGTAGGTTCGCAGGACGACCGTCTCGCCGGTGCCGGCGTCGGCGCCCACCCGGACCTCGGCGTCGAGGTGCGAGTTGGTGCGGTCGCGCGGCGTGCGGGCGTGCCGCTTGATGACGACCAGGGTGCGCGAGGGGTGCTCGTGCGAGGCCTCCTCGGCGGCCTTGATCGCGTCGTAGGCGTTTTCCTCGTCCGTGACGATCACCATCGTCAGGACCATGCCCACAGCCGGTGTGCCGATGGCGCGGCGACCCTGCACCAGCGCCTTGTTGATCTTGCTTGCCGTGGTGTCGGTCAGGTCGATCTTCATGGCCTGCGCCAGCTCCGTCCGTCTCGTGCGAGCATCTCGTCGGCTTCCTCGGGTCCCCAGGTACCCGACGCGTACTGCGCCGGACGGCCGTGGTTCGCCCAGTGCTCCTCGATCGGGTCGAGGATCTTCCAGGACTCTTCCACTTCCTGGTGGCGGGGGAACAGGTTGGCGTCCCCGAGAAGGACATCCAGGATGAGCCGCTCGTAGGCCTCCGGGCTGGACTCGGTGAACGACTCGCCGTAGGCGAAGTCCATCGTCACGTCCCGGATCTCCATCGAGGTGCCCGGCACCTTCGACCCGAACCGGACCGTCATGCCCTCGTCCGGCTGCACCCGGATGACGATCGCGTTGGAGCCGAGCTCCTCGGTGGCCGTGGAGTCGAAGGGCGAGTGCGGGGCCGTCTGGAAGACGACCGCGATCTCGGTGACCCGGCGGCCGAGCCGCTTGCCGGTGCGCAGGTAGAAGGGGACGCCCGCCCAGCGGCGGTTGTCGACGTTCAGCCTGATGGCCGCGTACGTGTCCGTCGTGGAGGCCGGGTCGATGCCCTCCTCCTCCAGATACCCGAGCACCTTCTCGCCGCCCTGCCAGGCACCCGCGTACTGCCCGCGGACCGCGTGCGCGCCGATGTCCTCCGGCAGCTTCACGGCCCTGAGGACCTTCAGCTTCTCGGTGAGCAGCGACTCGGCGTCGAAGGCGGCCGGCTCCTCCATGGCGGTGAGCGCCATCAGCTGGAGCAGGTGGTTCTGGATGACGTCACGGGCGGCGCCGATGCCGTCGTAGTACCCCGCGCGCCCGCCGATGCCGATGTCCTCGGCCATCGTGATCTGGACGTGGTCCACGTACGACCGGTTCCAGATGGGCTCGTACATCTGGTTGGCGAAGCGCAGCGCCAGGATGTTCTGGACGGTCTCCTTGCCGAGGTAGTGGTCGATGCGGAAGACCTGGTCCGGCTCGAACACGTCGTGCACGAGGGCGTTGAGCTCGCGGGCGCTCTTGAGGTCGCGGCCGAACGGCTTCTCGATGACCGCGCGCCGCCAGGAGCCCTCGGGCGCGTTCGCCAGCCCGTGCTTCTTGAGCTGCTGGACGACCTTCGGGAAGAACTTCGGCGGCACGGAGAGGTAGAAGGCGTAGTTGCCGCTGGTGCCGCGGGCCTTGTCCAGCTCCTCGACGGTCTGGCGCAACTGCTTGAACGCCGTGTCGTCGTCGAAGTCGCCCGGAATGAACCGCATCCCCTCGGCGAGCTGCTGCCAGACCTCCTCACGGAACTCGGTCCGCGCGTGGTCGCGCACGGAGTCGTGCACGATCTGTGCGAAGTCCTCGTCCTCCCAGTCCCGGCGGGCGAACCCGACGAGCGAGAAGCCCGGCGGCAGCATGCCGCGGTTGGCGAGGTCGTAGACGGCCGGCATCAGCTTCTTGCGGGACAGGTCGCCGGTGACCCCGAAGATGACGAGTCCGGACGGTCCGGCGATCCGGGGGAGACGCCGGTCGCGCTCGTCGCGCAGCGGGTTCTCCCAGTCGGCGGTGACGGTCATTCCGCGTCAACTCCCTTACTGTTCAGCGACTTCGTGACGGCGTCCAGCAGGTCCTGCCAGGCCACCTCGAACTTGGCGACGCCCTCGTCCTCCAGCTGCTGCACGACCTCGTCGTACGAGATCCCCAGCGCCTCCACGGCGGCCAGGTCGGCGCGGGCCTGCGCATAGCCGCCGGTCACCGTGTCGCCGGTGATCCCGCCGTGGTCGGCGGTGGCGTTCAGCGTGGCCTCCGGCATGGTGTTGACCGTGCCGGGCGCGACCAGGTCGTCGACGTAGAGGGTGTCCTTGTAGGCCGGGTCCTTCACGCCGGTCGAGGCCCACAGCGGGCGCTGCTTGTTGGCGCGGGCACCGCCGAGGGAGTTCCAGCGCTCCCCGGCGAAGACGTCCTCGTACGCCTCGTAGGCCAGCCGCGCGTTGGCGAGGGCCGCCCTGCCCTTGAGGGCGAGGGCCCGGTCCGTGCCGAGGACGGTGAGCCGCTTGTCGATCTCGGAGTCGACGCGGGAGACGAAGAAGGAGGCGACGGAGTGGATCGTGGAGAGGTCGAGGCCCTTCTTCGCGGCCTTCTCCAGACCCGCCAGGTAGGCGTCCATGACCTCGCGGTAGCGCTCGAGGGAGAAGATCAGCGTGACGTTGACGCTGATTCCGAGGCCGATGACCTCGGTGATCGCCGGGAGGCCCGCCTTGGTCGCCGGGATCTTGATCATGACGTTCGGGCGGTCGACGAGCCAGGCGAGCTGCTTGGCCTCGGCGATCGTCGCCCGGGTGTCGTGGGCGAGGCGGGGGTCGACCTCGATGGAGACCCGGCCGTCCCGGCCGCCGGTGGCGTCGTACACCGGACGCAGTACGTCGGCGGCGGCCCGGACATCGGCCGTGGTCATCATCCGTACGGCCTCGTCGACCGTGACGCCCCGGGTGGCGAGGTCGGTCAGCTGCTCCTCGTAGCCCTCACCCGAGCCGATGGCGGCCTGGAAGATCGACGGGTTGGTGGTGACACCCACCACGTGCTTCGTCTCGACCAGTTCGGCGAGGTTCCCGGACTCGATCCGTCCCCGCGACAGGTCGTCCAGCCAGACGGATACGCCCTCGTCGGACAGGCGCTTGAGTGCTCCCGCGGTCGCGGTTGCTTCGGTCACTTGGATCATCTTCTTTCTGGCGATCGGATCAACCACGCGCGGCGGCCAGCGATTCCCTGGCTGCGGCGGCGACGTTCTCGGCGGTGAAGCCGTACTCGGCGAAGAGAGTCTTCGCGTCGGCGGAGGCGCCGAAGTGTTCGAGGGAGACGATGCGTCCTGCGTCACCTGTGAACCGGTACCACGTCAGGCCGATACCGGCCTCGATCGCGACACGGGCTCGCACGGACGGCGGTAGGACGCTCTCCCGGTACTCCCGCGGCTGCTGCTCGAACCACTCCACGGACGGCATCGACACCACCCGGGTGCCGACCCCCTCCGTCTCCAGCTGCTCCCGCGCGGCGACGGCGAGCTGGACCTCGGAGCCGGTGGCGATGAGGACGACGTCCGGGGTCTCCGTGGAGGAGTCCCGGAGGACGTACCCGCCCTTGGCCGCGTCCGGGTTCGGCGCGTACGTCGGCACACCCTGGCGGCTGAGCGCGAGGCCGTGCGGGGCCGGGTCGGTGGCGTGCCGGCGGAGGATCTCGGCCCAGGCGGTCGCGGTCTCGTTGGCGTCGGCCGGGCGGACGATGTTCAGGCCCGGGATGGCGCGCAGCGACGCGAGGTGCTCGACCGGCTGGTGCGTGGGACCGTCCTCGCCGAGGCCGATGGAGTCGTGCGTCCACACGTAGGTGACAGGCAGCTGCATCAGCGCGGACAGGCGTACGGCGTTGCGCATGTAGTCGGAGAACACGAGGAAGGTGCCGCCGTAGATCCGCGTGTTGCCGTGCAGCGCGATGCCGTTCATCTCCGCGGCCATCGAGTGCTCGCGGATGCCGAAGTGGACCGTACGGCCGTAGGGGTCGGCCTCCGGCAGCGGGTTGCCCTTCGGCAGGAAGGAGCTCGACTTGTCGATGGTCGTGTTGTTCGAGCCGGCGAGGTCGGCGGAACCGCCCCACAACTCGGGGAGCACCGCGCCGAGCGCCTGGAGCACCTTGCCGGAGGCGGCACGGGTGGCGACGGACTTGCCCTCCTCGAAGACCGGGATCGCGGACTCCCAGCCCTCGGGGAGCTGACCGGCGACGATCCGGTCGAAGAGCCGGGCCCGCTCGGGCTGCTCACCGCGCCAGGCGGAGATCCGCTTGTCCCAGGCGGCGTGCGCCTCGGCGCCCCGGTCGAGGGCCTTGCGGGAGTGGGCCAGCACCTCGTCGGCGACCTCGAAGGTGCGCGAGGGGTCGAAGCCGAGGACCCGCTTGGTGGCCGCGACTTCGTCGGCGCCGAGCGCGGAGCCGTGGGCGGCCTCGGTGTTCTGGGCGTTCGGGGCGGGCCAGGCGATGATCGTGCGCATAGCGATGATCGAGGGCCGCTCGGTCTCGGCCTGCGCGGACTTCAGTGCCGCGTACAGGGCGGGTACGTCGATGTCGCCGTCGGCGCCGGGCTCGATGCGCTGGGTGTGCCAGCCGTAGGCCTCGTACCGCTTCAGCACGTCCTCGGAGAACGCGGTCGCCGTGTCGCCCTCGATGGAGATGTGGTTGTCGTCATAGACGAAGACCAGGTTGCCGAGCTTCTGGTGGCCCGCGAGCGAGGAGGCCTCGGCGGAGATGCCCTCCTCCAGGTCGCCGTCGGAGACGATCGCCCAGATGGTGTGGTCGAAGGGGGATTCGCCCTCGGGGGCCTCGGGGTCGAAGAGGCCGCGCTCGTAGCGGGCGGCCATCGCCATGCCGACGGCGTTGGCGACACCCTGGCCGAGCGGACCGGTGGTGGTCTCGACACCGGCGGTGTGCCCGTACTCCGGGTGACCGGGTGTCTTGGAGCCGTGCGTCCGGAAGGCCTTCAGATCGTCGAGCTCCAGCTCGTACCCGGAGAGGTAGAGCTGGGTGTAGAGCGTCAGCGAGGTGTGGCCGGGGGAGAGGACGAAGCGGTCACGGCCGGTCCACTCGGGGTCCGCCGGGTCGTGGCGCATCACCTTCTGAAAGATCGTGTAGGCCGCGGGGGCCAGGGCCATCGCGGTGCCCGGGTGGCCGTTCCCGACCTGCTGCACGGCATCCGCCGCCAGCAGACGGGCGGTGTCGACGGCACGCCGGTCGAGTTCGGTCCATTCGAAGCTGTCCGGTGTCTGCGTGCTCATCTTCAAGAAGTCCTCGATCGGAGCGAAGTAGCTGGTCTGACGCGTTCAACCTTAAAAGTCTGACTTTTACGGGGGAAGGTCGCCGTGTGTCAGCCTGTGGTGAAAGTGGGACACGGAACGCTCCAGGCAGGCGGCGCGAGCAGGACATGGCGGACAGAACAATCCAAGACTCCACCCGTGGCGGGGGTGGTGACGACGGAGTGGACGGGATCAGAACGTTCCCCTTCCCCATAGAGCTGAGCGTGGGCGGAGTCGGTATGCAGGTCGGCGCGATGGGCACCGGCCGCACCTGGCACGCGGATGCCCCGCTGGAGCGGGTGCACCGCATCGACTTCCATGTCGTGATGCTCTTCGGCGGCGGTCCCGTGCGCCACATGATCGACTTCGCCGAGTACGAGGCGACAGCGGGCGACCTGTTGTGGATCCGGCCGGGTCAGGTCCACCGCTTCTCGCCGACGAGCGAGTACCGCGGAACCGTGCTGACCATGCAACCGGGCTTCCTGCCGCGGGCGACGGTGGAGGCGACGGGGCTCTACCGCTACGACCTGCCGCCGCTACTGCGGCCCTCCGGCGCCCAGTTGGCGGGCCTCGAGGCCTCACTGGACCAGCTGCAACGGGAGTACGAGGACACGTCGACCCTCCCGCTGAGCCTGCACACCTCGGTCCTGCGGCACTCGTTGACGGCGTTCCTGCTGCGCCTGGCCCACCTCGCGGCGAGTTCGGCCGAGGCGGGGCGGCGGGCCGAGTCGACGTTCACCCTGTTCCGGGACGCGGTGGAGAAGGGCTTCGCCACGAACCACAGTGTCAGCGCGTACGCCGACGCGCTGGGCTACTCCCGCCGGACCCTGGTGCGTGCGGTGCGCGCCGCCACGGGGGAGACCCCCAAGGGGTTCATCGACAAGCGGGTCGTGCTGGAGGCGAAGCGGCTGCTCGCCCACACGGACATGCCGATCGGGCGGGTGGGGGCGGCGGTGGGGTTTCCCGACGCCGCGAACTTCTCCAAGTTCTTCCATCAGCACACCGACATGACGCCGGCGGCGTTCCGGGCGGAACTTCTGTAGGAGTGGACCGAATGGCCCGACTGCGAGACATCGTCTTCGACTGCGCCCACCCCGCCGCCATGGCGCGGTTCTGGGCGGCCGCGATGGACGGCTATGACGTCGCGCCGTACGACGACGAGGAGTTGGCCCGGCTGAGGGCCCTCGGGATCACGGACGTCGAGGACGACCCGACCGTGCTCGTCGAGTCCTCGGGGGGCGGGCCCCGGCTGTGGTTCCAGCTGGTGCCGGAGGGCAAGAGCTGCAAGAACCGGGTCCACCTGGACCTTTCCGCCACGGACATGGAAGCGGAGGCCGGGCGGCTCGTCGGGCTCGGTGCGACGGTCCGGGACCGGTACACGGACCATCTGATGCTGGTCGATGTCGAGGGGAACGAGTTCTGTGTCGTCGGTGCGGACGGATGACGTCGCCGTACTCGGCGTCCTGGTGCCGGTGCTCGCCCCCGCCTGTCCGGGTGACAGAACGCCGCCCCGCGAGACCGCACAGGCCTCGCGGGGCGGCTCCGGTGGGTGCCGACGGATCGGTCAGTGACCGAAGGTGAACCAGTTCACGTTCACGAAGTCGGCCGGCTGGCCGCTGGTGAAGGTCAGATAGACGTTGTGGGTGCCGGTGACGGCGCTCATGTTCGCCGGGACCGTTCTCCAGGACTGCCAGCCGCCCGTGTCGGCGATCGAGAAGCTGGCGACCGGAGTGGCGGTACGGCTGTCCAGGCGCACCTCGACCAGACCGCTGACGCCGCCCGCCGCACCGCTCGCCACGCGCGCGACGAACTGAGTCGCAGCCGTGGAGCCGAAGTTGACGTTCTGGTAGAGCGCCCAGTCACCGTTCGCGAGGGAGCCGATGTCCTGGCCGCCACCGGTGTCCGTCGTGGCCTCGGCGTTCACACCGCTCTGGCTGGTGTACGACTCTGCCTGGATGGTGCCGTAGGCGTCGACGCCACCCGAAGGCGGAGGCGTGGTACCGCTCCCACTCGCCGACAGCACCTGGACGTAGTCGACGGTCATGGGCACGCCGGACCGGGTACCGGAGTCGAGGCCGCCGCCGAACGCGTCCGGGAAGGCGCCGCCCATCGCCACGTTGAGGATGAGGAAGAAACCGTGGCCCGTGGCGTTGGCCCAGGTCGTCGCGTCCATCTGGCTCGCGTTGACGGAGTGGAACTGGGTGCCGTCCACGAAGAAGCGGATCGTCTCGGGGCTCACCGAGCGGTCCCACTCCATGGTGTAGGTGTGGAACGCCGACTGGCAGGTCGAGCCTGGACAGGCGACGTTGTTGCCGATGCCCGTCGTCTCGTTGCACGGGCCGCCCGGGTTGGTGCCGCAGTGCATCGTGGCCCACACGCGGTTCATGCCCTGGACGTTCTCCATGATGTCCAGCTCACCGACGCTCGGCCAGTTCTGGTAGTTGCCGCGGTAGGGCGCGCCCAGTGCCCAGAACGCCGGCCAGTAGCCCTCGGCCGCGGTGCCGGTGACGTTGGGCATCTGGATGCGCGCCTCGACGCGCAGCTTGCCGCCGGACGGGGGCTGGAAGTCGGTGCGGTTGGTCTCGATGCGGCCCGAGGTCCAGTTGCCGGCCGCGTCGCGAAGGGGCGTGATGCGCAGGTTGCCGTTGCCGTCCAGCGCCACGTTGCTGGTGCTGTTGGTCATCGTCTCGACCTCGCCGGTTCCCCAGTGCGCGGGGCCGCCCGGATAGGAAGTGCCGGTCGCGTACTGCCAGTTGGAGGTGTTGACGCCGGTCCCGGCCGAGCCGTTGAAGTCGTCCAGGAAGACCTGCGACCAGCCCGTGGGAGGCGTGGGGGCGGAGGCGTCGGCGGGGAGGGTCGCGGCCGTCGCGAGGGCGGCTGCCAGACCGAGGGTGCTCAGCACGGCGACGAGGGCTCGACGCCGTCTGGGTATGCCGGAGGTTTCACTCATGGGGGTGCTGCCTCTCGAGTACGGAGTGGGGGTGCGAGTGCGGGGATGCCCTTCGAGCGCGTTCTGAGAGCGCTCTCAAAGTGCGCCCAATGTGCTCTCGGCCACTCCGGTCGTCAAGAGGTGAAACAGTGAAAGTCGCTGCGGTGCAGGTGAGTTCACCCAGTGAAGGGTGCGGATCGGCGCCGTGCGCCTCGGTCGCTGCCGAGGCGCCGGCTCGCACGTCCGCGTCAGGCCCGGGCGGCGAGTGGCCGCCAGGCGTTCCAGGTGTCCAGTCGCCTGCGGTAGGCGGCTTCCACGACCGGATAGGGATACGTGCCCAGGAACAGGCGCAGGGGCGGCTCGTCCGTGTCGACCAGTTCGAGGACGACCTCGGCGGTGGCCTGCGGATCCTGGGGCGCCCGGGCGCCGGCACCGGCCCGGCGGGCCTCGCGGATCGGCTCGTAGGCGGCGAGCGGCTCGGCGTGCACCGCGGAGGAGCCGGACCAGTCGGTGCCGTAGGGGCCGGGTTCGACGATCGTGACGCGGACGCCGAGCGGACCGACCTCCTGGGCGAGCGCCTCGCTCATGCCCTCCAGCGCCCACTTGGAGGCGTTGTAGAGACCCAGGGAGGGAAAGGCGGCCAGGCCGCCGAGGCTGGACACCTGCAGGATGTGGCCGCCGCGCTGGGCGCGCAGGAGGGGCAGGGCCGCCTGTGTCACCCACAGCGGACCGAGCGTGTTCGTCTCCAGCTGGGCGCGGGCCTGTTCCTCGGTGGTCTCCTCGACCATGCCGAACAGGCCGTAGCCCGCGTTGTTGACGACCACGTCGAGGCGGCCGAAGGTGTCGGCGGCCCGTCGGACGGCGGCGAAGGCGGCCGCCCGGTCGGTGACGTCGAGGGCGAGGGGCAGGACGCTGTCCCCGTAGGTGTCGACGAGTGGCTTGAGCAACTCGGGGCGGCGGGCGGTGGCGGCCACGCGGTCGCCTCGGGAAAGCGCGGCCTCCGCCCAGATCCGGCCGAAGCCACGGGACGCGCCGGTGATGAACCAGGTCTTCTTCATGCCCTCGACCCTGCGCCTCCCACCGGACGGCAGCCAGCACCCCCGCAGGGTTACCCTTCGGCCATGGCGGCCGACAACGCGCTCGGAGAGTTCCTCAAGGCCCGGCGGGGACGGGTCCCGCCCTCGCGCGCGGGCTTGCCCGCGCACGGAAGACGCCGGGTCGCGGGACTGCGCCGGGACGAGCTGGCCCGGCTGGCCGGCATCAGCGAGCCGTATCTGACCCGGCTGGAACAGGGCGTGGACCAGCATCCTTCGCCGCAGGTGCTGCGGGCACTCGCGCGGGCCCTGGAACTGGACGCCGACACCCGCGCGCATCTGTTCGCGCTCGCCGCCCCGGATCCCGTACCGCCCGCGGAGACCGAAGTCGCCCCGGACCTGCACCAGTTGCTCGACGCGTGGACGGGCACACCGGCGTATGTGCGCAACCGGCGGTTCGAGGTGCTGGCCGCCAACAAGTGGGCCCGCGCGCTCGCGCCGATGTACGAGCCCGGGCACAACCTGGTCCGGGAGGTGTTCCTCGATCCCGCAGCCCGCCGACTGTTCCCCGACTGGCCGGAGATCGCCGCGCAGACCGTCGCGGCCCTGCGCGCCGAGGCCGACCCGCGCGACCCCGGGACCGCGCGGCTCGTGGCCGAGCTGGAGAGCGACGAGGACTTCCGCGGCCTGTGGGCGCGGTACGACGCGCGGCCCTCCCGAGACGAGCTCAAACGGTTCGCGCACCCGCACGTCGGGGAGCTCGCCCTGAGGCGGCAGGCGCTCACCGTCGGAGGCGCGGAGCAGCAGGTGATCATCGTTTACCAGGCGGTGCCCTCGAGCCCCTCCGCCGAAGCCCTCGCCAGGTTGCTCTGACGCCGTTCAGACCGTGCTGCCCGCCTTCCAGTCCGACCACGACAGGTTCCAGCCGTTGAGGCCGTTCCACGGTCTTCTCGCCGGAGTTCTTCACGATCACGACATCGCCGAGCAGGGAGCTCTCGTAGAACTTGTAGCCGTCCACGGAGCTGTCGTTCGCGCCCTTGGCGTCGTGCAGGCCGACGCAGCCGTGACTGGTGTTCCGGCTGCCGAAGACCGAGGTGGACGCCCAGTAGTTGCCGTGCACGAAGGTGCCGGAGGTGGTCAGGCGCTGGGCGTGCGGGACGTCGGAGATGTCGTACTCGTCGCCGAGGCCGACCGTCGAGGGCTCCATGCGGGTCTGCTTGAACCGCTCGCTGATCACCATGATCCCGGACCACGTGGTGTGGTCGGAGTCGCCGCCGGAGACGGGGTAGGTGGCGACCGTCCGGCCGTCCCGCTTGACCACCATTTCCTTGGTGGACAGGTCGACCGTGCTGATCTGCTCGCGGCCGATGTGGAAGGTGACGTCCTTGGACTGCACGCCGTAGACGCCGGCGGATCCCTGGACGTCCCTGAGCCGCAGGCCCAGCGTGATCTTCGTGCCGGCCGCCCAGTAGGTCTCGGGCCGGAAGTCGAGCCGGGTGTCGCTGAACCAGTGGCCCACGATCTCACCGTACGGTTCCAGCACCGCGGCGCGGAGTGGCGTGACCGCGTCGCCGCGAACCGGGCGGTCGCCTACCGCATCCACCACGACACGGCACGCGGGCGTTGGTATGTCACCGCCTCCTGGCAGCGCGCTTCCGCACCCGTCGTACCACTTCAGGCCGCGCTGGCGCGCGGAGTGGTGGGGGTGGACATGAACGACGACCACCTCGCCGCCTGGCAGTTGGACGTGCATGGCAACCCGGTCGGCGAACCACAACGGTTCTTCTACGACCTCACCGGCAGCACCCAGCATCGGGACGCGCAGATCCGGCACGCACTGACCCGGCTGCTGCACCACGCCCGCCGCTGCGTGGCCGCCGCGATCGCCATCGAGGACCTCGACTTCACCGACGGCACCAGCCGCGAAAAGCACGGACGCAACAAACGCTTCCGCCGCCTCATCTCCCGCTTACCCACCGCCAAACTCAAAGCGCGCCTCGTCTCGATGGCCGCCGAACAGGACATCGCGATCGTTGCGGTCGATCCGGCGTACACCTCCCGCTGGGGTGCCCAGCATTGGCAGAAACCCCTGACCACCTCACAGCGCAAGATGTCCCGGCACGATGCGGCAAGCATCGCGATCGGGCGACGCGCCCTCGGTCACCCGATCCGGCGACGGACGGCACCGCCCCACCCCGACCAGAGTGATCGTGGTGGGCATCGGACCGTCCAGGCCCGACCGGAGACCTGTCGGCGTGAGGAACCCCGCCCCCACCTTCCCGGACCACGCACACGATGCGCGCCGCCCGGTAGTGGAGCGAAAGCGGGCGACCAGGATGCCCAACACCGTTCGGGGCACCCGGCTGAGCAGGAGTCCTGGCGACAGGACTCACTCCTGCTCAGTCTTTAGCGCCAAGTCAGGAACGGTGAAGTAGCCCACGAACGTGTCCCCGGGGGACCTGGTGGTGAAGGTCGCGGCCTGCGCGGTGCCGCCCTCCGCTCTCGCCGTGACCGTGTACTTGGTGCCCGAGTACGGTTCCTCGTCGAAGTCCACGTGGTCCTGGCGTCGTCGAGGGCCCCGCCAGTGTGGAGCGGTCGTTGCCGGTCACCTTCACGGAGGCCAGCGTGCCGTCGGTGACCGTGACCTGGACGGGCAGGAGAAGTCTGCCTTAGCGGTTGTCAGGACGACAGCGGCGAGCATCCCGCGCCGGGACCACCTCTCCCGCTGTGGCTCGGGCCGGTTCGATATGTGTGACACGCCCACGGCAGATCTTTCTGAGATTTCCACCTTTGCGGGTGCATCGAGCGCCTCGTACCTTGGCCGATCCGTTGAAACGGGGGACGACTGCCCTGAGATTCCGGTGAGAGACGTTGAGCGTGTGTGTGCCCGGGCGCTCACCGCGCGCCCGGGCGCCGACGGCCGGGGCCGTCAGACCTTCGTCGTCACCGACGGCTCGGCCGCAGCCCCCTCCCGCAGCCCGAACCGGTCGTGCACCCTGCGCAGCGGCCGGGGCGCCCACCAGGCGCTCCGGCCGAGCAGCGCCATGGTCGCCGGGACCAGCAGCATCCGTACGACCGTCGCGTCGATGAGCACCGCCAGGGTCAGGCCGAGGCCGATCTGGAGGATGGGGGAGAAGCCGCCGGTCATGAAGGCGCCGAACACGACCGCGAGGAGCAGGGCGGCGCAGGTGACGACCCGCCCGGAGCGGCGCAGCCCGGTCACCACGGCCTCCTGGTCGTCCCCGGTGCGCTGCCGGGTCTCCCGCATCCGGGCCAGGATGAACAGCTCGTAGTCCATGGCGAGCCCGAACGCGATCGACACGATCAGCGGCGGCGCGGTCAGGCTCAGCGCGCCCAGCCCCTCGCCGCCGAGCAGCCCGGCCCCGTGGCCGTCCTGGAAGACCCACACCACCACGCCGAGCGCCGCGCCCAGACTGAGCAGGGTGGTCGCGATCGTGCGCAGCGGGATCAGCACCGAGCCGGTGAAGGCGAACAGCAGGACGAAGATGCCGACCAGGACGGTCAGGGCCGCCCAGTGCGCCCGGTCGGCGAGCATCGCGCGGAAGTCGACCAGCCGGGCCGCGACCCCGGTCACCTCGGCGGGCTCGTCGTCGCGCACGTCCCGTACCCGCTCGACGAGGCCGGTGGCCGCCTTGCCGTCCACGCTGCCGGGCGGCTGCAACTCCACGACGGTGTTGCCGCCCGGCAGTGCGCGGGACTCGGAGTTCGGGACCAGGGCGCGGATGCGGTCGGCGGTCGCGGTGTCGGTGCCGGGCTTCAGGACGACGATCACGGGGGAGACGCCGGTGCCCTTCGGGAAGTGCGCGTCGACGGTGTCGTACAACTGCCGCGCCTCGGTGCCGGCCGGCAGTTGCCGGGCGTCGCCGATGGCGATCCGCATGCCGGTCACGGGCAGGGCGAGGAGCAGCAGGGCCGGGACGACGGTGACAAGGACGGCGATCCGGCGGCGTTGCGCGAAGCGGGCGAGGCGGGCGAAGAATCGGCCCTCGTCGTCCTGGGAGCGTGCCTTCGAGGGCCGGATCCTGCCCCCGAACCTCGCGAGCAGCGCGGGCAGCAGCGTGACCGCGGCCAGCATGTCGACCACCACGACGGCGGCGACGGCCAGGCCCATGCTGCGCAGGAACACGCTCGGGAAGACCAGCAGGCCGGTCAGGCTGACGGCCACGGTGAGCCCGGAGAACAGCACGGTCCGGCCGGCCGCGTCGACCGTGCGGTGCACGGCCTCGATGACATCCTCGGTGCGCCGTCGCTCCTCGCGGAAGCGGACCAGCATCAACAGGGCGTAGTCGACGGCGAGTCCGAGGCCCAGCATGGTGGTGACCTGGATCGCGTACACCGAGATGTCGGTGACCTGGCTGAAGGCGAACAGCCCCAGGAAGGCACCCGCGATGCCGCTCACCGCGATCACCAGCGGCAGCGCGGCGGCGCGCAGTCCGCCGAACACGACGAGCAGCAGGGCGAGGACGATCGGCAGGGAGATCAACTCGGCGTTCTTCACGTCCTGTTGGGCGCGCTCGCCGAGCTGTCGCCCGAGCAGTTCGCCGCCGCTGACGTGGACGTCGGGCGCGTCGATCCGCTTGATGGTCTCGACGGCCGAGTCCGTCGCCTCCTCCTCGGCCTCGTCGCTCAGGCCGCCCTCGAAGGTGACGGGGACGACGAGGGCCTGCCCGTCCCGGGCGGTGAGACCGGGCGTGGTGTACGGATCCGGTACTGCGGCCACCCCGGCGATCCTCCGGACCTCGGTGACGGCCCGCCCGACCTGGGCGCGCAGGGCGGCGTCGGATACCGGCGCGCCCGCGACGACCGCGGTGACGGACTCGCCGGTCGGGTCCACACCGGAGAGATAGTCGTCGGCCAGGTCGGACTCGGTGCCGGGCACGTCGGGCACGTCGTCGGAGAGGTCGGCGAAGACGCCCGTCCCGAGGCCGAAGCCCAGCAGCAGGAAGGCGGCCCAGAGGCCGATGACGGTCAGCGGGCGGCGGGTCGCTGCCCGGGCGAGGGTGGAGAGCACGGTCGCCTCCCGGCGAGTTGAGGAGTGATACCGCCCCAGGCTCGGGCCGCGGGCGTGGTCACCGGATCGCCGGGGCGGGCGGTTTCCGGGCCTCCGCCGTACGGGTGAGACGGGGTGCTTCCTCACTCCTCGGAGGGAGGAATCCCCGGTACCGATCGCGGGGTTGACCGAGCAGACACCATCGAGGAGGCCGTATGTCCGAGGTACCACCCACCGTCCGTGAACTCCGGCTCGTCGTCACGGCGGAGGACTACGACGAGGCGCTGCGCTTCTACCGGGACGTCCTCGGGCTGTCCGAACGGGCCGCGTTCTCCTCGCCCGACGGGCGGGTCACCATTCTGGAGGCGGGGCGGGCGACGCTGGAGCTGACCGACCCGAACCATGCGGCGTTCATCGACGAGGTCGAGGTGGGGCGGCGGGTCGCGGGGCACATCCGGGTGGCGTTCGAGGTGGACGACTCGGCTCTGACGACGGCCAGGCTGGCGGAGGCCGGGGCGGAGGTGGTCGCCGAACCGACTCGTACGCCGTGGAACTCCCTGAACTCCCGCCTGGAGGCGCCCGGTTCGCTTCAGCTGACCCTCTTCACCGAACTCGGGGACTAGGCCCTGCCCGGCGGATCATGCCGACGTCGCGGGGTCTGGCACGCACATCTGCCGCGTTGTCGTCACTGTCCCCGACCTCTCGGCTTCGCTCGAGCGGGGGGACTCCCCCCATGACCCCGCTCACCTGCACTGATCAGGCACCGTCGCTTGAAGTCGGCCTGATCCGCCGGACAGGCACTAGGGAGAACCCGGCGCCACCAGACCCGTCTCGTACGCGCAGATCACCGCCTGGACCCGGTCCCGCAGGCCCAGCTTGCCCAGGACGTTGCTGACATGGGTCTTCACCGTGTGCTCGCTCACGAACAGCGTCGTGGCGATCTCCGCGTTGGACAGGCCCCGCGCCAGCATCCGCAGGGTCTCCACCTCGCGGGCCGTCAGGACGTCCAGGCGGTCGGGGGTGGCCCCGGTGGCGGCCTCCTCGTGGCGGCGGCGCACGATGTCCGCGACCAGGCGGCGGGTAATGGTCGGCGCGAGCAAGGAGTCGCCGCCCGCGACCACCCGGACCGCGTGCACGAGGTCGTCCCGGCGCACGTCCTTGAGGAGGAAGCCGCTGGCCCCCGCGTAGAGCGCGTCGTACACGTACTCGTCGAGGTCGAACGTGGTCAGCATGACCACCTTGCAGCTCGACTGCGCGCACACCCGCCGGGCCGCCTCCAGGCCGTCCATGACCGGCATCCGGATGTCGAGGAGCAGCACGCCGGGGGTGTGCCGGCGCACCGCGTCGACCGCCTCGGCGCCGTCCCCGGCCTCGGCGACCACCTCGATGTCCTGCTGCGCCTCCAGGATCATGCTGAAGCCGCTGCGGACCAGTTCCTGGTCGTCGGCGACGACCACCCGGATGCTCACCCGAGGGCCGCTTCCCGGTCCGCGCCGGCGGGGAGTCGTACGACGACCCGGAAGCCCCCCTCCGGACCCGTCCCGGTCTCCGCGCTGCCTCCGCAGGCGGCCGCGCGTTCCCTGAGGCCGATCAGTCCGTGCCCGCCGTCCGAGCGGCCCGGCCCTCTGCCGTCGTCGGTCACCGTGAGGGTCAACTCGTCCTCCGCCCAGTCGAGTTCCACCTGTGCGGAGGCAGCGTACGCGTGCTTCACCGTGTTGGTCAGGGCTTCCTGCACCGCGCGGTAGGCGGCGACCTCGGTGTCCGGGGGGAGGGGGCGCGGTCGGCCGCGTACGCTCAACCCGACGTGCAGCCCCGTCGAGTCGGAGACCTGCCGGACCAGGCCGGGCAGTCCGGCGAGGTCCGGCTGGGGCAGCCTGACGGCACCGCCACGGCGCTCCTCCTCCTTCAACACCCCCAGGATCCGCCGCAGTTGGGCCATCGCGTCGCGTCCGCTGGCCGCGATCGCGTCGAACGCCGCCTCGGCGCGGTCCGGATCGCTGCGCACCACGACCGGACCCGCCTCCGCCTGGACGACCATCAGGCTCACCGCGTGCGCGAGGATGTCGTGCATGTCCCGGGCGATCCGGGACCGTTCCTGGGCGATGGCCCGCGCGGTCTCCGCGGCCCGTTCCCGCTCCAGCCGCCCGGCCCGGTCCTCGACGGCGGCGGTGTACGCGCGCTGGACGCGGGCCAGTACGCCGAGGCCGTAGGCGCAGATCATGCCGGTGAGGTGGAAGGCGTACTCGAAGGGCTCGGAGTGCTCCTTGTGCTGCATGGTCAGCACGGCCCCGAGCAGCCAGCTCGCCAGCATCGTGCGGCGCTGCCAGGCCAGGCCCTGGGCGGCCATCGTGTAAAGGACGACGAAGCCGCCGTAGAGCACGTCGGGCGGTGGCGCGTGGTAGTAGGCCATCGCGGTGGTGGCCGCCGAGACCGCCAGGGCGCACGTGTAGGGGGAGCGGCGCCGCCGGACGAGGGGGACGGCGGTGGCGGCCCCCAGCAGCCAGCCCACCAGGCTCAGGCGGTCGTCCCCCTCGTCCGGGAACATCCACTGCAGGGACACGGCGAACAGCACCAGCACGGCGAGCGCGCTGTCGACGACGTACGGGTTCGTCGTCCTCAGACGGGTCACGACGGGGGCGTACCAGGACCGGGCTGCGGACATGAGCGGCTCCTCGGGGCCGGGGCCGTTCCAGTATCACGACGCCGACGCGGCCGGGACCTCACCGGTGAGAGGGATATCCGGCACCCGAACGGGGCGGGACCGTGGGCTGCCAGCCCAGTGCCCGCGAGATCCCGAGTGCCGCGAGCCGTACCGCGGGGATCAACGCCGGCACCTGGGCGTCGGCCTGGGGCACCACGACCGACACGGCAGCGACCACCGTCCCGTCGGGTCCGCACACTGGGGCGGCCACGGAGAGGGCGTCGTCGGTGACCTGACGACTGCTCACCGCGACGCCGGTGCGCCGGACCTCGGCGAGCACCCGGCGCAGTCTCGCTGGTTCGGCGATCGTGTACGGCGTGAAGACGGCGAGCGGGGTCGCGCAGTACTCCTCCTGCTCCCACGGCTCGCAGTGCGCCAGCAGCACCAGGCCGACCCCGGTGGCGTGCAGCGGCCAGCGCGCCCCCACCCTGATGTGCACGCCGACCGACGAACGCCCGGCGATCCACTCGATGTAGACGACGTCCGAGCCGTCCCGCACCGCCAACTGCACGTTCTCGTGCGTGGCCTCGTACAGGTCCTCCAGATACGGCAGTGCGAGCTGCCTGAGCGCGACCCCGCGCGGCGCGAGCGCGGCGACCTCCCACAGCCGCAGCCCGACGTGGTAGACGCCGGCGTCGTCCCGCTCCAGAGCGCCCCAGTCGGTCAGCGCGCCCACCAGCCGGTGGGTGGTGGTCAGGGTCAGCCCCGCGCGCCGGCTGATGTCGGTCAGGGACAGCGCCGGGTGGTCGTGGTCGAAGGCGGCGAGCACGGACAGCAGCCGGTCCGGCGCGGAACGCAGTGTCATGGCTGGTCGGCGACTCTCAGCAGGAGGGCCTGGAGCGTCTCGCGCTCGGCGGGGTCGAGCGGGGCGAGCAGGTCGTTGGTCACCCGTCGGCCGGCCTCGTCGGTGCCGCGCAGGAAGCCGCGGCCGTCCTCGGTGAGCACGACGATCTTGCTGCGGCGGTCGTCGGGGGAGGGGCGGCGCTCGGTCAGGCCCAGTTTCTCCAGGTCGTCGACCAGGCCGACGATCGCGCTGGGGTCGTAGCCGAGCCGGGTGCTCAGCTCCCGCTGGAGGGCGCCCGCGGACCCGGCGAGATAGCGCAGCACCGCGTAGTGGCGCAGTCGCAGCCCCGACTCCTGGAGGAACGTGTTGAACAACTGACCCGAGCGCAGGCCCAGGCGGTACAGCAGATAACCGGTGTCCGCGTGCAGCCCGCGCATCCACGGCTCCTCCGAGTCGATGGTCTTCGGGGTGACGTGCTGGCGTGTGATGGCGGGCTCCTCGTGCTCGGTGTGTCAGGGAGATTCCAGCATGACGCACCCGAAGGTCTCCAACAACTATTGACGTCACCAATTATTGCTCTTAGCTTCGATCTCGTAGCCGCACCCCATGTGAACCCGTGTGAAGGGACCCGCTCGTGTCCAGCATCGATCTCTCCGGCAAGGTCGCCGTCGTCACCGGCAGCGGCCGGGGCCTCGGCCTCGCCTACGCGCACGCCCTCGCCGCCCACGGCGCCTCCGTGGTCGTCAACGACGTCGACGAGGCGGTCGCCGAGCAGGCCGTGAAGTCCATCGCGGAGGCGGGCGGCACCGCCGTCGCCGAGGTGGTCCCGGTCGGCACCACCGAGGCCGCCGAGCGGCTGGTGGGCCGGGCGGTGGAGGAGTTCGGACGGCTCGACATCCTGGTCACCAACGCGGGCATCCTGCGTGACAAGGTGCTGTGGAAGATGACCGACGACGACTTCGACGCGGTGATCACCACCCACCTCAAGGGCACCTTCACCTGCGCCCGTGCCGCCGCGGTCCGGATGCGTGAACAGGGCGAGGGCGGCTCCCTGATCCTGGTCGGCTCCCCGGCCGGGCAGCGCGGCAACTTCGGGCAGACGAACTACGCCGCCGCCAAGGCCGGGATCGCCGCCTTCGCCCGTACCTGGTCCATGGAACTGGGCCGCGCCGGCATCACCGTCAACGCGATCGTGCCGGTCGCGGCCACCGCGATGACCGAGACCATCCCCGCCTTCGCCCCGTACATCGAGGCCATGAGGAACGGCGAGCCGCTCCCGGACTTCCTCCGCAAGGGCGAGGGCTTCGGCACCCCCGAGGACTGCGCGGCCCTCGTCCCCTTCCTCGCCTCCGAGGCCGCCCGGGGCATCACCGGGCAGGCCATCGGCATCGGCGGCGACAAGGTGGCACTCTGGTCCCATCCGCAGGAGATCAGGGCGGCCTACGCCGACGGCGGCTGGACCGCCGACACCCTGGCCGACGCCTTCCCGACGTCGGTGGGCGCCGAACTCCAGACGGTCGGCATCCCGGCACCGAAGCTTCCGGAGGCGTGATGGACCTCTCCATGAACGTCGAGGACCTGGTCGCGATCGATGTCCACACCCACGCGGAGGTGTCCTCCAAGGGCCACTCCTCCCTGGACGACGACCTGCACGACGCCTCCTCGGCCTACTTCAAGGTCGAGGGCAAGCGGAAGCCGACCTTGGAGGAGACCGCCGCCTACTACCGCGAGCGGAAGATGGCCGCCGTGATCTTCACGGTGGACGCCGAGTCCGCGACCGGCACGGCGCCGGTCCCGAACGAGGAGGTCGCCGAAGCGGCGGCCGCCAACTCCGACGTGCTGATCCCCTTCGCCTCCATCGACCCCTTCCGCGGCAAGGCGGGCGTGAAGCAGGCCCGCCGCCTGGTCGAGGAGTACGGGGTGAAGGGCTTCAAGTTCCACCCCAGCATCCAGGGCTTCTTCCCCAACGACCGCTCGGTGGCCTATGCCCTCTACGAGGTCATCGAGGAGACCGGCACCATCGCCCTCTTCCACACCGGCCAGACCGGCATCGGCGCGGGGGTCCCCGGCGGGGGCGGCATCCGCCTGAAGTACTCCAACCCGCTCCACGTCGACGACGTGGCGGCCGACTTCCCGCACCTGAAGATCATCCTGGCGCACCCGTCCTTCCCCTGGCAGGACGAGGCCCTCGCCGTCGCCACGCACAAGCCGGGCGTGCACATCGACCTGTCCGGCTGGTCGCCGAAGTACTTCCCGCCGCAGCTCGTGCAGTACGCGAACACCCTGCTCAAGGACAAGGTCCTCTTCGGCTCCGACTTCCCCGTCCTCACCCCCGACCGCTGGCTCGCCGACTTCGAGAAGCTGTCGATCAAGGACGAGGTGAAGCCGAAGATCCTCAAGGAGAACGCCGCCCGTCTGCTCGGGCTCACCAAGCCATAAGGGGCCTCAGATGCGCAACGAGGGACTGGGCTCATGGCCCGCACGCCGGGCCCGCAAGACCCCGCACCGCACCGCCCTGATCCACGGCGGCACGACGTTCACGTACGCCGAACTGCACACCCGCGTCACCCGCCTCGCGCACGCCCTGCGCGCCCGGGGCATCCGGCGCGGCGACCGCGTCGCCTACCTCGGCCCGAACCACCCCTCCTACCTGGAGACGCTCTTCGCGGCCGGCTCCCTGGGCGCGGTCTTCGTCCCCCTCAACACCCGCCTCGCCGGACCGGAGATCGGCTACCAGCTGTCCGACTCCGGGGCCAGGGCACTGGTCTACGGCCCCTCGCACGCGGGGCTCGTCGCCGGACTGCCGGGCAGCACCGACGTCCGTACGTACGTCGAAGTCGGCGCCGAATACGAGCAGTTGCTCGCCGAGTCGGCGGCGGAACCGATCGACGAGCCGGTCACCGCAGACGACACCTGCATCATCATGTACACCTCGGGCACGACCGGCCGCCCCAAGGGCGCCATGCTCACCCACGGCAACCTGACCTGGAACGCGATCAACGTCCTCGTCGACACCGACCTGATCACGGACGAACGCGCCCTCGTCTCCGCGCCGTTGTTCCACACGGCCGGCCTGAACATGCTGACGCTGCCCGTACTGCTGAAGGGCGGCACCTGTGTCCTGGTGGAGGCCTTCGAACCGAACGCGACCTTCGACCTGATCGAACAGCACCGGATCACCTTCATGTTCGGGGTGCCGACGATGTTCGAGCAGGTGGCCAGGCATCCGCGCTGGGCGGACGCGGACCTGTCCTCCCTGCGGATCCTGACCTGCGGCGGCTCCCCGGTGTCGACCCCCCTGATCGCCGCGTACCAGGAGCGCGGGCTCACCTTCCTCCAGGGCTACGGCATGACCGAGGCCTCTCCCGGAACCCTGTTCCTGGATGCCGAGCACGCCATCAGCAAGGCGGGTTCGGCGGGCGTGCCGCACTTCTTCAGCGATGTCCGGGTGGTACGGCCGGACCTGGCACCCGTCGACATCGACGAGACCGGCGAGGTCGTGCTCCGCGGGCCGCACGTCATGCCCGGCTACTGGGGGCTGCCCGAGGAGACCGCCGCCTCCTTCGCGGACGGCTGGTTCCGCAGCGGGGACGCGGCCCGCGTCGACGAGGACGGATACGTCTTCATCGTCGACCGCATCAAGGACATGATCATCTCCGGCGGCGAGAACATCTACCCCGCCGAGATCGAGGACCTGCTCCTCGGCCATCCGGACATCGCCGAGTGCGCGGTCATCGGTGTCCCGGACGACAAGTGGGGCGAGGTGCCGCGGGCGGTCGTCGTGCCGCGCGAGGGCGCCACGCCCGACCCCGACGAGGTGCTGGCCTCCCTGGCCGGACGGCTCGCCAAGTACAAGATCCCCAAGTCGGTGGTGATCGCGGACGGACTCCCGCGCACCGCCTCCGGAAAGCTCCTCAAGTCCCGGGTGCGCAAGCGCTTCGGCTCACACTCCTAGGTAAGGACAGCTACATGAGCGTCACCGTCAACGGCCTCGACGAACTGAAGAAGCTCGCCGGCAGCGACCTCGGCACCAGCGAGTGGATCGAGGTCACCCAGGAGCGCATCAACACGTTCGCCGACGCCACGGGCGACCACCAGTGGATCCACGTGGACCCCGAGAAGGCGGCGGCAGGCCCCTTCGGCGCGCCCATCGCGCACGGCTACCTCACTCTCTCGCTGTTCATCCCGCTCTTCACCGAGCTGCTGGACGTCCAGGGCGTCACCACGAAGGTCAACTACGGCCTGAACAAGGTCCGTTTCCCCTCGCCGGTGAAGGTGGGCTCGCGCATCCGCCTCGTCGCCAAGCTCACGGACGTCGAGGAGGTGCCGGGCGGCGTGCAGGTCACCGTCGACGGGGCGGTGGAGATCGAGGGCGGGGCCAAGCCGGCCGCGGTGCTGCAGAGCCTGTCGCGCTTCTACGCCTGACGGTAGGAGTACACGGCCGTCGACAGCGCGCACACCCCGGGCGGGATCATCTCCGCCCGGAGTGTGCCGGTCTCCACCCAGTGCGGGTCACCGCCCGCGAAGGCGGGACCCGCGCCGAGCGCGAGGGCACCCGATAAGCAGCCCGGAACAGTGAGATGACGTTTCGTCAGGCATCCGCCACGTCGACGAAGACGGGGTTGGAATAGAACCACGTGTCCGCCCACGGGTCACCGTTGCCGGGCTCGTGCGGAATCGGCCCGTGCGCGTCGACCGAGGCGCCGAGATACCCCGTACCGTGGCGCTTGCCGTCGCTGCCGCGCAGGCGGACGTAGAAGGACTCGTCCCCGGCGGTCAGCGGGATGCGCAGGGTGTACGTCCCCTTCCGGCCGGACACGTCCGTCGTCTGTACGACCTTGGTGTCGGGCGCCTTCCAGTCGTCCCGGTCGCTCACCGGACCCCGTACCGCGCCCCGGATCACGTCCACGTGCGCCAGCTCCGGCAGGATGCCCTGCGGGTTGGCCCGGGAGGCGCTGGTGACGGTGACGTACAGCGTGATCCTCTCGCCCTTGCGGACCCGCAGCCGCCCGCCCAGCGTGACCCCGCGGCCCAGGTCGCAGTCCCGCTTCACGCGGACGTCGAGTCCGTCGAGCAGATGCCCGTGGTCCACCCAGATCCGGCCCGCGCGCAGGCCCGCCATCACCGCGCGGTAGCCGTAGCGGGTCACGCCGACGTGGGTGCGGCTGAACTCGCCGGGCCAGAAGTCGCTGCCGGGCTGCGGGGTGTCGGTGTTCACCGGGTCGGGCAGCTTGCCGGTGTTGTCGAAGTTCTGGCCGGCCGGCCAGTCGCCGTTCTTCCACGTGTCGAAGACCGTGCGGTGGTTGTCGGAGTTCGTGGTGATCGAGAACAGGCTGCCTTCTGCCAGCATCGAGTCCCACAGCCCGCCGACGGTCGCCGTCGCCCAGTCGAAGCCGCCGTACGTCAGATACGCGTCCGTCGGATAGCCCGACCACGACTGCGCCGACGGCTTGTTCTCGTACTCGCCGCGGATCGAGGTCGCCCCGCGCCGGCCGGGGATCGCCGCGCCCTGGGCGCCCGGTGCGCCCTCCATGCCGATCATGATCTCGGGGGCACCTTCTCTCCCGCCACCCCGCCCTGCGTCCCGCCAGCCCCGCATCTCGTGCGGGGAGTCGATGCCGAGCCGCAGCGGGTGGTTGGCGATCACGAGGACGTCGTCGACGTAGCCCGAACGGCGCTGCTCCGCCAGCCACTTGATCGCCTTGACGGCGTGGGCCTCGTTGCGCGCGGTGTCGGTGGCGCCCGCGGACCCCTCGGTGTAGTTGAGGAGCTTGCCGTCGTAGGCGAGCTCGAACCGCGTGAGCAGGTCGGTCTCGTGCGGGCCGGGGGCCGCGAACACCGTGCAGTGCTCGGCGGCCGGGATGTACCACTCCAGGCCCTGGAAGATCAGCTGGCGCGGGTTCTCCGCGCGGGCCTTGACGATCTCCGCGTGCTCCATCTTGGCGCCGTAGTAGGCGTGTCCGAAGTTGGAGTGCTCGTTGAACACCATCCAGTCGAGGCCGTACCTGGCGGCGGCCTGCGCCTGCTGGGAGAACGTGTACTTCGCGTCGTGGCTGTACACGGAGTGGACGTGGTGGTCGCCGACCAGGTAGGCGAGACGCGGGTCGTCGCCGCCGAAGCCCCGCTTCTCGGAGGAGGCGAACGCGGGGGTCGCCGCCGAGCCGAGGGCGAACGCGGCGCCGAACAGGCCGGCGCGGCGCAGGAGTCCGCGCCTCGACACGCCCTGGGCGTCGAGGTCGGCGGGGTGGACGGAGGGGTCGGCCCAGGAAGGCAGTTGCTGCTCGGTCATGGTGATTCCCGTCAGTGAGTCATGAAGGAGGAGACGGGCAGGGCGCGTCCGACGATCCGGACGTCGCCGAGACGGCCGTGGAAGATCTGGTCGATCTCGCCGCCGTACTCGTAGCCGCCGAGCAGCCACGGCAGACCCACCGAGGTGATGCCGACGGCGGGCGCCTTCGGGTTGCGGACCACCGGGCAGCCCTGGACGTACAGCGTGGAGTGCCTGCCGTCGTTGACGAGGGCGAGGTGCCACCAGGTCTCCAGCGGGGTCTCCTGGCCCCAGTTGGTGGCGATGCCCTCCTGGTCGAGCGGGCGCATGGCCCACTGCGGCTCACGGTCGTTGGAGAGCGAGAGCGTGGCGAGCGGCTCGTCGGGGTCGTCGCCGGTCTTGCCCGCGGCGCCGCCGGTGCCGGTCCGGCTGACCAGGCCCGACCAGGCGTTGTGGTCCGGGTCCCAGTCCGCGGGGAGCCGGTAGAACGCCTCGATGGTGTAACCGGCCTCGAAGGTCGCCCTGTTGAGCGGGGCCCCGTCGACCGTCTTCAGGTACGCGCCCTTGAGCGGCGACTTGTAGCCCTGGAACTCCAGGCTGCCGTGGCCGGGCTGGTCGGGGTGATGGTCGGCGGACCAGCCCAGTGAGCCGCCGCCGACCGACACCACGGTGAGGTCGTTGCCGCGGCCGGAGAGGTCACGGACCGTGCCGGAGACCGCCGACTCGAAGCGCCAGTACGCGGCGGTACCCGGCACGAGCATGGTGGCCGCCGGACGCGCCGCACGCCCGGGCACCGGATCGAAGCCGGCGAACCGCGAGGCGAAGTCGATGTCGACGGAGAACCGGTCGGCGTCGCCGCTCAGTTCGATCTCCTGCCGCTCCAGCTCGTTGAGCCCCCTGGAGGCCCGGCCCAGGATCCACGGGGAGACCGTCTCCACGTCGATCACGCCGCGGTCGAGGTCGAAGCGGTACAGGCGGATCATGGCGGCGCCGCCGAAGTACCGGTTCTGGTAGTTCGTCAGGTGCAGGTGGACGTCGTTGCCCGCCGTGTTCCTGCGGGTCGCCCGGCCGGCCGGCCAGTAGTGCCCGTTGAGGGTGAGGAAGATCTGGTCGTGGTCCTTGACCAGCCGGTCCCACAGCTGCTGACCGTAGTCCGAGAGGGTGTCGTCCCCGACGACCAGCTCGTGCGTGGTCAGGACGACCGGCGTCCTCGGGTGGGCGGCCAGGACGCTCTTCGCCCAGGCGTACCCCTGGTCCGAAAGGCGCCAGTCCAGCGCGAGCACCATCCACTCGCGGCCCGCGGCCTCGAAGAGGTGGAAGGTGTTGTAGCCGTCGGGCGAGGCACCGCCGAAGGTCTTTCGGCCCTTGAACCGGTCGGGGCCGAACACGTCCAGGTACGGCGTCGCACCGCGCTGGTCGGTGGTGGACGACCTCACGTCGTGGTTGCCCGCGAGGACGCTGTAGCCGACACCCCGGCGGTCCAGCAGCTCGAACGCCTCGCCGATCGCGGCGAACTCGGGTGCAGCGCCGTTCTGCGTGAGGTCGCCGAGGTGGGACAGGAAGACGATGTTCTCGTCCTTCCCGTGTTCCAGCAGATACCGCAGCGCGGCCTCGACGGGAGCCTTGTCGATGCTCGGCCCGTCGAAGAGGTACTGCGTGTCGGGCATGACGGCGAGCGTGAAGCGCCGGCTCCGGGTGTCGGGACGATACCCGGACACCGCGGCCTCGGCCACCGCCGGCAGCGCGACCCCTGCCGTGGCGGCCGCGCCCAGCAGTGCCGTCGCCCGCAGGAAACTGCGTCGTCCGGCACCGGCCTGGGCGGCCTCGCCCTGATCGTGCTCATGCGAAGTGCACACGTGTGCTCCGTTGCAAGGGAAGTGAAGAAGAAGGGGGGTTCAGAGCGCGCGCAGAGTCCAGCTCCAGCGATGGACGCCCGGCGCAACGAGATAGGAGGCGGTGGTGTCGGGTCCGCAGGAGGCGGTGCCGAGGCCGCGGTGGGCCGCGTCGATGTGCACGACACAGCCCGCCCGCGGGACGAGTTCGTCGTGGTGCGTCACGCCGGTGAGGTCCGCGGCGCGGTACCGGCTCACGCCGACCTGGCGTGGTTCGTCCAGGACGACCGCGAGGCCGGTGGCGTCCGGCGCGGAGAGCGTGAAGTGCCGTACACCGTGCCGGCCGCCGCTCTCCTGCGGGCGCAGATAGGGGGTGAACAGCTCGTCCACGGGCACGGAGTGATGGCCGACGGGCGCTCCGAAGGCGCGGTCCGGATACGACTCCCAGGGGCCCTGTCCGTACCACTCCATCAGGTCGAGCCCGGCGACCGTCTCGAAGACGGAGCCGACCCGCGCCACGTCGTCGAGTTCGTCCGGCAGCTCGGCCGACTCCGCGACATGGATGGCGCCCTCGACCGCGGTGAAGACCTGCAGATGGCGGACGACACCGGCCTCACAGGCGTACTCGGCGTGAACGGTGACCTGGCCGGGGCTCTGCCGTACGTCCGTGACCTTGCGCACCAGGGCGTCGAGTCCCCAGTCACGCCAGCGCGGTGCCATGCCGCCGAGCTCGTCGTTGTCGGTGGGCGCCCGCCACAGGGAGAGCGTGGGTGCACAGGTGAGCAGGGGGTGGACCAGGAGACCGTCGCCGTCGACCTCGACGGAACGGTTCTTCAGCATCACCGGAGCCTGCGGAACCGCCTCCCGCAGCCGCACCTGCGGCAGGCACACCACCGTGCCGCGCGTCGCCCAGGGCTCGTCCCCGGCGGTCGTCACCCGGAGCGTCAGCCACGCCTCGCCGCCCTCCTCGGGCAGCTCGAACGGCAGCGGTACCGCCGCCGTCTCACCGGGCCGCAGATCGGGCAGCTCGGCGGGAGAGGTCAGCGTGCGGCCGTCGGCGAGTGAGAGCTCCCAGTCGCCGGTCAGCCAGGCCAGGCCCCGGAAGTGCTGGTGGTTGCCGAGCACGATGCCCTCGTGCCTGAAGCACTCGATGCGCACCGGCGCCGCGATCTCGCGGTGCTCGAACATCACCGGCTTGGGCGTGCGGTCGGGGAAGACCACGCCGTCCGCGATGAAGGCGCCGTCGTGCAGGAGCTCGCCGAAGTCGCCGCCGTACGCCCAGCGGTGGCCGGGCGCGGCGACACCGTTGTCATGGAGCCCGACGCCCCCACGTCCGACCGGTCTGCCGTCGTTCACATGTTGCAGAATGCCGTGGTCCCAGAACTCCCAGATGAACCCGCCCTGAAGACCTGGCGTTGACTCGATGGCGGCCCAGTGGTCCGCGAGTGTGCCGTTGCTGTTGCCCATGGCGTGGGAGTACTCGCACCAGATCAGGGGCTTGGTCTGCCGCCCGGAGAGCGCGTGCGCCACGCACTCCTCGAGCGAGGCGTACATGGGGCAGGCGATGTCGGAGGCCACCGAAGGGTCCGCCCAGTCGAGCTTGGCCGCCCCCTCGTACTGGATCGGCCGCGTCGGGTCGTGCCGGCGCACCCACCCGGCGGCCGCGTCATGGTTCGCGCCGTAGTCCGACTCGTTGCCCAGCGACCAGATGACGACCGACGGATGGTTCTTGTCCCGCAGCACCATCCGCGAGACCCGGTCCACGAAGGCGTGCAGATAGCGCGGGTCGTCGGCGATCTCGTGGGCGTGGTCGTGGGACTCGATGTCCGCCTCGTCGACGACGTAGAAACCGAGTTCGTCGGCGAGGTCGTAGAGGGCGGGATCGTTGGGGTAGTGGGAGGTGCGGATCGCGTTGAACCCGAAGCGCTTGAGCGTGATCAGGTCCGCGCGCATGTCGTCGTACGACACCGTCCGCCCGGTCAGGGGATGGAAGTCGTGCCGGTTCACGCCCCGGACGAAGATCCGCTCGCCGTTGACCAGCAGGTCGCGGCCGGTGATCTCGACGTCCCGGAAGCCGGTCCGGTGCCGTGAGGTGTCGGCGACCGTGCCGTCGGCGCGGTGCAGTCGGACGGTGAGTGAGTACAGCTCGGGTGTCTCGGCGTTCCAGGTGCGCACGTCCTCCACGACGGTCCGCAGCCGTGCCTCGCCGAGGAAGTCGGAGACCCGTTCGTCCTCGGCGTTGAACCGGTCGAACTCCTCGTCCTGGGTGAGCGGTTGCCCCTCCAGCTCGCCGCTGACGTACCACCCCTCGGGCAGTGCGCCACCCGCGTCCCGCGCCCGGCAGTCCACCCGCAGCTTGCCGCTGCCGGACGCCCGCACCGTCACGTCCGCCAGATGCAGCGGATCCGTCGCGTACAGCAGCACGGACCGCGTGATCCCGCCGTGCCACCACTGGTCCTGGTCCTCGATGTGAGAGGCGTCCGACCACTTGATGACCGTCAGTCGTACGACGCTCCGCGCGCCGACGCGTACCCGTCCCGTGAGATCGAACTCGGCCGCCAGATGGGAGTCCTTGGAGACGCCGACGGGCCGCCCGTCCACATGCACGAGGAGCACGCTCTCGGCGGCCCCGACCTGGAGCACGATCCGGCGTCCGGCCCATTCGGCGGGGACGTCCACCTCACGCTCGTAGACGCCGGTGGGGTTGGCCGCGGGGGAGTGGGGCGGGTACTCGGGGAACGGCATCCGCACGTTCGTGTACCGCGGCAGGTCGTCGGTGCCCTGCACGGTCCAGGCCCCCGGCACGTACGCCGAGGACCAGGAGCCGCCGACCGGCGCGTCCGGAGCGGGCAGCAACTGGAAGCGCCAGTCGCCGTCCAGGGGGAGTACTCCGGAGCGCCGGTCGACGGCGTTCATGGGCAGCCGTCCCCAGGAGGTCACCTCGGGTGCCTCCCAGGGGCGCAGGGCGATCAGGGGATCGTCCGTCATCCGCGTACGGCCCCCTTGGCGAGGTCGCCGATGATCTGCTTGGCGCCGATGGCGAACACGATCAGCAGCGGGACGAGGGCGAGCAGGGCGCCGGTCATCACGATGCCGTAGTCGGTGGTGCCGTGGGTGCCGTTGAGCTGGGACAGCGCGACCTGGAGGGTCACGTTGTCGGGGTTGGTCAGGGAGATCAGGGGCCAGGCGAAGTCGTTCCACTGGCCCATGAAGGTGAAGATGCCGAGGAAGGCGAGACCGGGGCGGACCACCGGCAGCGCCACGTGCCAGTACTGGCGGAGGAAGTTGGCGCCGTCCAGCTTGGAGGCGTCGAGCAGCTCGTCGTGGATGGCGGACCTCATGTACTGGCGCATCCAGAAGATGCCGAAGGCGTTGGCCGCGGCCGGCACGATCAGCGCGGTCATCGAGCCGATCCAGCCGATCTTCGCCATGATCACGAACTGCGGGATGACCGACAGCTGCGCCGGCACCATGAAGATGACCATGAGCAGCCCGAACAGCAGGTTCTTGCCCGGGAACTCGAACTTGGCGAAGACGAACGCCGCGAGCGAGTCGAAGAGCAGGACGAGGAAGGTCACCGACACCGCGACCAGCAGCGAGTTCCACATCGACCCGAAGAAGTCGATGGCGTCGAAGAGGTTGCGGACGTTCTCCAGGAAGTGCGTTCCCGGCAGGAGTTTCGGTGGGTACGCGAAGATCTCCGACGAGCTGTGCGTCGACATGATCACGGCCCAGTAGAACGGGAAGGCCGAGAGCAGGGTGCCGATGATCAGCGGGAGGTGCAGCGCGATCCCTCTGCGGCGGGATCCCTTGATGGCAGCCATGATGCGCACCCTTCCTAGTCGCCGCGGCGCTGCACGAGGCGCCAGTTGATGATCGAGAAGAGGACCACGACGAGGAAGATGCCCCACGCCACCGCGGCGCCGTACCCGAAGTCGTTGTTGTCGAAGGTCTGCTGGAAGAAGTAGAGGACCATCGTCTGGCCCGAGTGGCCGGGTCCGCCCGCGAACGTCGAGTCGTTGGACGAGGTCTGGAGCAGGACCTGCGGTTCGGAGAAGCTCTGCAGACCCGTGACCGTCGAGACGACGAGCACGAACAGCAGCGTGGGCCGCAGCAGCGGGAGCGTGATCCGGAAGAAGGTCTGGATCGGACCGGCGCCGTCCATGCGCGCCGCCTCGTACAGCTCCCCCGGGACGGTCTGCAGGCCGGCGAGGAAGATGATGGCGTTGTAGCCGGTCCACTGCCAGGTCATCAGGGCGGCGATGGTGACCTTGATGCCCCAGGGCGTGTTCAGCCAGGCCACCTGGTCGATGCCCACCGAGTGCAGGACGGCGTTCACCACGCCGCTGTTGGTGGAGAAGATCGAGCCGAAGACGATCGCGATGGCGACGACCGAGGTGACGTTCGGCAGGAAGTACGCGACGCGGTACAGACCCTTGAACCGGACCGCGGAGTTGAGCATCACGGCCGTGACCATCGCCAGGAAGATCATGGGGAAGGTGGCCAGCGCCCAGATGATGATCGTGTTCCCGATCGAGTTCCAGAAGTCGCTGTCGCTCAGCAGGTACTGGTACTGCGAGAGACCGGCCCACTCCATCGAGCCGAGGCCGTCCCAGCGGTGGAAGGACAGGTAGAGCGAGAAGCCGACCGGGAACAGGCCGAAGCCGAGGAAGATCAGATAGAAGGGGGAGATCGCGGCGTAGAGGTGCCAGTACTTGCGCAGGCCCTTCTTGGGCCGCGTGGGCGAGGGCTGCACCACCGCGGGCGGAGTCTGCTCGAGGACGGCCATCAGTAGCTCACCCCCAGGTGCTTCGCTATGCGACGGCACTTGCTCATGGCGTCACTCCAGGCCTTCTCGGGGTCCTTGCCGAGGACGCCGACGTTCTTGATCTCGTCCTTGATGGGCTGCCCGAGCGCGACGTCGAACGGACTGTTGTAGGCGACCACGATCTTCTGCGCGGCCGGCCCGAAGATGTCGGTCGTGACCTGGCCGCCGAAGTACGGGTCGGGCTCCCGCATCTGCTTGAGGCCGTACGAGGCGGGCGTGGAGGGGAAGAGGCCCGCGTCGACGTAACCCTGCGCCTGGTTGGACGCGTCGAGGATCCAGGCGATGATCTGGAAGGCCTGCTCGGGCTCCCGGCACGCCTTGGTGATCGACAGGAACGATCCGCCGTT
Organism: Streptomyces canus; assembly: GCF_030816965.1. NCBI lineage: Bacteria > Bacillati > Actinomycetota > Actinomycetes > Kitasatosporales > Streptomycetaceae > Streptomyces > Streptomyces canus. The sequence goes on from NZ_JAUSYQ010000002.1 coordinate 8,468,668, forward strand.
GTTGGCGGGCCGCACCGGCATCTGGGCGACCCGGTACCTGCCCTTGGCCTTCGGCACCCCGTTCTTGATGTCGAAGGCCGCCCAGGAGGCGCCCAGTTCACTGGGCAGCTTGCCGTCCTGCTTGGCCGACAGCTGGTCCGGGGTGCCGCTCACGAGGTCGGAGACGATCCCGCGACGCTTGGCCTCCACGGCGAGCGCCCAGGCGTTGCGTACGTGCTCCTGGTCGCCGATGAAGTGGCGGTCCTTGTCGACGTACCGCTTGGAGCCCTGCTGTACGACGTTCTCGAACACGGAGTTGACGTCGGTGAGGAGCATGGTCCCCGGGATCCGTTTCCTGAGCTGCTCACCCGCGGCGAAGTAGTTCTCCCAGGTGTTCAGCTCCTTGGACACGTCGTCCGGTTCGTACGGCAGCCCCGCCTTGCGGAAGATCTCGTACTGGTAGAAGTGCCCGACCGGTCCGCAGTCGATCGGGAAGCCGACCATCGTGCCGTCGTCGGCGATGCCCTGGTCCCACTTCCAGGACAGGTACTGGCTCTTGTACTTCTCCGCGCCCAGCGTCCGCAGGTCGATGAACTGGTCCGCGTTCGGCAGGTAGGCGGCCATGTCCTCGCCCTTGAGCCCCGCGATGTCGGGGATGTGGGCCCGGCCGGTGATGGTGGTGATGAGCTTGGAGCGGTACTGGCCGCCGATCTGGATGGCGTCCAGGCTCACGGAACTGCCGTAGCGGGCTTTGGCGTTCTTCACGACGGTGTCGCTCAGACCGCCGCTCCAGTACCACAGGACCATGTTCCGGCCGGTCGAACCGGTCGGAACGGCGCAGCCGGTGGCCAGGCCGCCGAGTGCCGTGGCGGCTGTACCGCCCAGGCCCGCGCGGAGCAGGCCTCTTCGTGAGAGCCGCACAGCTCCCACCGCCTTTCGGATCTTTTCGGGACGTGCATTCGGGGGGCTTGCGGGGGGAGTCGCGCGGTCAGTGCTGCCGTGCGGTGTCGGGTGGGGCGACGGGGGAGTGCGCGGACTGTGGGGTGTCCGGGGAGATCGGGGCGTGCTCGGCCGACGGGGTCTTCGGGGCGGCCGGAGCGTGCTCGGCCCCTGCGACCGGCGCGAACGGTGCCGGCCGGGCCGGCGGTGTGACCGGCGCGTGGTGGACCGGTGGGCCCACGTCCGCCGGGATCCGGTCGGCCAGGAATCCGTACGCCCGCTTCAGGCCGGGGTCCGTCAGCGAGCGCCACCACCGGTCCACTCCGTACCAGCCCGGGGCGGCCAGGGCCCCGCCGTGATGCCGTACGGAAAGACCCGCGGCGAGGACGGCGAACCGCAGCCGTTCCTCCAGCGGCCAGCCGCCCAGCGAGGCGGCGACGAAGCCGGCGCCGAAGACGTCTCCTGCGCCCGTGGCGTCGAGGACGTCGACGGCCAGGGCCGGCACCTCCGCGTACTCGCCGGTGATCTGGTCGACGGCGACCGCGCCGTCCCCGCCCCGCGTGACCACGGCCACCGGCACCAGCTCGGAGAGTGTGCCGAGGGCCGCGACCGCGCTGTCGGTGCGGGTGTAGGCCATCGCCTCCGTCTCGTTGGGGAGGAAGGCATGGCACAGGGCCAGCTGGTCGAGCAGATCGGTGGACCACACCTGGGTGGGGTCCCAGCCGACGTCCGCGTAGATCTGCGTGCCGTTCGCGGCGGCCTTGGAGAGCCAGGCGCGCGGCTCGGACTCCAGGTGCACCAGGGCCGTGCGCGCCTCGGGCGGGTCGCCCACGAGCGCGTCCTGGGAGTACGGCGGTTCCTGGCCGTGGGTGACCAGCGCCCGGTCCTCACCGTGGGCGAGCGCGACGGTGACGGGGGTGTGCCAGCCGTCCGCGACCCGTGAGAGCGAGAGGTCGACACCTTCCTGGCCCGCGAGGATCTCCTGGCAGTAGGTGCCGTAGAAGTCGTCGCCGAAGACCGTGGCCAGGGAGGTGCGCAGGCCGAAGCGGGACGCGGCGACCGCCAGGTTGGCGATGCCGCCGGGGCCGCAGCCCATGCCGCCCGTCCAGATCTCCTCGCCCGGCGTCGGCGGCTTTCCCAGACCCGTCAGGACGAGGTCGTAGAAGAGCAGCCCGGTCAGCAGCACCTCGGGCCGGTCGTCGTCCACGTGAGCGCCTCTCATCAAAACTCGTCAATTTCGATGACGGGAATCGTGCGCCGCTCGGCGACATTGGTCAATACCTAAGCAGAACTGAGCATGGAAATGATTGAAGATGACGAGTAGTGTTCACGGCGTGCTGGCTGAACGACGACACCAACTCATCCTGCGGGCCCTGCGCTCAGGCGGCCCCGCGGCCGTGACGGATCTCTCCGAGCAACTCGGTGTGAGCCCCGCCACCATCCGGCGTGACCTCGTCAAGCTGGAGGAGGACGGGCTGCTCACCCGGGTCCATGGCGGCGCGCGCGCCGAGGAGGGCGACCAGCCCTTCGCCGAGGTCGCCGAGGTCCGGGTGGCGGAGAAGGACGCCATAGCCGCCCGGGCGGCCGCGCTGGTCGCCGACGGCCAGTCCGTGCTGCTCGACATCGGCACCACCGCCTACCGCCTGGCCCGGCAGCTGCACGGCCGCCGGCTCACCGTGATCACCAGCAACCTGGTGGTCTACGAGGAGCTCGCCGACGACGAGGGCATCGAGCTGGTGCTGCTCGGCGGCATGGTCCGCCGCGAGTACCGCTCCCTGGTCGGTTTCCTCACCGAGGACAACCTCCGCCAGCTGCACGCCGACTGGCTCTTCCTCGGCACCAGTGGAGTGCGCCCCGGTGGGCAGGTGATGGACACGACGGTCGTCGAGGTGCCGGTCAAACGGGCCATGATCAAGGCGAGCGACAAGACCGTCCTGCTCGCCGACACGGCCAAGTTCCCGGGCACGGGCATGGCGAAGGTCTGCGGCCCGGAGGACCTGGACGTGGTGGTGACAAACGCGCCGGTCGACGCGGCGACCCGCTCCTCCCTGGAGGAGGCGGGCGTCGAGGTGATCCTGGCAGGAAAGGTACAAGCTTGAATCCCCGCTCCCGGAATCGAAGGAGATTCCTGGCTCACGCCGCTCGACCGCTCAGTGGGCGACCGGGTCGTACGCGAGCGACACCGGCCGGGTCGACGCCGGCCCGGGTCCTCGGAGCAAGTGCAAGGAGGCAGCGCGTGACGGGTTCTCGCGACGCGCTGTCCGGAGATGATTCGTCCCAGCCTGAACGCCGGGGCATTTTTGGAGGAACCCGGTGAAACTGACCATTCTTGGCGGCGGCGGCTTCCGGGTCCCGCTCGTGTACGGCGCGCTGCTGACGGACCGCGCCGAGGGCAGGGTCACCGAGGTCGTCCTGCACGACCTGGACGCCGGCCGGCTCTCCGCGGTCGGCCGGGTCCTCGCCGAACAGGCGGCCGCCGTCCCCGACGCCCCCACGGTGACCACCACGACCGACCTCGACGAGGCTCTGCGCGGCGCCGACTTCATCTTCTCGGCGATCCGCGTCGGCGGCCTGGAGGGTCGTGCCGACGACGAGCGGGTGGCCCTCGCGGAGGGCGTCCTCGGCCAGGAGACCGTCGGCGCGGGCGGCATCGCCTACGGTCTGCGCACGGTCCCGGTGGCCGTGGACATCGCCCGGCGCGTGGCCCGCCTCGCCCCCGACGCGTGGGTCATCAACTTCACCAACCCGGCGGGCCTGGTCACCGAGGCCATGTCCCGTCACCTCGGTGACCGTGTCATCGGCATCTGCGACTCCCCGGTCGGCCTCGGCCGCCGTATCGCGCGCGTGCTGGGCGCCAACCCCGACGAGGCGTGGATCGACTACGTCGGCCTCAACCACCTCGGCTGGGTCCGCGGTCTGAAGATCGCCGGCCGGGACGAGCTGCCCCGCCTGCTCGCCGACCCCGACCTGCTCGGCTCCTTCGAGGAGGGCAAGCTCTTCGGCGTCGACTGGCTCCAGTCCCTCGGCGCGATCCCCAACGAGTACCTGCACTACTACTACTTCAACCGCGAGGCCGTCCGCGCCTACCAGCACGCCGAGAAGACCCGCGGTGCCTTCCTCGCCGACCAGCAGGCGCGGTTCTACGACGAGGTCGGCGCCCCCGGCGCCAAGGCGCTGGAGGTCTGGGACCGCACGCGTGCCGAGCGCGAGGCCACCTACATGTCCGAGAACCGGGAGACGGCCGGCGCCGGAGAACGCGACGCCGACGATCTCTCCGGCGGCTACGAGAAGGTCGCCCTCGCCCTCATGCGGGCCATCGCCCGCGACGAGCGCACCACCCTGATCCTCAATGTCCGCAACCAGGGCACGCTCTCCGTGCTCGACCACGATGCCGTCATCGAGGTGCCCTGCCTCGTCGGCGCCAACGGTGCCCATCCGGTCTCCGTCGCACCGCTGCCCGACCACGCCACCGGACTGGTCTGCTCGGTCAAGGCGGTCGAGCGGGAGGTGCTGGCCGCCGCCGGGTCCGCCTCGCGCGCGACCGCGGTGAAGGCCTTCGCGCTGCACCCGCTGGTCGACTCCGTCAATGTCGCCCGCAAGCTGGTCGAGGGCTACACCTCGGTGCATCCCGGGCTCGCGTACCTTAAGTAGCGTCCGGTTCTTAGAAAGCGCTTTCCCCTCGCCTGTCGGCCCCACCAGCTCGCTCTCTCCCTCCCTGGAGACCCTTCATGCACGACGAACGCCGCCGCATCGAGGAGCGCGTCCAGCGCGCCCACGACCAGCGCATCAAGCCCGCGATCTACGCGGCCACCGTCCCCTTCGAGGTCGAGGCCTGGCAGGCGCCGGGCGAGCCGGTCTCCTTCGAGGAGGCCGCGGCCGCCCGCTACACGCCCTTCGCGATGGACACCCCGTGGGGCCCGCCCTGGGGCACCACCTGGTTCCGGATGCGCGGCCGGGTGCCCTCCGAGTGGGCCGGACAGCGCGTCGAGGCGGTCATCGACCTCGGCTTCGTCGGCGACTGGCCCGGCAACCAGGCCGAGGCCCTGGTCCACCTCGCCGACGGCCGCCCCCTGAAGGCCGTCAACCCGCTCAACCAGTACGTCCCCATCGCCAACCCGGCGAACGGCGGCGAGGAGATCGACTACCTGGTCGAGGCCGCCTCCAACCCGGACATCCTCAAGGACAACTTCTCGAAGGTCACGCCGATGGGCGACAAGCTCACGGCCGGCTCCGCGCCCCTCTACACCTTCCAGCGCGCCGACCTCGCCGTCCTCGACGAGGAGGTCTTCCACCTCGACCTGGACCTCCAGGTGCTGCGCGAGCTCATGGTCCACCTCGCCGAGCACGAGCCCCGCCGCCACGAGATCCTGCACGCCCTGGACCGGGCCATGGACGCCCTCGACCTGGACGACGTCTCCGGCAGCGCGGCGGCGGTCCGCGAGGTCCTCGCGCCCGTGCTGGCCAAGCCGGCCAACGCCAGCGCCCACACGATCTCCGGTGTCGGCCACGCCCACATCGACTCCGCCTGGCTCTGGCCCATCCGCGAGACCAAGCGCAAGACGTCCCGCACCTTCTCCAACGTCACCGCGCTCGCCGACGAGTACGACGACTTCATCTTCGCCTGCTCCCAGGCCCAGCAGTACGAATGGGTCCGCGACCACTACCCGCACGTCTGGGCCCGCATCCAGGAGTCCGTGAAGAAGGGCCAGTGGGCGCCGGTCGGCGGCATGTGGGTCGAGGCCGACGGCAACCTGCCCGGCGGCGAGGCCATCGCCCGCCAGCTCATCCACGGCAAGCGGTTCTTCATCGAGCACTTCGGCGTCGAGACCAAGGGCGTCTGGCTGCCGGACTCCTTCGGCTACACCGCCGCCTACCCGCAGCTCGCCAAGCTGGCCGGCAACGACTGGTTCCTCACCCAGAAGATCTCCTGGAACCAGACCAACAAGTTCCCCCACCACACCTTCTGGTGGGAGGGCATCGACGGCACCCGGATCTTCACCCACTTCCCGCCGGTCGACACCTACAACGCCCGCTTCAGCGGCGAGGAGATGGACCGCGCGGTCCGCAACTACAACGAGAAGGGCGGCGGTACGCGCTCCCTGGCCCCCTTCGGCTGGGGCGACGGCGGTGGCGGCCCCACCCGCGAGATCATGGAGCGGGCCCGGCGCCTCGCCGATTTGGAGGGCTCGCCCAAGGTCGTCGTCGAGCACCCCGACGAGTTCTTCGCCAAGGCCCGCGAGGAGTACCCCGACGCCCCGGTCTGGGTCGGCGAGCTCTACCTCGAGCTGCACCGCGCCACCTACACCTCGCAGGCCCGCACCAAGCAGGGCAACCGGCGCTCCGAGCACCGGCTGCGCGAGGCCGAGCTGTGGGCGACGACGGCCGCGCTGCACGCGCCGGGCTACTCCTACCCGTACGAGAAGCTCGACCGGCTGTGGAAGACGGTCCTGCTCCACCAGTTCCACGACATCCTGCCGGGCTCCTCGATCGCCTGGGTGCACCGCGAGGCGGAGGCCGAATACGCCCGCGTGGCCGCGGAGCTGGAGGCGCTGACCGCCGAGGCGGTGGCCGCACTGGGCGCCGGTGGCACCCGGGTCTTCAACACCAGCCCGTTCGACCGTTCCGAGGTGGTCCGCACGGGTGATCAGGCTCTGGCCTACGTCGAGGTGCCCGCGAACGGCAGCGCGCCGCTGGCCGACGCCGAGCCCGAGCAGCCGGTCCGTGTCTCCGGTCGCGTCCTCGACAACGGTCTGGTGCGGGTGGAGGTGGCGGAGGACGGCACGCTGTCGTCCGTCCTGGATCTGCGGGCCGGCCGGGAGGTGCTGGGCGACAAGGGCAACCTGCTCCGTCTGCACACCGACCTCCCGAACTACTGGGACGCCTGGGACATCGACAAGCACTACAACAACCGGTACACCGATCTCCTGGAGCCCACGTCGGTCGAGGTCGTCTCGGAGGACCCGCTGCTGGGCGCGATCCGTGTGACGCGGTCCTTCGGCAAGGGCTCGTCGATCACCCAGACCATCACCCTGCGCGCCGGTAGCCCCCGGATCGACTTCGAGACCGAGATCGACTGGCACGAGGCCGAGAAGATCCTCAAGGCCGCCTTCCCGGTGGACGTCCGGGCCGCGCACTCCTCCGCGGAGATCCAGTTCGGCCACGTCCAGCGGCCCACGCACACCAACACCAGCTGGGAGGCGGCCCGCTTCGAGGTCTCCGGCCACCGCTGGGTGCACGTCGGCGAACCGGGCTACGGGGTCGCCGTGCTGAACGACTCCACCTACGGTCACGACGTCTCCCGTACGGTCCGAGAGGACGGCGGTACGACGACCACGGTCCGGCTCAGCCTGGTCCGCGCCCCGCGCATCCCGGACCCGGAGGCCGACCAGGGCACACACCGCTTCACCTACTCGCTGCTGCCCGGCGCGAGCATCGAGGACACCGTCGCCGAGGGCTACTCCCTCAACCTCCCGCTCCGGGTGGCGGACGCGGCCGGTGCCCCCGAGCCGGTCGTCTCGGTCGACGGCGAAGGCGTGACCGTCGAGGCGGTCAAGCTCGCCGACGACGGGTCCGGTGACGTGGTGGTCCGGCTGTACGAGTCGGGCGGCGGTCGCGCCCGGGGCGTGCTGCGCACCGGCTTCCCGCTCGCCGGCGCCCAGGTCACCGACCTGTTGGAGCGCCCGCTGGAGGACGAGACGGCCGAGGTCGCCGACGGCGGCGTGCCGGTCTCGCTGCGGCCGTTCCAGGTGCTGACGCTCCGCCTGCGGAGGGGGTGACCCCGTGCCGATGCAACCCTGGTTCACCGACGCCAAGTTGGGGATCTTCATCCACTGGGGCATCTACGCCGTGGACGGCGTCCAGGAGTCCTGGTCGTTCTACGACGACATCGTCCCGCACGATCAGTACATGTCCCAGCTGGAGCGGTTCACGGGGGCGAAGTACGACCCCCGTGAGTGGGCCGACCTGTTCGCCCGTGCCGGCGCCAGGTACGCCGTGCTGACGACCCGTCACCATGACGGCGTGGCCCTGTGGGACACGCAGTACGGCGAGCTGAACCTCGGCAGGGACTACGTCGGCCCCTATGTCGAGGCCCTGCGCGAGAAGGACCTCAAGGTCGGCTTCTACTACTCGCACTCCGACTGGAACCACCCCGACTACGCCTCCACGCGCAAGCCGGGCCGCCCGCCGGAGCAGGAGGACAACCGCTACTCCGAGGTCGCCGCCGAGGACGAGGACCTGGCGGCCTGGGAGCGGTTCATCGCCTACCGGGACGGCCAGATCCGGGAGCTCGCCTCCCGCTACCGGCCCGACCTGATGTGGTTCGACGGCGAGTGGGACCGCAGCGAGGAGCAGTGGCGCATCCCCGAACTCGCCGCGCTCATACGGTCCTACGTGCCGGACGTCGTCTTCAACGCGCGCATGCTCAGCGAGGGCGACTACGCCACCCCCGAACAGGGCGCTCCCATCGAACCTCCCGACGGTCCCTGGGAGTTGTGCCTGACGATCAACGACTCCTGGGGGTACCAGCACCAGGACCACAACCACAAGTCGCTCGCCCAGCTGATCCGCTACTTCACCGAGACCATCGGTGGGGGCGGCAATCTGCTGCTCGACGTCGGCCCGATGGAGGACGGCACCATCCCCGAGCCTCAGGTGGAGCGCCTGGAGGGTCTGGGGGAGTGGATCCGCAAGCACTCCGAGGCCGTGTACGGGACCGTGCGCGGGCTGCCCGCCGGGCACCACTACGGACCCAGCACGCTCTCTGCGGACGGCCGGACGCTCTATCTGGTGCTCTTCGACGCGCCGCGCGCCGAGGTCGGGCTGCGAGGGCTGGTCACCCCGGTCCGCAAGGTCACCGTCCTGGGTACCGGGGCCGAGCTCGGGCACCGGGTGGTCGGCGGGCTCCACGAGGCCGTGGGCATCGTGTGGATCGACCCGCCCGCCGAGTCCGACCTCGACCCGTACGCCACGGTGCTCAAGGTCGAGCTGGACGGGGAAGCGGAGCTGTACCGGGGGGCCGGCCGGTTCTGAGGGCGATTCCCACCTGAGGTTGGTGTGCGACCCCGCCGCCGAACTGCCCCCACGCCTGGCCGAGTCGGCACAGGCGTGGGGGTGTGCGGCCGCTTGACCGCCGTTCGGCTCAGCCGGTGAAGCCGGCCGTGATCGAGGTGAACTGCCAGTTGTTCTGGCTGATGCCGGAGCAGTTGCTCGTCACCCCGCCGCCCGGGCACGGCCGGTCCCGGTTGACCGACCAGAACGCGAGCCGGGCGATGTGACGGGAGTTCGCCCAGTCACGGATCTGGGTCCAGATCGCCGTGCTGGTCAACTCCTGCTGATCACTGAGGCCGTTCATGCCGGAGATCCCGATGTGGGCGTAGGCCGTCGCGTCGTCCCACCCGAAGGTCGACTTCAGTTTGGTCTTCAGCCCCTCCGACGCGTTCACGGTGTTGCCGTACATGTCGCTGCCGCCGCCGAAGTCGAACGGCATGATCGTGAAGACGTCGACGTTCGCGTTCAGCGCCTTGGCCTGCTCGATCAGCCGGTTGCCCCAGTACGTCGGCCCGGTCGTCGAGGTGCCGAAGGTGAGGATGGTCCTCAGGCCCGGGTTGTTGGCCTTGACGATCTTCAGGGCGTTCAGGATCCGGTCCTGCACGGTCGCGTTCTCGAACTCGTCCGTGTTCTCGATGTCGACGTCGATGGCCTTGAGACCGTACGCGTCGATCACCTTCTGGTAGGCACCCGCCAGCGCCTCGGGGGTCGAGCAGTTCGGACCGAGCTTGTTGCCGCTCCAGCCGCCGATCGACGGGACGATGTCACCGCCCGCGGACCGGACGGCGTTGATGACGGACTGGTCGTTGCCGCCGGTCAGCGGCCTGCTGCCGTCCCAGGCGGGGTTGCAGCCACCGGAGGAGAGGATGAACGCCATCGTGTACCACTTGATCCCGGTCGCGCTCATCACCGAGGTCGCGCTCGGCGGATCACCCCAGCCGAGGTAGAGATAGGGGGCGGCCTGCTTGAACCCGGTCCCGCCACCGCCGCCCGCCTCGGTCGTCACGGACACGGCGTTGGAGGCCGCCGAGACGTTGCCGGCCGCGTCCCGGGCCTTCACGGTGAAGGTGTAGGAGGTACTGGCGGCGAGGCCGCTCACGGTCGCGCTGGTGCCGGACACGCTCAGCACCTGGTTCGACCCGCTGTAGACGTCGTACGCCGTCACGCCGACGTTGTCGGAGGAGGCGCTCCACGCGAGGGACGCGCTGGAGGAGGTCTTCGCGGTGGACCGCAGACTCCCGGGCGCGCTCGGCGCCTGCGTGTCCGAACCACCGCCGCCGGGCCCGTCGAGGCTGATGTCGTCGGCGTAGTAGGTGCCCTGGGCGTACCAGCCGTGGACGTAGACGGTGGCACTGGTCTGCGAGGCGCCGGTGGTGAAGCTCGTGGTGAGCTGGCTGTACGCCGACGGGGAGGTCGTCCACGTGGAGGCGCCGCCGTCGACGCCGAGGTAGACGTACGAGCCGCGCACCCAGCCGCTGAGGCTGTAGGTGGTGTTCGGCTGGACGGCGACGGTCTGGCTGCACTGGGCGTTGTCGCTCGAACTCACCGCGCCCTGAAGGGACTTGGTGCCTCCGTGCACGGGAGAGGAGACGACGGAGCCGAGGTTGCCGGTGCAGGTCCAGGGGGAGAGGTTCCCGGATTCGAAACCGGGGTTGGTCAGGACGTTGGCCGCCTGAGCCGTGCCGGGCAGCGCGACGGCTCCGACGAAAGCCAGTGCGGCGGAGCCGAGGAGAGCGAGGAGTCTGGAACGTCTGAGTGGGTTGCGCACGCGATCTCCCTGAAGGAATGGGGGCGTTCGGGAGTGCAGAGAGGTGCAGGGGGTGCGCAACCAAGTTGGTATGGACCAATCCACCTGTCAAGACAACTGACGGAAGTCGGACAGGCCACAGGGGCGCGGGGCTGGATCAAGACACCCGCGCCCGGCAGGAAACCTAAAGCGGCAGGGCCGCCTGAGCCGTTTCCACCGCAGGTGCAGGCGCGGGAACGGAAGGCAACAAGGGTTCGACCTCCTCGACCCGCTGATGAGGCACCGACACCGGCCGCAACTGCCTGAGCCCCGAGACCACCGTGTAGTCCTGCCCCAGGAACGGCGGCTCGATCACCCCGGTGTCCTCGCCGAGCGCCAACTGCACAGCGGCCCACGGCACGTTGACCCCGCACAGGGAGAGCTGGTGCAGTCCGCCCGCAGGCCGCGTGTTGACGTCCATGAGCACGGGCCGGTCACCGAACATCCGGAACTGGATGTTGGACAGATAGTGCAGCCCGAACCCCTCGGCGATCAGCCGTGCCGGTTCCAGCCACTGCTCGTGCTGGGTGAACCCGCGCCGCCGCCCGTTCTTCGTGCGGCCGATCGCCAGCCGCACCCGGTTGTCGGTCCCGGTGAGCGTGTCCACCGACACCTCCGGCTGCTCAAGACGCGGCATGACCAGCCAGTCCACCTGCTCGTCGGCCTGCTCGAGCGCCTCGACGACCGTGTCGAGCGACACGTACGGACCGGGGAACCCGTTGAGCTGCGCGAGGGAGAAGGGCGCGCGCGTGATGACCCGGAAGCCCACCCCGCCCGCGCCGGACGCGGGCTTGAAGCAGGCCTTGTGACCGCCGGCCTCCAGTTCCTCCACGGCCGCGACCAGCTCGTCCGCGGTCCGCACCCGCCACCACGGCGGCACCGGAACACCGACCGCCTGGACCGCCTCGTAGGCGACGACCTTGTCGTGGAAGACGGCGACGGCCTCCGGCGGCGGTGCGAGCAGCGCCGTACCGATCGCGGCGAAGTCGGCGCGATGGGCGACGATCGCCGCCTGGTGCAGCCGGGGCACGAACACGTCGATGCCACGCCGCTGGCACTGGTCGAGGGCGAACTCGACGTAGCCGGCCGGGGACAGCCCCTCCGGCTCCAGCTCGGCGGTGTCCGCGGCGGCCAGCACGGGAGAGTCGGCGTCTCCGTGCGTCGCATGGATCTCGACGGCTCTGGCGCTGGGATTTCGCCGCAGCTGATCCATGAAGAACACGTTCTCCGCGTACGTGCGGTTGAGCCAGACGCGTACGCGAGAGAGCATGCAGGCCGCCTTTCGGGTTTTTCGGGCAGGGGGAAGCAGGCCCGTGCCCGGGCAGGGTGGTTGGAGGGTCACCAAACCGCCCCTTGCGAAGGGGAAGTTTCAGAGCGGTGGTGGTGGGGCGATCATACGGCTTTCCAGGGGCCACGCGTGCAACACCCGTGTTACGGAATTTCCGATCATGAAGCTCAGCCGCCCCGGGCCACTCTTGTACCGGGAAACCAAATGTGTTCTCGTGGTCCCACCCGGGTGATCGGAGGGGGCGAGAGGTGACGTCTGTGGCCGGTGGTGCGGCCCAGCTGCTGGCCGTCAGTGACCTGCACATCGGCTATCCCGAGAACCGTTCCCTCGTCGAGCGGATGCGCCCCGGCACCGACGACGACTGGCTCCTGGTGGCCGGTGACGTCGCCGAGACCGTCGCCGACATCCGCTGGGCCCTCGATACCCTCGCCGGCCGCTTCCGCCAGGTCGTCTGGGCCCCCGGCAACCACGAACTGTGGACCCATCCGAAGGACACCGTCACCCTGCGCGGGGTAGCCCGCTACGAGCACCTCGTGGAGATGTGCCGGGAAATCGGCGTCCTCACCCCCGAGGACCCCTATCCCATCTGGGACGGCCCCGGCGGCCCGGTCGTCGTGGCCCCGCTGTTCCTGCTGTACGACTATTCCTTCCTGCCGGCCGGCTGCACCACCAAGGAGCAGGGCCTCACGTACGCGCACGGCACCGGCGTCGTCTGCAACGACGAGTTCCTGCTGCACCCCGACCCCTACCCGTCCCGCGAGGCCTGGTGCCGGGCCCGGGTCGCCGAGACCGAGCGCAGACTCGCCGCGCTCCCCGACGACCTGCCCACGGTCCTGATCAACCACTACCCGCTGGACCGGCACCCGACGGACGTCCTGTGGTACCCCGAGTTCGCGATGTGGTGCGGCACCACGCTGACCGCCGACTGGCACCGCAGGTTCCGCGTCGAGACCATGGTCTACGGCCATCTGCACATCCCGCGGACCACCTGGCACGAGGGCGTCCGCTTCGAGGAGGTGTCGGTGGGCTATCCGCGGGAGTGGCGCAAGCGGCCGGAGCCGCCCGGACGGCTGCGCCGGATCGTGCCCGGGGAGGTCGGCGCACGGTGATCGAGGAACTCCTGCCGGACTCGGTGGTGTCCGTCGAGGTCCATGGTCACGACGAGCCGGAGAACGCCACGCTGTACCCCGAGGAGGCCGCGCTCATCGCCCCCGCGGTGCCCAGACGCCGGCGTGAGTTCACCGTCGTGCGGGCCTGCGCCCGCCGGGCCATGGAGAAGCTCGGGGTGCCGCCGCAGCCGGTCCTGCCCGGGGAACGCGGCGCCCCGCGGTGGCCGGCCGGCCTCACCGGCAGCATGACCCACTGCGACGGCTACTGCGCCGCCGCCCTGGTCCGCGCCACCGACCTGGCCTCCCTCGGCATCGACGCCGAACCCCACGGACCGCTTCCGGAGGGCGTGCTGGAGAGTGTCTCCCTGCCGGGGGAACGGGTCAGGCTGCGGGAACTCGCCGGGACGTACCCCGCGGTCCACTGGGACCGGTTGCTGTTCAGCGCCAAGGAGTCCGTCTACAAGGCGTGGTTCCCGCTCACCGGCAAGTGGCTGGACTTCACCGAGGCCGACATAGAGATCCTCGTCGACCCCGCACAGCCCTCCGGCGGCGCTCTGCGTGCCGAACTCCTTGTCCCCGGCCCGCTGGTGGGCGGCGAGCGCCGCGGCGTCCTCGAGGGCCGCTGGACGGTCCGGGGCGGCCTGGTCGCGACATCGGTGACCGTGCCGCACGCCTGAGCGCACGGCGCGGTCGTACGTCTAGGACTCCGGCGGACACCAGCTCTGCAGGAGCCTGAAGAACGCCTCCTCGTTGCCCGCGAGGCCCGCGTCCGCCAGCGCCTGTTCGGCCTCGGCGAGGACCGCCGGCGGGACGACCGGTGGTCGGGCGGTGTCGGGCGGGCCGGCCGCGGTGTCGAAGGCGGCTCGGACCGTGTGCAACAGCCGCAGATAGGCCTGGACGGCGGTGCGCTCACGGTCGGTCAGTACGGCGGTGGGCATCGGCGGCTCTCCCCAAGTCGGCGTCGGTCGCACCCTGGACGGGGCGCGTCGGTCGCAGCCCGTACGGGCGTGCATCTCCAGCTTGCCGTCCACCACTGACAATCCGGTTTCCGCGCCCGTTCGTCCGGCCGCTTAGCGGAGGCGAAACCTCACCGAAATCACTGGAGGGAAAGCGGTCCTACGCTGGGAGGAAGGGCTTTCGGCCGTCTTGATCCGCGGCCAGGAGAACGGGAGGCGAGCACATGGTCGACGACCCGCGCCGGCGCCCGGTGCGCGCCGTCCGGCTGCGCTCGGTGGGCGACGCAGAACTGGAGTTGCAGTACCGCGTGGTGCACGGTTACCGCCGCGCTTTCCGCATGGCGGGCCAGGGACCGCCGCTCGTCCTCATCCACGGCATCGGTGACTCCTCGGCGACCTGGGCCGAGCTGATTCCGGACCTCGCCCGCACCCACACCGTGATCGCCCCCGACCTGCTCGGTCACGGCGACTCCGACAAGCCGCGGGCCGACTACTCGGTGGCCGCGTACGCCAACGGCGTGCGTGATCTGCTCACCACTCTCAACATCGAGTCGGCCACCCTGGTCGGGCACTCACTGGGCGGGGGAGTGGCCATGCAGTTCGCCTACCAGTTCCCCGAACGCACCGAGCGGCTCATCCTGGTCAGCGCCGGCGGTGTGGGCCGCGAGGTCAACCCCGTGCTGCGGCTGGTCTCCCTGCCCGGCGCCCACCTCATGCTGTCCTCGCTGCGGCTGCCCGGCATGCGGCTCCAAGTAAGCCTCGCCGTCCGCCTGATGAAGCTCCTGGACACCGACCTCGGCCAGGACGCCCCGGATCTGCTCAACCTCGTCGACGCGCTCCCGGACGAGACCTCACGCAACGCCTTCATCCGCACCCTGCGCGCGGTCGTCGACTGGCGTGGCCAGGTCGTCACCATGCTCGACCGCTGCTACCTCACCGAGGGCATGCCGACCATGCTCCTGTGGGGCGACCGGGACAGCGTGGTACCCGTCCGGCACGCGTTCGGGGCGCACGAGGCGATGCCGGGCAGCCGCCTGGAGATCTTCGAGGGCGCCGGTCACTTCCCGTTCCACAGCGATCCCACGCGGTTCGTCTCGCTGGTCGAGGAGTTCACGGCGACCACGGCTCCGGCGGACTGGAGCCGTGACCACTGGAGGCAACTGCTCCGGGACGGCGGCCCCGGCACCTCGCGGGCACGGCGCGGGGAGCGTGACCTGAGAGAGGCGAGCGAACGCAGCGCGACATGACGACGGGGCAGGCTCAGCCCTGTGGCCCCAGATACCCCAGCGACGCCTCGATCCGTCCCGCCAGACGGTCCCGCTGCACCGGTCCCCGCAGCGACGAACCGGCCAGCCACGTCCGGCACTTGCTGGCCAGCAACAGGCCGAAGCTCTCCGCCTCCCGCTCGTCGTCGAGCTCGAAGCGGCTACGGGCGGCCACCTTGCGGACCGTGGCCTGGAGATCGGCGTCGTCGCAGAGGAGGCGGGCGGCGACCGCGGCGCCCTCGACGTGGTGGGAGCAGTGGCCGGCGTTCATGTGCCACAGCTCGTGGCCGAGGATGACCAACTGGTGGTCGGGGGCGGTGCGTTCCTCGATCACCACGAGGTCCTGGTCGGCCATGTCGAGCCACAGCCCGCTGGCCGTGCCGGGCGGGAAGGGCGCCGTACGGAAGTGGACCGGGCGGCCCCGGCGTCTGCTCATCGCGTCGCACAGGGCCCCGTAGAGGTCCTCGGGCCGTGCGGGGGCGTCGAGTTCCAGTTCCGCCACCAACTCGCCGCTCAGGCGGCGCATGTGCTTACCGATGCCCACAGTTGTCTCCCGGATCAGGACTCGGGCCGCTTGACGCTCTCCAGGAGCATGTCCAGCCACTCGGCGACCTTGTCACGGTGCTGGTCGGTGGGCAGCTGCGCGGCCCGCCAGGCGATCCCGCGGACGCCGTGGTCCTGGAGCAGTCGCTCCAACGGGTCGTGGGTGGCCGCGGCGGCCTCCCGCTCCCGGTCGGCGAGCTTGTGCAGGAGCTCCTGCTCGGTGTGCTGGAGCGCACCCGCGAGCGCCTCGGGGTCCTCGGCCGTCAGGAACCCGGCGTGCACCCGGAAGAACCGCTGGATGGCGTCGCAGTGCTCCATGGTGGGGCGCCTGTCGCCGTTGATGAGGGCGCCCGCCTGCTGCCGGGACATGCCCGCGCCGTCGGCGATCTCCTGCTGGGTGTACTTGCGCCCGTTGGGCTTGAGCCGGGTGCGGCGCAACAGGTCGAGCCGCTGCAGGAACCGCGCCTGGACGTCCGGTTCACCCGCCGGGCGCCCACTCAGCAGAGCCTTGACCACGGGCTCGGGGACACCCGAGGCGACGGACAGCCGGCCGGTGTCGAAGACCTGCGCGTGCGGTACGCCGAGCCGGTCGGAGAGTGCGGCGACGCGGGCGACGACGGCCGTCAGTACGACCGTTGCCGCGTCGTCCGGGCCCTCGAAGCCATCCGACACCGACAGATCTCCTACGTCTCTCACCCGACTACTCACAGGCGGTCGCCGTGAACTTCCCGGAGAGTAGCCCCTTGTTCGAACTCACATCCAGGTGTCGCCACAACTGTGGCCAATTTCAGCCGTCAACTGCTACGGAATGCCACGATAGTTGACACGACTCGCTCCGGAGCAGCAGGATCAAGGCGCCGCGTGAAGGCCGCATAGGCAAGAGGGGTGACCTCCCGATGGCATATCAGGCAGGTGGGCAGCGGTCGGAACTGCGGCCCGTCCCCGAGGGGCTCGAAGCCCAGGCGTATCTTCAGGACTACGCCACGCTCCTGGAAGCCGTCCCCTTCCCGTCCGTCGTCCTCGACCACCGCTGGGACGTCGTCCTCGCCAACGCCGCTTTCGCGTCACTTTTCCGTGCCGTGGGTCCGCATCCGACGGCCATGCCGGGCGACAACTTCCTCCGGTTCGTCCTCTTCCACCCCGACGCGAGCAGTGTCCTCGGTGAGCACGAGTCGCGCTGGTGTCTGCCGATGCTCGCGCACTTCGCGGCCGCGGTGGAGCGGCACGGCCACGACCACGTCATCCAGGCGATCCGCCGGGACATCGCGCAGGACCCGATCATGGACGCCGCCTACCGGCACGGCCTGCCGCACTGGATCCGCGCGGTCGGCGAGCGGGCCGTGGAGCACGACGGCTCCGTACGCCCGCTGGTGCACCCCGACCCGCGCTGGGGCGTCACCGACTGCCGGGTCGTCGACGAGACCCCGCGCACCCTGCGCGACCTGGGCTACACCCGGCTGACCCTGGTGCTCCGTCCGGCTCCCACCAGGCGCCGCCCGCGTCGCACGACGACACACCTCACGGTGGTCCCCACCCCCCAGGTCTGACGGGCACCGTCGGCGTTCAGGTCGTCGACGGCGCCTCGTCAGCACGTGTCGGGCCCCGTGGAGCCAAGGTGTTCCACGGGGCCGCCGCCCCTCCCGGCTCACTCCGCCACCACGAGCACCAACGGCACCCCCTCGCACGGCATCAGCCGCACCCCGTCGGCCCGCGTGGGCCTGCCGGTCGTCAACGCCCCCGCGAAGTCCGGGCCCTTGTCGAGGGAGCCGACCAGGTGGCGCGGGTCGGTGGACGCGGCGACCCGGCCGCGGGCGTTCACCAGACGGGCGGGGCCAGGGAGTTGGTGCAGCATCGGCATCACGGCCGCCTCGAAGTGCCGTAGATACACGTCGGCCGCGGCCACCCCGGCGAACCGGCCCGCCATCTCGACCGGCGCCGACAGCGTCAGGCTGTACTCGTCGGAGCAGAGGTAGTCGACATACGGCCCGGCCACCGCCCGCTCCCCGGTGTCGCGGGGGAGCGCGAACCAGTCCCAGTGCGTGTAGTCGGCGTACGCCGAGTGCGCGGGGTCCAGGTCGAGCAGCAGCGGTCGTACGTCGCCCTCCGAGCCGGTCTGCCACCACTCCAGCCACGCGGGTACGTCCGTCAGCAGTCCCGGCGCGGCGACGAACCCGACGCCGGACACCAACCCGTGCCGGGCGAGCCGCAGATGAAGACCCGGGCGCAGCGCGGCGAGGTCCACGGTGGCGGGGCGGCGGCCCTCGGCGGCCACCCGTTCCAGCAGGGCCGTGGTGTCCGCGCGGGTCGCGGCAACGGCGTCGAAGACCGTCTCCACGGCCGAGCGGACCCGCGCCGCGACCGACTCCTCCGGTGCCTTGTCGAGCATTGCCGTCGCGAGGCCCATGGCTGCCCTCCAGCGGACGGGGACCGTTCGAGCGAGGCGGCTACAGCGACAGACGCAGGGCGATCAGCCGTGCCGTGGACTCCCGCACGCATCGCTCGGCCAGTTCCCTGGCCGATTCGTGGGCCCCATCCTGCACGGCGGAGATGACGAATCGGAGTCGCCCGGACACCTCTTCACGATATTCGCCGTCCCCGAGCACAAGACACAACAGCGCCCCGACCTCTGTCTGGAGGGCGACCTGCTCCCGGGTCAGCCGCGCCGACTGCGCGGCCGCGGCCAGCTCCACATGGAAGCGGCCGTAGAGGCGGCTGCACGCCGCAGCGCCCTCCGCCTGAGCCAACTCCTCGGCCGTACGCCGTAGTTGTACGAGATCCTCGGGCTCTGTGCGCTCGGCCGCGAGCCTCGCCGCCGTACCGGAGAGGGCGGCCCAGTGGTCGCCGAGGTCGCGCAGTTCCTCGGTGCTCCAGCCGCGCAGACGGACCTTGAGCCGTTCCTCGCCCGGGGGTTCGGGCAGCGAGACGAAGGAGCCGCCGCCGCGGCCCCGGCGGGTGGTGACGAGCCCCTGCTGACGCAGTGCCATGAGCGCCTCCCGCAGGGTCACCGTGGACACGCCGAGCTGACCGGCCAGCTCGCTCTCGCCCGGCAGCTGCTCACCGTCACCGAGCAGCCCGAGCTCGATGGCGTCGCCGATCCGGCGCACGACCGCGTCCACCCGCGCCCTGTTGTCGACCGGGGCGAAGACGGCTCTGCGGGCGCCGTCGATGCGCTGCTCGTTCACGGCCACCACCTTGCACGTTGACTCAAGCTTTACCCTAAGGGGGCCTTGAGATTGGAACTATGACTTCATATGTTTTCGGTCTATCGGTCAACGCCCGAGCGAGCCAGAAAGGTTCCCGCCCATGGAGGGAAGCGCGATCCGGCTGCACCACCTGCGGAAGTCGTTCGGGGAGACGACCGCCGTGGCCGGGATCGACCTGGAGATCCGGGACGGGGAGTTCTTCTCGATGCTCGGCCCCTCCGGCTCGGGCAAGACCACGGTCCTGCGCCTGATCGCCGGCTTCGAGACCCCCACCGAGGGCCGCGTCGAGCTCGCCGGACAGGAGGTCACCGGCCTCGCGCCCTTCGAGCGGGACGTCCACACCGTGTTCCAGGACTACGCCCTCTTCCCGCACATGAGCGTCGAGCAGAACGTCGCCTACGCGCTCAAGGTCCGGGGGGTGCCCAGGGCGGAGCGGTCGGTACGGGCACGCAAGGCGCTCGGCGAGGTGCGTCTGGAGGGCTTCGGCAAGCGGCGTCCGGCCCAGCTGTCCGGCGGGCAGCGCCAGCGGGTCGCTCTCGCCCGTGCCCTCGTCGGCCGTCCCCGGGTGCTGTTGCTCGACGAGCCGCTCGGGGCGCTCGATCAGAAGCTGCGGGAGGAGATGCAGGTCGAGCTCAAGGCGCTCCAGCGCGAGGTCGGCATCACCTTCGTGCTCGTCACCCACGACCAGCAGGAGGCCCTGACGATGAGCGACCGTATCGCCGTCTTCCACCAGGGCCGCATCGAACAGGTCGGCACCCCGGCCGAGATCTACGAACGCCCCGCGACGCCCTTCGTGGCGTCCTTCGTCGGCACGTCCAATCTCCTCGAGGGGGACACCGCCCGCCGGATCGTCGGCGTGCCGGGTACCTACAGCGTCCGGCCCGAGAAGATCCGCATCCTGAAGGAGTCCGCGGACTCCGACGAGCCGGAACACGCCTTCGCCACCGGCACCGTCGCCGAGGTGGTCTACCTGGGCGACGCCACGCGCTTCCTCGTCGACCTCGACGGCGGCGGCCGTCTCACCGCCCTTCAGCAGAACCTGGAGACGTCGTCCGAGGATGTGGCCGCGTACCGGGGTGCCCGGGTGCGACTGCAATGGCACAGGCGGCATGCCGTTGCGGTGCCCACCACTGACTGACCCCTTCTCGCAGATGGAGTACGTCGTGCGCCTCACCCTCAAGGCGGCTGCGGCCGTCACGCTTCTGTTCGTCGCCACCGCCTGTGGCTCCTCCGGCTCCGGCTCCGGCTCCTCCTCCGGACTCAACCCGCCCGATCTCAAGGCGCCCACGAAGCTCGGCGCGACCGAGGGGCAGGTCAATCTGATCGCCTGGGCCGGCTATGTCGAGGACGGCTCCAACGACCCGAAGGTCGACTGGGTCAGCGACTTCGAGAAGCAGACCGGCTGTCAGGTCAACTCCAAGACCGCCGCCAGCTCCGACGAGATGGTCAAGCTGATGAAGACCGGTCAGTACGACGCCGTCTCCGCCTCCGGCGACGCTTCCCTGCGCCTCATAGCCTCCGGCGACGCGGCCCCCGTCAACACCGCTCTCGTGCCCAACTACCAGGACATCTTCAGCGGGTTGAAGGACGGCGCGTGGAACTCCGTCGACGGGCGGATGTACGGCATCCCGCACGGCCGGGGCGCCAACCTGCTGATGTACAACACCGAGAAGGTCACCCCCGCGCCGACCTCCTGGTCCGCCGTCTTCGACGACGCGTCCACGTACAAGGGCCACGTCACCGCGTACGACTCGCCGATCTACATCGCCGACGCGGCGCTGTACCTGAAGGAGACCAAGCCCGGTCTCGGCATCAAGGACCCCTACGCCCTCGACCAGAAGCAGTTCGACGCCGCCGTCGCCCTGCTCAAGCAGCAGAACGCCAACATCGGCGAGTACTGGAGCGACTACCTCAAGGAGATCTCCGCGTTCAAGAGCGGCGACTCCGTGGTCGGCACCACCTGGCAGGTGATCGCCAACCTCACCGCCGACGAGGGCGCCAAGGTCAAGGCCTTCGTCCCCAAGGAGGGTTCGACCGGCTGGTCCGACACCTGGATGGTCTCCGCCAAGGCCAAGCACCCCAACTGCGCCTACAAGTGGCTCGACTGGATCGTCTCGCCGAAGGTCAACGCCCAGGTCGCCGAGTACTTCGGCGAGGCGCCCGCCAACTCCAAGGCGTGCGACCTCACCAGCGACAAGAACTTCTGCACGACCTACCACGCCTCCGACGAGGACTACTGGAAGAACATCGCCTTCTGGAACACGCCCATCGAGCAGTGCCTGGACGGCCGCACGGACGTCACGTGCGTGCCGTACGCCAAGTGGGTCCAGGCCTGGACCGAGATCAAGGGCTGAGGCATGGCCCTGCTGACGCGGACCGCGGGGGCGCTGCACCGCCGCCCCCGCCTGCGGCTCTCCCTGCTCCTCGCCGCCCCGCTGCTGTGGCTGGCAGTGCTCTACCTCGGTTCGCTGACCGTGCTGTTCGTCTCCGCGTTCTGGACGACGAACTCCTTCACCTCCGAGGTGGTGAAGGTCTGGTCGACCGACAACTTCCGCGAGTTGTTCACCACGCCGGTGTTCCGGCAGGTGATCCTGCGGAGCGTGGGTGTGGCGCTGGCCGTCACCGTCCTGTGCGCGGTGATCGCCTTCCCGGTCGCCTTCTACACGGCACGGGTCGCGCGGCCCAGGTGGCGCCCGCTGCTGGTGGTCGCCATCCTCACACCGCTGTGGGCGAGTTACCTGGTCAAGGTGTACGCGTGGCGGCTGATCCTCTCCGAGGGCGGGCTCGCCGACTGGATGCTGAAGCCGTTCGGGCTGAGCGGCCCGGGGTTCGGCCTCACGGCGGCCGTGCTGACACTGACGTACCTCTGGCTGCCGTACATGATCCTGCCGATCCACGCGGCGCTGGAGCAGCTGCCGGCCAACCTGCTCGACGCCTCGGCCGACCTGGGGGCGCGGGCCGTCCGGACCTTCCGGTCGGTGGTGCTCCCGATGGTGCTGCCGTCGGTGGCGGCCGGGTCGATCTTCACGTTCTCGCTGAGCCTCGGCGACTACATCACCGTGCAGATCGTCGGCGGTAAGACCCAGCTGATCGGCAACCTCGTCTACTCCAACATCGAACTCAACCTGCCGATGGCCGCGGCGCTCGGCACGGTGCCGGTGGTCGTGATCGTGCTGTATCTGCTGGCGATGCGCCGCACCGGCGCCCTGAGCAGCCTGTAGAGGAGCCTCGTGCAACTGTCCCGATCCGCCCGTATCGCACTGCGCGTCGCCGCCGGGTTCGGCTTCGCGGTGATCTACGTCCCGCTCGTGCTCGTCCTCGTCAACTCCCTGAACCCCGACCGGAGCGCGAGCTGGCCCCCGCCGGGGCTGACCCTGCACTGGTGGTCGGTGGCCTGGGAGAACTCGGGGGCCCGTGCGGCGCTGTGGGTCTCGGTCAAGGCGGGCCTCGGCGCCACTGCCATTGCACTGGTCCTCGGAACGCTCATCGCCTTCGCCGTCGCCCGGTACCCCTTCTTCGGCAGGGACGCCCTCTCCTTCGTGGTCGTCCTGCCGATCGCGCTGCCGGGAATCGTCACGGGCATCGCCCTCAACTCTGCGTTCGGCACGGTGCTCGAGCCGCTGGGCGTCGGCCTCGGCCTGTTCACCGTGGTCGTCGGCCACGCCACCTTCTGCATCGTCGTGGTCTTCAACAACGTCGTCGCCCGGCTCCGCCGCACCTCCGGCTCCTACGAGGAGGCCGCGATGGACCTGGGCGCGAACACCTTCCGCGCCTTCGCCGACGTCACCTTCCCCCTGGTCCGCTCGGCCCTCCTCGCGGGCGGCCTGCTCGCCTTCGCTCTCTCCTTCGACGAGATCGTCGTCACCACCTTCACTGCGGGACCGGGCATCGAGACCCTCCCCATCTGGATCTTCAACAACATGACCCGCCCGCAGCAGGCACCGGTGGTGAACGTGGTGGCGGCCGTGCTGGTGCTGTTGTCCGTGTTTCCGATCTACGTTGCTCAGCGGCTGTCGGCGGACACGGCGACGGGGAGCCGGGTCTGACCTCGTGGTGCGGGGGCAGTTCAGTGAAGTGGAGGCGTACCTGACTTCGTGACCGGAGCGTCCCGCACGGCCCCGCGCTTCGCCGCCTGGATCTGCTCGTACACATGGGTGCGCAGTTCGGCGAAGCGCGGGGCCACACGCGTGTGCAACTGGTCCCGCTCGTCCGGCAGATCGACCTTCAGCTGCTCCTGCACGACCGTGGGGGAGGCGGACAGCACGATCACGCGTTCACCCAGGTACACGGCCTCGTCGATGTCGTGGGTGACGAACAGGATCGTGATGCCGCGCTCCCGCCACAGCCGCCGTACGAGATCCTCCAGGTCGGCCCGGGTCTGCGCGTCCACGGCCGCGAACGGCTCGTCCATCAGCAGGACCTCGGGCTCGTACGCGAGGGCACGGGCGATCGCCACGCGCTGCTGCATACCGCCGGAGAGCTGCCAGGGATACGCCCCGGCGGCTTCCGAGAGGTCCACCGACTCCAGTGCGTCGGCGACCAGTTCACGTCGCCTCGCCTTGCTCAAACCCTTTTGTTTCAGCGGCAGTTCCACGTTGTCGGCGACACGCATCCAGGGAAAGAGGCTGCGGCCGTACTCCTGGAAGACGAAGGCCATCCCGGGCGGGGGACCGCTCACCTTCCGGCCCGACAGGTGGACTTCGCCGGCCGTCGGCGTGAGCAGTCCGCCCATGCACTTCAGCAGGGTCGTCTTGCCGCAGCCGGACGGGCCGACGAGACACACGAGTTCGCCCGCCTCGACGGTGAAGGTGAGGTCGCGGACCGCCTCCACACGGCGTCCTGACCCCTCGTAGACCTTCTTCAGGCCACGTACGTCGAGCATGGACCGCCCTTTCGCGTTCGGGTGAGTCACGGGGACCGCCGGGTCGAGGCGCGCAGGCCGTGGTACCAGGCGAGGACCCGCCGCTCGACCAGCTGGAAGACGACGGAGAGCAGGAAACCGAGCAGACCGAGGACGAGGATCCCGGTCCACATGTCGGGGACTGCGAAGCTGCGCTGGAACTGGACGATGGTGAAGCCGATGCCGTTGCTGGCCGCGAACATCTCGCTGATCACCATCAGGATGATGCCGATGGACAGCGCCTGCCGCAGGCCCGCGAAGATCTGCGGGCTCGCCGCGGGCAGCACCAGATGGCGCAGTCGAGAGGGGCCGGTGACGCCGTAGGAACGGGCTGTCTCCAGCATCACCGGGTCGACCGCGCGCACGCCTTCGACCGTGTTGAGCAGGATCGGCCACACGCAGCCGCTCGCGATCACCGTGACCTTCATGGTGTCCCCGATGCCCGCGAACAGCATGATGACCGGGACCAGCACCGGCGGCGGCACCGCACGCAGGAACTCCAGGACCGGTTCGCACACCGCTCGCACCCGCCGGTAGGAGCCGATGACCGTGCCGACCGCCACCCCGGCCACGGCCGCCAGCGCGTAACCGGCAGCCAGTCGCCAGATGCTGGGCAGGACGTCGGCACGCAGGCGCTCGGCGGTCCACACGTCCGGGAAGGTCTTCAGGATCGTGCGCAGCGGCGGCCAGAAGACGTTGGTGCTGCCGTCCGACGCGAACCACCAGACGGCGACCAGCAGCGCGGGCAGCGCGAGCACGAAGACCAGTTGGAGTACGAAGCGCCTCACACCGCCACCTCCCCGCGCACCGACTGGTGCCAGGCCAGCGCCCGTCGCTCCACGGTACGCGCGCCGACGTTGATGAGCAGCCCCAGAATGCCGGTCACCACGATCAGCGCGTACATCTCCGGGACCGCCTGCGAGTTCTGCGCGACCGCGATCCTGGCGCCCAAGCCCGGTGCGCCGATGACGAGTTCACCGGTGATGGCGAGGATCAGCGCGACGGCCGCGGCCAGCCGGACACCGGTCATCACATACGGCAGCGCGGTCGGCCACAGCACATGCCGGATCCGCGCCCAGGTGCCGAGACCGTACGACCGTGCCGTCTCCTCGGCGACGGGGTCGACGTCCTGGACGCCGTAGAGCGTCTGGATGAGGACCTGCCAGAAGCTGGCATACACGACGAGCAACAGCACCGAGCGCAGTTCGCTGCCGTACAACAGCACCGCCAGCGGGATGAGGGCGACCGAGGGGATCGGGCGCAGGAACTCGATCGTCGAGGCCGTCGCCTCGCGCAGATACGGCACGACGGAGACGACCACGCCTATGACGATCCCCGCCGAGACGGCGATGGCCAGGCCCAGGGCCCAGCCGGTGAGCGTGTCGCCGAGCGCCGTCCAGAAGGCGCCGTCGGAGAGTTCGTCGGCGAAGGCGCTCGCGATCCGGCTGGTCGGCGGGAAGTACTCCTCCCTGACCAGACCGAGCCGCGGCACCGCCTCGCCCAGGGCGAGGAAGGCCGCGAGTCCGGCGGCGCCCAGCGCCGCGTTCTGGAGCCTCACGGAAGCAGCGCGTCCACGTCAGGGGTCTTCTTGAAGAACCCGTCCTCCTCGCCCAGCTTCGCCAGCGCCTCGATGGACTCCTTGTTCGGCTCGGCCGGCCACTTCGGGAGAGTCACCTGCGCCAGCACCGACGCCGGGATCTTGGTGTACGTCGTGATGATCTGGCGTGCCTCGTCCGGGTGGGCGTCCGCGTAGGCGAGGGACTCGGCGGTGGCCTCCTGGAACTTCTTCACCACGTCGGCGTTCTGCTGCTGGTACCGCGTCGAGGTGAAGTACATGGCGACCGTGGTGTCCTTGGCCACGTCCACCAGCGGGGAGGCGATCACCTGGCCGCCCTGGCTCTTGATGGTGGCGAGCGCGGGC
The DNA here is from genome assembly GCF_030816965.1 of Streptomyces canus. NCBI lineage: Bacteria > Bacillati > Actinomycetota > Actinomycetes > Kitasatosporales > Streptomycetaceae > Streptomyces > Streptomyces canus. The sequence continues at coordinate 8,494,606 of NZ_JAUSYQ010000002.1, forward strand.
TCGACCGCGCAGGCCGCGTCGACCTGGCCGCTGTCGAGAGCGGCCGGCATCTGGTCGAAGGCCAGCTCCACGAACTTCACCTTGTCCGGGTCGCCGCCGTCCTTGCGGACCGACTCGCGCACCGCGGACTCGTTGATGTTCTTCAGCGTGTTGATGGCGACCTTCTTGCCCTCCAGGTCCTTCGCGGACTTGACCGAGCTGCCCTTCTTCACCGCGATCGCCGCGAAGTCCTTGCCCGCCACGCCCGTTGAGGCGATGCCGTTGGAGACCGCCTTGACCGGCACCCCGGACGACTGGGCGATCAGCAGGGAGGTGACGTTGGAGAAACCGAACTGGAACTGCCCGCTGGCGACTCCGGGCACGATCGCCGCGCCGCCGGACGCGGTCGATATCTCGAGCTTCAGCCCGCGCTTGCCGTAGAACCCCTTCTTCTGGCCCAGATAGACCGGCGCGACATCGACGATCGGAATGAGGCCGAGCTTGACGGTGGTGGTGCCGCCGGACGACGATCCCGGGTCCGAGGCCCCCGAGTCGCCGGACGAACCACAGGCCGACGCGGTGACCAGTAATGCTCCGGCCGCGAGGGTGACGAGCAGACGACGCATGGCTCCTCCTGTGCAGACTTGTTGTTCCGACAGGCTGTGCGCAGACCGCACAGTGGTGCTCAGCGCGAAAGGTATGGGGCTCGCGGGGGTCGGGTCAACACCTTTGGCTGACAATATTGTTGACAGTTGCTCATCGGAGGCGACAATGCTCGAAGCAGACCGCGCCCCTCACTTCGTCCGCTCCCTGGAGCGCGGCCTCGCCGTCATCCGCGCCTTCGACGCCGACCGCCCGGAACTCACCCTCAGCGAGGTCGCCCGCGCCTGCGGGCTGACCCGCGCGGCCGCCCGCCGCTTCCTGCTGACGCTGGCCGACCTCGGATACGTCCGCGCCGACGGCCGCGCCTACCGGCTCACCCCGCGCGTCCTCGAGCTCGGCTACTCCTACCTGTCGAGTTTCTCGCTGGCCCAGATCGCCGTACCGCATCTGGAGCAACTGGTGGAGAACACGAGGGAGTCGTCGTCCCTGTGCGTACTCGACGGCGACGACACCGTGTACGTCGCCAGGGTGCCCGCGCGTCGCATCATGACCGCGGCGATCACCGTCGGCACCCGCTTTCCGGCCCATGTCACCTCGGTCGGGCGGGTGATCCTCGCCCATCTGCCGCAGGAGGAGATCGAGGCACGCCTCGCCCACGTCGAGTTGACCCCGCTCACCGCCCGCACCATCGTCTCCGCCGACCTTCTGCGGGCGGAACTCGACCGGGTACGCCGGCAGGGGTACGCCGTCGTCGACCAGGAGCTGGAGGAGGGGCTGCGCTCGATCGCCGCCCCGGTGCGGGACCGGGGCGGCGAGGTGGTGGCGGCGGTCAACATCCCCGTGCAGGCGGGGCGTACGACACTCGCCGCGCTGCGGCGGGACCTGCTGCCGCCACTGCTGGAGACGGTCGCGGGCATCGAGGCCGATCTCGGGATGGCTACAGGTCCAGTACCAGCTTCTTCCCGCGGCACCGGGACACACAGATCATCATCGTCTCCCCGGCCTCCCGCTCCTCGTCCGTGAGCACCGAGTCCCGGTGGTCCGGGGTGCCGTCGAGGACGTCGGTCTCACAGGTGCCGCAGGTGCCCTCGGTGCAGGAGAACAGCACCTCCACGCCCGAGGCGCGCACGGCGTCGAGCACGGAGACGTCCGGCGCGACCGTGACCGTCGTGCCGGTCTGTGCCAGCTCGACCTCGAACTCCGTGTTCTCCGCGGCTGGTTGCTCCTTCGGCGTGAACCGCTCCACGTGCAGCAGTCCGGCGGGGCAGCGCTCCTCCACCGCGTCGAGCAGCGGGCCGGGCCCGCAGCAGTAGACGAGGGTTCCCTCGGGGACGCCGTCGAGCACCGAGGCGAGGTCCAGGAGGCCCGTCTGGTCCTGGGGAGCGACGGTGACCCGATCGCCGTAGCGGCTCAACTCCTCGGTGAACGCCATGGATTCGCGCGTCCGCCCGCCGTACAGCAGCGTCCACTCCGCGCCCTCGGCCTCCGCCGCCGCGAGCATCGGGAGGATCGGGGTGATGCCGATGCCGCCCGCGATGAAGAGGTAACGGGGTGCGGGCCGCAGGGCGAAGTGGTTGCGCGGCCCGCGCACCCTGACCTTGTCGCCCGGCTCCAACTGCTCGTGCACATGGGCGGATCCACCGCGCCCGGCGGGCTCGCGCAGCACGGCGATCCGCCAGGCGGTGCGGTCGGCCGGGTCGCCGCACAGGGAGTACTGCCGCTCCAGGCCGGGACCGAGCACCACGTCGAGGTGGGCGCCGGGCTCCCACTGCGGGAGCTGTTCGCCCAGCGGGTGGCGCAGGGTGAGGGCGAGCACACCGTCGGCCGCCGCGTCGCGGCGGTCGACGACGAGTTCGGCTTCGTACGCGTCACTCATGAACTGTTTCCTTGCGGCTCGTGTGAGGGCGGCTCGTGTCCTTGGGGATGGGCGAGCATCCACTCCCACATCTCGATCGGGTCCTGCGAGGTGTGCTCGCGGCCGCAGTGACAGGTGCCGTGCAGGACATCGGTGCCCGGCAGCCAGTCGATGCGGTAGATCTCCCCGGTGGGTCCGGCACTCACAGGACCTTCTCCACGGGCTTGTCGCCCTCCTCGACCAACCGGGCGAGGATACGGCGGGCGGCGAGACCGCCGGTGTCGATGTTGATGCTCAGCTCCTGGTAGCCGGTGCGCTCGGTGCCGAGCGTCCGCTGCAGCAGGTTGAGCGCGTCGACGTCCTGCATGACGACGGTGTGGTTGTTGCCCCGCAGGAACTCGGTGACCTCGGCGTCCTCGGTCGCCCAGTCGCGCGAGACCATCCAGAAGTCGTACACGTGGCCGTCGCTCGACGGGGGGTGATGGCGTACGTGATCTCGGTGTGGAAGCCGTTCGGATCGCTGCCGTCGGCCTCGGGGAGTACGCCGACCGGCGCGATGCGGCTGTGCAGCAGATAGAGACAGGGCGCGTGGTACTCGATGTCCTGCCAGCGGGTGATCCGGCCCTCGATGCCGGTGGACTTCGCGTAGAACGGCGGGCATGCGGCGTCGTCCATGTGCCGGCTCACCCGGACGATGCCCGCGCCCTCGTCGACCTCCGTGGTGATCGGCGTCTCGGCGACCTCGGGGGTGCCGATGTAGCCGCCGTGCAGATAAGTCTCGTGGGAGAGGTCGAGGAGGTTGTCGACCAGCAGACCGTAGTCGGCGTCGATCGGCTCCATGCCGCGGACGGTGACCCAGCCGGGGGAGTCGAGGTGCCTGGCCCGCGGGATGGTGTCGGCATCGGCGAGGGCCGGGTCGCCGATCCAGACCCAGATCAGGGAGTCCAGTTCGACGACGGGGTAGGAGGCGACGCGCGCGGTGCGCGGTACGCGCTTCTGGCCCGGCACGTACACGCAGGTGCCCGTCGTGTCGTACGTGAACCCGTGGTACCCGCACACGATCCGGTCGCCGTCGAGGCGGCTGGGCTTCTCGTGCAGCGGGAACCGGCGGTGCACGCACCGGTCGGCGAGCGCGACGGGCGTCCCGTCCTCCTCGGTCCGGTAGAACACGAGCGGCTCACCGAGGATCGTCCGGCCGAGCAACTCCTCGCGCCCGACCTCATGGCTGTAGGCGGCGACGTACCACTGGTTCCTGGCAAAAGCGGTGATGTGCGGCATGAGAGGGGTCCCGTCATCCTCGACGTCGTGTCGAGAACACCATGACGATGTCACCTCCACCCCGGCAATAGGACTTCCGCCGGACGGAAACTCCCTGGTCAGCCGCTTGCTGCCTGCCGCGTGGTATTCAGTTCGCTTCACCGCTCCGGCCGAGACCGGGAGAGGTGCACTTTCTGGTCCTGCACTCGCGGGGTCGAATCGGGGTCGAATCGAGCACTTCGACCGTTCCACGGGTCGATGCGCCCTCTTGCCGCGATGGTTAGCCTCGCTTCGTCATCGAGTCTTTCACATTAGGGGCGGACCGGGTCAAGTCCCCTTGGCGGGCTAGCCATCAGGCCGCTTGTTCCCCGGATGTGTCCAATGGAGAAAACAAGCCGCTGAAGGTCGTGACATCCACGCCCTCCACGGCCCGCGGCGGATGGGCGTAGGTCTCCCATGTCTCGGCGAACCTTGCATGTCTGCTGAGAGCCTGAACCGTCTTCGGGTCGTGCTGGCCTGACGCGCCAAGCTGAGACGTGTAGAAGTGCTTGAGGTCATGGAACCGTATCTCCGGCGGCAGCCCGGCCAGCGTGACGGCGGCACGCCACTTCTCGTTGAAGTCTCGGCCCGAAACTGGCCGTCCGTATCGGTTGGTGACGATCAACCCTTCGTCTGGAGGCGGAACCCAGCCTCGCCGCCGGCGGTCACCTTCCGCGCGGCGGCTCACCGGTGCGAATTGGGGGAAGCGCTCGATGTGCTTCCTCAGCTTGTCGATGAGGAAGGCGTCGACGGGCAACGTTGCTGCGCTGGCCTTCGTCTTGAGCTTCGCTGACTTCCCTCCCTGCCGCTGTTCCTCGATGTACAGGAGTCCCTCCGACCAGTCGACAGATGCCTTACTGAGGCCGATGGCTTCTCCTTCGCGGAGGCCTGCACATGCGGCGATCCACACGAAGACCTCGAAACGCGGCTCGACTTCCCTCATCGCGGCAGCGAGGCGATTTACCTGCTCCGCGCTGAGGGAAACTTTTACTCGTCCTTCCACTTCCGGCAGCTCGATCCGCGACACGACGTTCGCTGGCAGGGGTACATCCTCGTCGATCATGTAGTTGACGAGGATGCGCCAGGTTTTGAAGATCTGAACACCGTAGACGCCGCCAACGGTGGGTTGGTCGATCAGGTAATCCACGAGGGCCATGCTGTGCTTGCGGCGCAGCGTCCTGGCGATGTGCTTCCCGAGGAATGGAATGATGTGTACCCGGATGTGCGTGTCGTACGTGTCAGTCGTGTTCTTGTTCTTGTTCTTCTTCCTTCTGCGTTCAAGGAATTCTTTGGCGTAGAACTCGACTGTTTCGTTTCCCAGATCTGGATCGACCCAACTGCCGTTGCGGATCTGCACTCGGACTTCGTCCAGGTGATCACGTGCTGCCTGCCAGGTGTCGAACGCTGGACGGCGGGTCTTGCCGTTCGGGTCCGTGTAGCGAGCCTGCCATTGCTGACCCCGTCCATGGTCGGCTGACGGATAGAGTAGACTCTTCTTCGTGCCGCATTTGCATGCTATGTCACCTGGTTTCGGATATCTTTTGTGCCACCGGTCAAACGGTGCATCGGACTCGGCCATGTGTCCCTTCCGTGGTGAATTCAAGATCCTCAAAGCCTGTGATACCTAGGGATCCAGGAGCTTAGGCGGCTGGGCAAGCACCCCGTTCTTGATGCGCTCGAAAAGGTCATTTACCTCATGCTCGCTGTAGCGCACCCGGCTGCCGTTTCTGTTACCTCCGCGATTGTCTCCTGGTCCTGGCCGGTAGTGCGGGCCAAGAGGAATTGCGTGCAGCAGACCACGATTGGTCCACCGGCGCCGCGTCGAAGGTGAAATGCCAAGTCGGTGTTCCACCTCGCTAGGCATCATATAGCGATCTGGTGAATTAGAAGAAGGAGCCTCAGGGACCTTTTCTGGTTTCATCATCGGCATGTCGCAGCCGATATTTTTCCCGAACCCGAGTCATAAAACCCCCTGCGTGTCAACTTGATGTCCGACAAGATCGCGCCTCCCGCGGCCGAGTGGTTCTCCACCCTGGATGGGCGAGGTCGGCGCAGGCTTCACGCGCGGGAGCGCCGCCGTTCCATCAACAGGTGTAGATGATCGAGGTCGACGGTAGCTCAAGCAGATTCAAAGTGACAGGCATGCTGGGTGTAATTTGAGGGCAATCCATACGATATGTCGTAAACATCTGTAGATGAAACTCGGCATGACTGAGGCGGAGTGGGTGTGGTGGGGTCGGGTCGGACGCATGGCGGACGAGGTTCGCGTAGGCCGTCAGCTGCTGGGATAGATGCAAGCAGCTAGGTGAGGGTCCCTCTCCTGTGACTGGGAGGGCGGCATGGCTCGAGGGGCGAAACGAAGGTGCGCAATGTATTAGGCATCAAGTTCTGACCCGCTATCGCGGGGTGAGGCGACAAGCTAAGGTCGCGACATGATGACGACGAGTGATGCGGAGAAGAGGCCCCTCTTGCCTATAACGGTGGCTGCACTGGAAAGAACGAGATGTGACCCGATCCTCTATGCTCCACTTCGCTATTGCTGCTTGCTGGCCTGTGCAGGGGTGAGGTGATGGGAATTCTAGTCGGGGACTGGTCGCCGGGCAGCGAGCCTGATGGAACGCCGCTGGCACACATAGAGGCGTACTTCGGTCTGTCGAATGTGGCAAATGTTATGCAGTTGGTGCCAATGTCTGAATGGTATGACAGGGAGATTGCTCCTCTCATGGAAGAGACGTTCGCTTCCTGATTTCTGTGCGGCTCGGTGGCTAGAGCGGTCAATACCTCTCGTGTCGCGGCGTAAGGATCATGGGTGAGGCCCAGTACGGTGGCGCCGTCGCGTTGTCAAACGAGATGTAGATGGATAGGCGACGGCTGTCCAGCCCCATGGCTGAGGTCCCGCAAATCCGTGCACACATGCCACTCGATGCCTTTCCTCCTTCGAGGCTGTTGGGTCGTCATTGGCTGTCTGTAATGCGAACGAGGTAAGGCGTAGTTCCCGGATATCCCTCAGTGTGGGATATCCGCTCCACTCCATCGCGTCATGGCCGTAGGCTTCGCAGAACTTTGGGTAGGCGGGTCGGGTGATTTTGCCGAACCTATCGACTGTCACCGCGGTTGAAGTCAAATCCCACTCTGGTGCACCTACCGCCGTTCGTTCAAAGTCCATCAGAAAAACACCGTCAGAGGTACTCAGTTGAATCGGCGATGTGCGGACGTTCGTGACGAGCGGTGATCCCTGCGATACCACGGCCTCATGCGGCATACGCAAGGGGGGATGCCTCTATGTCCTTCGTCAAGTCTGGGGCTGGTCATGCGATGGCTGCTTCGGGAAGGCGGGGTTCGTCAGCACCAGACCCAAGCCCACAGGGTGCGCAACCCTGCGAGCCTCCAGGAGGTCCTGGAGGCCGTCAGCCCAAGGGCGGTCATCAACGCGAGCAGCGGCGGCGCCGATTGGGCGGTCACGGCTGAGGGTGGGGTGTGCCTGGCCCAGGTTGCGGCGCAACGAGGCATCAAGCTGGTCCACGTCTCGAGTGACGCCGTGTTCTCCGGCAGCGACGACCTGTACGACGAGACGTGTCTACCCGACCCAGTAACACCGTATGGGGCGGCGAAGGCGGCGGCCGAGACGGCCGTGCGACTCCTGGGTGCGGGCGCCGTCGTCGCCTGTTCTCTGGGGGAGAGCAGTGGTGCAACGAGATCCTCGAGAATCAGTGCAGCTCAGCGGCCGTGCAGAGGACGATAGCGTGCGCAACACATGTGGTGCAATCGCTGGGTTGGGCGAATGGCGGCGACGCCGAAACGCGTCCGCACGCCCAGTGGTGAGCCGCCCAAATCACCAGCGGTGCAGTTGGCTCGGCGTCAATGGATTCATCACGTTTGGTCCGGTGGCGTGTATGCGCAGACCGCAACGCCGGCCGCGACGTAGAGGGTGCCGTCCGATGAGAGAGCCACGGCGTCGACCGGCTGACCTTGGGCCACCATGTCCACGAGAATCCCTGCACCGTTCCAGACGCGCACGGTCTTGTCTCTGCTGCCCGAGACGATGATGTCGCGACCTCCAGCCCGGCCCACCGCTACCGCCCTGACTGCGTCGGTGTGGCCGGTCAGCGGGTTGCCGATGGATAGGCCGCTTACGGCGTCCCAGATGCGCACGGTCTTGTCTTCGCTGCCGGAGACGATGATGTCGCGACCTCCAGCCCGGCCCACCGCCACGGTGGTCACCCGGGCGCTGTGCTCAAGGACGCACACGGGTTGGCGGGTTACGGCATCCCAGATCCACACCGATTCTTCGCCACTGGTCCAAACAATGATGTCGCGGTCACCGGCCCGCCCCACCGCCAGCGCCTCCACCCACTTCTTGGGCATTTGGAGAGGGTTGCCGATGGGTTGGTGGGTGGCGGTGTCCCAGATCCGCACAGTGGCATCGTTGCCGCCGGAGACGATGATGTCGCGATCACCAACGCGGCCCACCGCCACCGCTAGTACGGATTTGGAATGACCGACAGTGGCGGGGTCGCGGCGGAAGAAGGATGTGCTGCCGATTGGCTCGCCGAGGGGTTGGTGGGTGATGGCGTCCCAGATCCGCACTGTTGAGTCCACACTTCCGGAGACGATGATGTCGCGGTCGCTGACCCGGCCCACTGCTACCGAAGTCACGCCGAGCTCATGGCCACTCAGGGTGCCAATGGATTGGCCAGTGATGGCGTCCCAGATCCGCACGGTTTCGTCGGGGTCGGCGCAGGAGACGATGATGTCGCGGTCACCGGCCCTGCCTGCCGCCACTGCCTCAACTGTCTGCGCGTGGCTGGCCGTCAGGCGGCCGATGGACTGACCAGCAGCGGTGTCCCAGAGCCTCACGGTGTCGTCGTCGCTGCCGGAGACGATGATGTCGCGATCACCAACGCGGCCCACCGCCACCGCGTTCACCCTGCTGGTGTGGCCCGTCAGCGGGGCCTCGATGGGCTCTCCAGTGAGGGCATCCCAGAGCCTTACGGTGTCGTCGTCGCTGCCGGAGACGATGATGTCGCGATCACCAACGCGGCCCACCGCCACCGCGTTCACCCTGCTGGTGTGGCCCGTCAGCGGGGCCTCGATGGGCTCTCCAGTGAGGGCATCCCAGAGGCATACATCGTCGTGTCCGCTACCGGAGACGATGATGTCGCGATCCCCAACCCTGCCCACCGCTACTGCCCACACTCCGCCGGTGAACTCACTGATGACGACGACGCTTTGCTCTCTAGCGGCATCCCAGACGCCCACCGAACCACCAACCTTGCGGGGGAAAATGAGGTCCCGATCACCAGCACGACCAATGTCTGCATGCCAGCTTTCCCGCACCTGATGCCAGCTTTCCTCCTCGGGGTTCCCCCGTGCACCGACGACACTGCCGAATACGATGATGTCGCAGTCATTCGCCCTGCCCACTGCCACCGCGGTCACGGGGCCGAGTCCGGTCAGTGGGTCGCCGATAGGCTGGCCGGTTTCGGCATCCCAGAGCCTTACGGTTTCATCTCCGCTGCCGGAGACGATGATGTCGCGATCACCGACCTTGCCCATCGCCACCGCCCACACTGTGTCGGTGTGGCCGGTCAGTGGGTCGCCGATAGGCTGGCCGGTTTCGGCATCCCAGAGCCTTACGGTTTCATCTCCGCTGCCGGAGACGATGATGTCGCGATCACCGACCTTGCCCATCGCCACCGCCCACACTGTGTCGGTGTGGCCGGTCAGTGGGTCGCCGATAGACTGGCCGGTTTCGGCATCCCAGAGCCTTACGGTTTCATCTCCGCTGCCGGAGACGATGATGTCGCGATCACCGACCCTGCCCATCGCCACCGCCCACACTGTGTCGGTGTCCGCCCTGAGAGGGCGGTATGTGACGAGATGCCGCGTTTGCTGTCGCTGGAACGTGTGGCACAGGCGTATCGGGACTGATCGGGGAGTCCTGTCGTGCTGGAGTGTTCCTCGTGAGCGACCGTCAGCCCTACAAGAGCGACTTATCCGACGAGCGGTGGGCACTAATCGAGCCCGTCATCGCCTCCTGGAAGGCTCAGCATCCCTCCATCAGCGGCCACCAAGGCGCCTACGAGATGCGGGAGATCGTCAACGCCCTGCTCTACCAGTCCCGTACCGGCTGCCAGTGGGACTACCTCCCCCACGATCTACCGCCGGTCGGAGCGGTGAAGTACTACTTCTACAAGTGGCGCGACGACGGCACTGACCAGACCATCCACGACCTGCTGCGCTGGCAGGTCCGCGAGAGCCGGGGGCGCAAGGCCGACCCGAGCCTGGTGGTGCTCGACACCCAGAGCCTGCACGCGGCCGTGGGGGTGCCCGCCGACACCACCGGAAGGGACGCGGCAAAAAAAGTCCCAGGCCGCAAGCGCGGCCTGGCGGTTGATGTTCTCGGTCTGGTGATCGCGGTGGTGGTGCTGGCCGCGTCCGCGCACGACAACGCCGCTGGCATCGCCTTGCTGGACAAGGTCGCCGCCGACACCGGCACGGTGCAGAAGGCCCTGGTGGACCAGGGGTTCAAGACCACCGTTATCGACCACGGGCAGAAGGTGGGCATCGACGTCGCAGTCGTCGAGCGCAACCCGGCAGCCAGCGGTTTCGTCCCCCAGCCCAAGAGGTGGGTGGTGGAACAGGTGAACGGGATCATGATGCTGCACCGCAGGCTGGTACGGGACTACGAGCACCGGCCCGCCTCCGCCGAGTCGAGGGTGTACTGGGCCATAAGCGACCGGATGGCCCGGATGCTCACCGCGACCTCCACCCCCACCTGGCGCGGCGCGTGAGCGACAACGAGCTGACCTTGGGAGCGGTGCTGGCCCGCCTGGAGGAACAGGAGCGCGAGATCGCCGCGCAGGCCGAGGCCACGCGGGGACGCATCGCGGAACTCACCGCGCAGCTGGAGGAGTTCGGCCGGGTCGCCGAGGAAATCCGCATCACCCGCAAGACCCTGCTGGCGCTGCCTGATCCGTCCCCGCCGACGCCGCTGGCCGCGAAACTGCCGGACCATCCGGCCTACCAGCAGATCATGGCGGTGTTCGCCGCGGCCGGCGCCCCGCTGCGGGCACGGGCGGTCTGCGAGGCGATGGATCTGGAGATCGCGCCGAGCAACGTCAACAACGTCCGGCTGAAGCTGAAGCGGCTGGTCGAACGCGGGATCCTGACCGAGCCTGAGCAGGGGTTGTTCACCCAGCCACGGCCATAGCCACCCGGAGAGGCCACCGCCAGCCCAGCCGCAAGCACGAAACAGACAACAGGCCACTTACCGCCCTCTGAGGGTCTGGTGTGGGGCACCGAGGGGTTGCCCCCAGCGGGGCGCGAGTCCGTTGCGGCATGCCGTGGCGAGATGGTGGTGCAGCTCATGTAGACCGTTGCGGGCGGCGGTTAGGGCCAGCAGCCGCATTCGCAGTAGCGGCGTTAAAGGCGTTGCCTCAACGGCGATCTGGCGCAGCACCGAGATAATCGGAGCTTCGCGCAGGTCCGGAAGCGTGGGCAACAGGGGCAGGAGCCGAGTGAGGTCGGCGACCGCAAGGTAGTGCGGGTCCTGCAGCAAAGTCGCTAGCCTCTTGCAGGCGGCGGCATGGTCGCCAGCGTGGCTGCGGGCGTACGCGCTTGCCTGCTCCCAACCGCCGTCTGGAGATGGGAGGAGCACATCGAGCAAGGCTCGTTCGTCGCCGAGGCGGTGCCGGCGCCTCCGAAGCAGGTCGTCAGCCAGGGCCTGATGAAACAGTCGGGTCACAGGGGCGCCGTCGTCGGAGGGCGTGATCTGCAGTAGGTAGTCGGCAGCGGAGGTGTCGTAGAGTCCGTCGAGGTCTTCGACACTGACCGAGTAGCCCAAAGCGGAGGCGAAGGAGAGCCACATCTGGTCGTCGATGCCCGTGCCGCGGGTGTAGGCCAACGCGGTCAGCAGGCCCCGTACCCGGTTCCGATGACGCTCTTCCAGCCCGTCGAGGTACTTGTCGAGTGCCTCGCTGACACTGGCCGGGATGGTGGCTGGGTCGAACGCAGGGTCGTCCGGGTTCACGACATCTGGCTCGGTGGATAGGCGATCAGCGGCCATTGCGGCCACCAGGTAGTTGCGGCCAGCTCGAGCGCTGATTGTCGAGGCGAGCCGGTCGCGCAACGAAGTGTTGCTCCTGTAGTGGGACCAGCCGTGGCCAGCTGGGCCGGGATGGTCGGCGCCGGACTGTTCAAGCAGTGCCGCAGCATAGTCGCTAACTGCGGCGGGCTCGAAGAACTGGTCGCTGTCCAGGTCGACCAAGCTCGGGCTGTCCGGGGAGGAAACACCGAGGGCGGGCAGCAACGCACCGGGAAGGTAGCGGCTCTCGCCAGCCCCGGGGGTCAGAGCACGGGTAGCCACCGCTACCCGCAGTGTGGGAAGTGCCGCCAGTTCGGTGAGCAGCTTCGACATCTCGCGACGGTCGCTGGAGCTAGACGCTTCGTCCAGGGCGTCTACCACGACCAGCCACGGACCGTCACTGCGCGCTTTAAGCGCATCAATCAGGTCCCCGGTCGAGTTGGCGTGATCCACTCCGGTCAGGTCGGCGACCGCAGTCAGCAGATCGAAATGCGTTGCTTCGCGGCTGTAGAAGGCCAGACCTGGCCCAACCCCGCCGGTTTGCATGTTCAAAACAGTGCGACCAATTGCTGCGGACTTGCCTGCCCCAGGCTGCCCGGTTAGGACCAGTGGGCGCCCGGGTGCTTCGTCTGCTGTCAGCCAGTTGCGCGCCGCAGCCAGAGCCGCGTGTCGGCCGCAGAACACGTCCCCACCGCGCGCATGGCTGCGCTGGCCCCGCGCTCGCAAGCGGAAGTGCTCCGCCGCGGCGGCTGCATCCATCCCGCTCATCAGCCAGGAGCAGGGCAGGTTGGGCCAGCAGTCGGAAACTACAGCTGCCGGGATGAATCGATCGAACCTACCTCGCTCTGATCCTTCGACGAGCACGCCTACTACCGTCCCGGTATGCGGATCGAGCACTGGTCCGCCACTTTGCCCGCGGAGCGTGCCGACCGGTTGCACCCAGTCCAGCTGTTCACTGCCCACTGCGGTGGAACCGGCGGTGTCAAATTCCCGCCACACCCCCTTCAGCTCACGCTCCGAACTAGGAAACCCAAACACGCTCACCCGCTTCGGTACGCGGCGTGTCGGTGACAGTGCCAGCGGCGATGGCAACCATTCTGGAGGCTGCTCACCCAGGTCGAGCACTGCCGCGTCCACCGGCCCGGCCCCCTCTCGCGGCGGAACCTGGCGTGCCCGCACCCGCGCCTTGGCCCCGTCTGGCATAGCAATGGCCGGGAACTCCACCTCCACCTGGTCGGCCGTTGCCATCCGACCAGCTCGCAACAGCACATGCCTTGCGGTCAGCACGTATCGATTGCCGACCAGCACCGCTGATCCGGCACGTCGGCCCTCGACCAGCACAACCGCAGCAGCCTGCACAGCGTGGCCGTTGTTCATCTTGACTGGCCTTCGACACGCGACGAGCTCCACCGCAAAGAGACCTTGATCGTGCCCTCCGCCTGGTTCTTGGCGAAGAACCACCAATTCACCTCGCCGGCCACCTTCAACCCAAACTCCAGTTCCACCTCATCGGGCGCCAGCCGCGAGCGCAACGACGCGGCCACTTGCTCGGCGGCTGCTGAGATGGACCCCAGTCGGGTTTGCAACTGACCGCCGTCGACCACATTGGGATGGCCGCCATGTAGCTCCACCAAGTCGCTTTCGGCAGACTCGAATACCACTTCGGATCCGTCATCCAGGGTGAATTTCACAAATTCTGCCATATGAAAATAAAACACCAAGATCTCGCCACGGGATGGCTGCTGCGCGACCTCCATCACTCATTCGGCCGAGTACACCGACGCCTACGCAATGCGAAATGTGGAGCGTACGGGCTCGTCGCCGGGGCGGGCTGTCGGCGTACGGATGAAGCTGGTCGGGTAGCCCTGAAGGGTGATTCCCCCGGGCTGCGCGACCACATTCGGTCGTACGCCGACAGCTCCAAGTTGCCAACCTGTAAAGAGCGCCCACGATGGGTTCATGGACTGAAGGGTTACAGAGACCACGACCTGAGGTGGATGGTGATGGCGGTTCCTATCCCACATGGCCCTCTTTGGCGTCTTCCTGAATTCTTTCGAGCTGATTCTCTCGCAGACTGGGTCGACTCGAATCGAAGTCAGTGGGAAATCGAGCCTCGCGGGGCCGCCTGGCTCGAGTCGCATGGTGGCGACATGATTACAGGTCGAGAAATCGCTAGCCGATATAAGACTTTGCTTCATTATACGAGGCGCGAATATAAGGCTATCATTGGAAATGATGGCCTTAAGAGTCGGTGCTTCTTCACTCCCACTCCTTACTCGGCCTGCACCTCTGTGTGCGCGATTGGACTTCCCGCCCCAGCCGATACGGTCGTAGTTGTAGACCCATCCGCGATCGATGAATGGTATGGGCCCGGGCTTGCCGTTCCGTCTGCTCTGGATGTTGCACGGGATGTCTGGCAAGGGGGTGCCCTCGAATTCCTATGCCTGGAGCGCATTCCCCTCAAGAGTATCCTGCATGTTGCGGAGATGCGCTCCTGCGGAGATGCGCCGTGGGACTGGTTGCTGAATCTGAGGAGCCCGTAGTGGTGTCACTCTATGACAAAATTGCGGAGGTGGCGTCTAGTGCAGTCGATAAGGTTGCCGAGAAGAGATCAGAGACGCCGAATAAGCCCGTACGTGTGTGGGATGGGATGCAGGCCGTCTGGCTACTCTACGAGGATTACTCGTTCGGTAGGGTAGAGGCATCGCTGACTCTGAGACCCGACGACGTAAGGATGCTAGGAAAGGAAGACGTTGCGCGAGAGTTCAGACTTGCTGCGGGAAGTCGAGCTTGGCGTGGTGATGAGCATCGACCTCTGTGGTCTTCTTCGGAGAGATATTCCCGAATCATTGAATCGGGTGTATTCGAAGGTGAACTGTGGGATTGGATTGTAGAGAGTCTCGCTGCGGCGCTGGAACGAGCCGCTCGGGAACTCCGCCCGCTTTCAGTGGCAGGTAAATCGGCCAGAGCCCCGAGGCCGGCGGCTCAACGTCGAGCCGCCAGGGCGCCGTTGTCTGCGGTTTCGCAGAAGAAGGAGCAGGCATCGACCAAAAGGGCGACAGCGGCCGAGACGACGGCGGCGGCGAAGACTCCGGCGAAGAAGACGGCCGCGAAGAAGACTCCGGCCAAGAAGACCGCCGCGAAGTCGGCCGCGAAGAAGTCGGCCGCGAAGAAGACTCCGGCCAAGAAGACCGCCGCGAAGTCGGCCGCGAAGAAGTCAGCCGCGAAGAAGACTCCGGCCAAGAAGACCGCCGCGAAGTCAGCCGCGAAGTCAGCCGCGAAGAAGACTCCGGCCAAGAAGACCGCCGCGAAGTCAGCCGCGAAGAAGACTCCGGCCAAGAAGACCTCCGCGAAGTCGGCCGCGAAGAAGACGGCCGCGAAGAAGACGGCGGCGGCGGTGAAGGGTCGGGAATTGATTGACGCATGATGACGGCCCGCCCTCGTGCAGGTGGGACGTTGCCAGGGACTACGCACTAACCCGGTGATTCTCCATTGTGTGGCTGGCCGAACCGGCCACCTCCACAGGGCGATCTGGCTATTCAGGAGCTGGTGAGTTTAGGATGCGCATCAGTTCCCGGTTGGCTGCCCGCGCGGCGGCCAATTCCTCCGCCGTCATGCGACGGATCTGACCTGACCGACCGCAGGCCGACAAGGTGCCAGAGGCGGACGTCCCGGTCGGTGAGGTTGCCCGCACGGCGACGGACCAGGCCGAGACGGCGAACTGGCGCTGGTAGGGCAGTTGGTCCCGGACCTGCGTGGGTGTGACCCACTGCGCAAGGCCGCCGCACTTTGGGAGCTCACCTTGTCCGACACGGCTGGCGTCTTTCACCTCGCCGGCTCGGACGCCGTCACCCGCCACGTTCCCTGTTAAGTTCTTGTGTTCCGCTAATTTTTTTGGGGGGAGAGACCTCTGATGGGGCTCTTTGAAATCGGCCATCCCATACTCGGCCCACCCCACACATGCTCAGTGGATCTCCCCACCTGTAGCCGCACCCAAGACTTGAAACCTGTACCTAGGTACAGGTTTACCGTTGAAGGTGCCCCCGCCCTCGGGGGCGTGATGACGGGAGTGAGTGCGATGAGTGATCTGGCGTGGGTGCCGCAGTCCTGCACGCTGCCCACCGAGGAGCGGCCCTTGCGGGTCGCGGAGTGGGATGCGCTGTTCTCCGAGCGGCTGACGTCACTGTCCCGGCCGCAGCCGCTCCGGCTGCGCCTGGACCTGGCGGATGGCGAGGGCGTTGAGGAGCGGGTCCGTGCCCTGGTGGAGGGTGAGAGCGGCTGCTGCTCGTTCTTCACCTTCACCGCCACCCCGGGCGAGGACTTGATCTCTCTGGACATCTCAGTGGACCCGGCGCACGAGGCGGTCCTGGACGCCCTAGCCGCGCGGACCGCTGCCTCGCAGGAGTCGCGGTGAGCTCGGGCCTGCGCAGCGGGCAGGTCGCCGAGGCGGCCGGGGTGAACGTGCAGACGCTGCGCTACTACGAGCGGCGCGGCCTGCTGGCCGAGCCGGAACGAAGCAATGGCGGTCACCGCCTGTACGGCGAGGAGGCGGTGACCGCGCTGCGGGTGATCAAGGCGGCCCAGCGGCTCGGATTCACGCTGGAGGAGGTCGCCGAGCTGCTGGAGGCCGGCCGCCACCGCCACGGCCGCTCCGTGGCGGGGCTCCAGGAACGTGCTGCGGCCAAGCTCGCCGAGGTCGACGGGAAGATCGCCGACCTGGTCACCATCCGCACCGCCCTGGCCGCCGCCGTCGAGGCGGGCTGCGACGACCTGACCGTGTGCGCGTCCAGCGCCTGCTGTCCCATCCCCTTCACCGACCTCGCCGAGGAGAACCGCCATGCCGGACCTTGCTGCTGACCACCACCCCCACCGCGCCCTGAAGGCGCTCGGGGGCCTGGCCGCCTTCGCGTGTGTGGCGCCATAACTTCAGCGATCCACAGATCTTGACAATTGCTCCGACCGTCCGCACAACGCACAGGCCACGGCAGTCTCCACGCAGGTCTTCCCGGCGCGGAAGTCACTGCCAACGAACATCTCCGGAGAGCCCGGCACGCAGTCATAGAACTTGCTCATGAACGCGTGCGCCTGCTGCTCGGCGCTCTTGGCCGTGGCCTTGTCGGGCAGAGCGTCGGAGAAATGGGCCTGGATCAGCGTGTGTTGCCAGCGATTGACTTCCCCGATGTGCCGGGTGAGGCGTTCCCATGGAGCGCTGCTGTACCCGATCTTGATGCGGGGTGTGTGTCCGGCGATCTCCAGGACGTAGAGCCGATGTTCACGGTACCCGTGCTCGCGAAGGAAGTCATTGGCGGTGGCGCGGGCGCGGTCCTGGATGCGCAGGGCAAAAACGGGCAGCGGCCCGCTGCCGGCCTCCTGCATGAGCCGTCGGGCCAGGCTGCGGGGCTTCTTGATGATGACGCTCCGCTGCGACGGCGGAGGCGGGGGGATCGGTGCCAGCATGCAGAGATTGTCGCTCAACGACCCTGCGCGGTAGGCGGGTTCGCCGGAACTGCGTGCATAAGCGCTTACTCTCCGCCTGCAGTCGCCCGCCTAGTGAGCTGGTTCGGAGATGCGTGAGCAGTAGCGGCAGATTCGGTCGAGGATCTGGTCGGCGGTCTTGGTCCATTTGAAGGGTCTGGCCTGGTCGTTCCAGACCTTGATCCAATCCTCGAGTGCAGCCTTGAGATCGTCGAGGGAGCAGAACACCCCGCGTTCGAGACAGCGCCGTTCCAACTCGGCGAACCACCGCTCGACCTGATTGATCCATGACGAGTAGGTGGGCGTGAAGTGGAGGTGGAAGCGGGGATGCGTGAGCAGCCACTTGTGCACCACCGGCGCCTTGTGGGCGGAGAGGTTGTCGCAGATCACGTGGACCGCCAGGCCGGGCTCGGTCTGGCGGTCGATCTGGTCGAGGAAGTCACGGAAGTCCACGGCCCGGTGCTGCGCGGACAGCTTCGAGATCACCTTGCCCGTCGCGGTGTTCAGGGCGGCGAACAGATCGACGGTGCCGTGCCGGACGTAGTCGAAGCTGCGCCGTTCGGGCACTCCGGGCAGCATCGGCAGGACCGGCGCGGTTCGTTCCAGGGCCTGGATCTGCGGTTTCTCGTCCACCGCGAACACCGCGGCGTTGGCCGGCGGGGCGAGGTAGAGGCCGACGACATCGCGGATCTTGTCGATCAGGAGGGGGTCCGGAGAGATCTTGAAGGTCTCGGTCCGCCATGGCTGCAGGCCGAAGGCGTGCCAGATACGCAACACGCTCGCCGGGGAGATCCCCACGACCTTGGCCAGCTCCCGCTTCGACCAGTGCGTCCCACCTGGAGGTGTCTCCTCCAGCGTGCGCACCACCACCTCTTCGACCTGGGCGTCGGTGATGGTTCGTGGCACTCCCGGGCGCGGTTCGTCGCTGAGCCCGTCCAGCCGGTCGCGCAGGAATCTCGCCCGCCACTTGGTCACGGTGCCCCGGTTGACGCCCAGCCGCGCGGCGACCGCGATATTGCTGCCGCCGTCCGCGCAGGCCAGCACGATCCGTGCCCGCAGGGCCAGGCCCTGCGCGGTCGTCCGGCGCCGGGCCCATCCCTGCAACGTCCGCCGCTCGGTATCGGATAACACCAGCGGCGCAAGCCTGCTGTCGCCCATCCCCACAGCAGACCGCAAACCACCAGCCCCGTCACCGCCCAAGCCGCAATCCGAAACGGAACACGACTCAAGTGGCGACGGGAGAACTCAAAACCGGCTCACTAGTCGTCGTTCGGCAGGTACCACCCGTGCTCGCGATGCCTGGGCTCTGGTGGGTTCGGGTTCTCGCGGGCATAGGCCTCGTTTGCACGGCGAATCATCTCTGCGTCGTAGCGGTGCAGCTCGTCGTACAGTTTATCCGCTTCGTTGACATCCCCAGCGGATACGTAACGCTCTCGCAGCGCCTCGCGTTCGTCTGCGAGTTCCGCGTCGGACAGCGGGCGGAGGCTACCGAGGCCACGCGCGATGGAGTTGAAGATGCCCATACGTTGATGTTGTCACGCTGAGGGCTACCGCCGCGCTGTTGTCCGCCAATACCGCCTCGAAGGTGCGCGAAAACGCCCGGCTCGCGGCTGCTGAGATCACCCCGTCGAAAGGTCCCATCCACAGCTCTTGACTATTGCTCCGCGAGCACCAGGGCTGGATCTGGATCGGCGCTGGCATCATCGCGCTGGGCTTGTATGGGGTGGTGGCCACCTTCCAGTCCGACGACAACTTCGGGCGCATCCTCGCCGCGTACGGCGGGATCTTCGTGGCCGGGTCGATCGCCTGGGGCATGGTCGCCGATGGCTACCGGCCCGACCGCTGGGACGTGATCGGCGCCCTGGTGTGCCTCGCGGGGATGGCCGTGATCATGTACGCGCTCCGCAGCCACTGACCGACGTCGTCCACCGTTTGTCAGCACCCAGCAGGGATGACCTGATCTCCGCTCTGGTGTTCCTCAGTGTCGGACTCACCATGCTCGTTGCCACTCCCCACTCTGTTGAAGCCCTGACCGAGTGGGGCGACGAGCAGCCCTGGCCGTTTTCAAGAATCCCCATCACCTCCAGCCCCGCCCCTCCCGTCCTGACCAACAGCGGTAGCGCGGGATGGACCTCGGCGAGTGGAGCACTCTCCACGTGGGCTCTGCCACCGTCGGGCCTGGGTGCACGGACCTGCAGTCCATAGCAGGTCAGGCGCCGGCATCCATGAAGTGGGGACGCGGCAACGCAACGCTCTCGGCGCTCCCGTCGTCCAAGTGCAGGCCGTGGGCGCGCAGCAGCGCTTCGCGGATGCTGGCCTCTCAGCTGCTGCTCGGCAAGGTCGATTACGGGAATCCGTGCTTCTACGAGCGGTTCAGGGGCTCGAATGGCATGTTCGCCACTGTCGGCCTCCTCTTGGGCACCGCTGACCATCAGGTTTCGTCATCGCTGAACTCTCCGTCGCAACCGCCGGCGTTCTCTCGGTCGCTCGCTGGCCGCCCTCCCGGCGAACAGGAAGTCGGCGTCGAGCTCTAGGACGGAGACGCCCTCGTCATCCCCGACCGCGAGCAGCGTCCCCAGCGCGGCGAGGCAGCGGATGGGGGACCGGCGGTGCAGCACGGCAAGGGGGCGCGGAGCAACCGGGTCCCAGAAACGGATGGTCAGATCCTCGCCACCTGAGGCAAGGAACGGCGTTCCGTCGGGCAGGGCGCCGAAGGCAAGCGCATGCACTTGCAAGTCATGCGCCGCCAGGGCATTGGGAGGTCGATGCGGGTCCGCCCTGAGGTCCCAAAGCAGGACCGGTGCTCCGTGCGAGTGTTCGGGGCTTTCTCCGACCGCCGTGCTGGCCGCGAGCAGAATACGTCCGTCTGAGGTGGTGCCAAGTGCTGCGGTGGAGAGCCAGCCACGGCCGGTGGTGCGTCGGATCGACGCTCCGGTGGAAGCATCTCGCACTTTTATGTCGTGCTTGTCCATGTCGACCAGCAGGAGCCGTTCCTCGGTCGGCACACTGGAGTCGAAGGACGCCACCGGCGGCAACGGCCGGTTGACGAAGATCCGTCCGACCCGCTCACCGGTGAGCGGGTCCCGGTACTCGCGCTCCTGGTTGTTTTTGCATTCGAGCAGCAGACGGCCGTTGGTGGCGGTCTGACACCGGAGGCTCATTTGTGCGGGCGGAGGTGCCGGATCGACCGGGTTGCTGGTGTTGACGTCCCACAGCCGCACCATTCCCTCCCAAGACAGGGCAGCGCCGAGGAAGTGGTGGCCGCCTGACCCAGTACCGAGTGCGACGGAGTCGCACTGCTCGTCCGGGAAAGGCCGGATGCTCGGCGTCCCGCCGTCTCTGAGATCTCCGACGCGAACTGCGTGGTCGCCGTCGCGAAACGCGAGATGGGCTTGTCCGTCCGGCGCTCCGCCCAAGGCCACCAACCCCACTGGTGCCAGCCCACCGCTGGTCTCGGTGTCGCTCAGGACACCGCCGAGCGTGTCCCAGAGCCGCACCGTGTCGTCGACGCCGCTGGAGGCGAGCAGGACCTCGCCGTCCAACGCGCAGCCGAAGGCGAGCGCACGCAGCCCTCCGTCATGGTGTCCGCTGAGTGGCTCGCGGGTCATCTCACCTGAGCGCAGGTCGCGCAGTTGGATCTCGGTGTTGTAGGTCTGGTAGGCCAACAGACAGCGTCCGTCTGGTGTTGCGCCGAACGCCACCGGCGGAACCCAGCCCGCCTCGGTTGAGTCGACTGCTCTGCCGAGCGCGGTGGCGTCGGCGGCGTCCCGGAGCCGGAACGTGCCGTGCTCGTCGTGGCAGACGCACACCAGCTGTCCCTCGGCCGTGGTGCCGATGGCCAGCACGTCCTCGGAGAACTCCCGCTGCGTCGCCGGATCGATGTGCGATGACCTGCCCCGCAGATCGACGTCCCAGAACACGATCTTCCGGCTGCCCTGTTGCGGATCGATGCTGGCGCCCGCGACCCTCAGCCGTCCGTTCGGCGCGGCTTCGACCGCGATGTCTGTCAGGTTTTTTCCGCCGGTCAGTCGTTTGAGGAGTGCACCGTTCACACCGTCCCACAGCGTCACCACCGAGCCGGCCGCGCCGGCCAGCAGAAGCCGGCCTCCGGGCACGCGGGTGAAGGCCAGCGCGGTGACTGGGCAGTAGACGGTGGCCGGGTCCGCGAGCAAAGTCCTGGTCTCCGGATCCCACAGCTGTACGGTGCATTCCCCGGTGGCGACGGCCAGTCGTAGGCGTCCGTCGCTACTGACACCAAAGGCCAGGGCAGTTGTCTCCGTCGGTGGCCCAGACAGCTGGCTCGACGTGGTGATCGTCTGCTCGAACGCGCCCGTGCGGGCGTTCAGCACCTGCACGATGTTGGTGTTTCCGGTGGCCAGCAGCAGTCGGCCGTCCGGCGCCGCGCCGAAGGCGATCACTGATCCGCTGGTGCCCGGTGAGGTGAAGGCCAGCAGGCTGTTGTCCGAGCTGATGGCCGCCAGCCGGGTTCGGTAGGTGGGGTGAAGCGCGCCGGGGCGGCTTGCGAGACTGCTGCCCAGGGCGAGAGCGGCCTCCTGCAAGCAGGCAGCGTTGAATTCCAGACTTTGGCCGAGAAGTGGCCGCGCCCGCCGATACACCCTCGCTGCCTCGTTCAGCTCGGCCACGGCAGGTGACAGCAGCGGCGTCAGCGTCACCGGGTCGGCCACCGCGAGCAGGTCCGACTCGCGGGTGAGCGCGGCCAGGGTTGCCGGGCCGACGTCGGAGGCGTGACGGGGGAGGTAGGTGAGCACATACGGGTGGGCGGAGGCCCACAGTCGGCGACCGTCACTGGTGGTCGGGACGGTGGCCAACAGGGCGTCGGTGACCGTCTGTGCCTCGCCGCTCGGCTCCCCACGGAGGTGGGCGGTGAGTTCGTGGTGTATGGGACGGAAGACCGACCGGTTGCCCGGCCCGAGGTCCTCGACGATGTACGCACCCGCCTGCTTCTGCAACAGGCGGATGTCATCGTTTGTCACCCCTTCGCCCTCTGGCGAACCGGCCAAGGCCTGGGCGACCGGCACCCAAATGTTCTCCCAGGGCAGCCCGGGCCCGTTGGCGAAGGCGAGCGCGCGTAGCAGGGTGCGAGCCGCTTCGGGGGCCGTGGTGACGCGGGCAAGGTCTTCCTCGAAGGCTCTGCCGAGCGTGCTCGGCAGAGCCTTCCGCCAGCCCTCGTCCGCAAGGTTGGCGAGCTTGTTTTGGCCGCGGGTAGAGCGGGCCAGCAGCTGGCCGACCAGGAACGACTCCGCCCGGCGACTGTCGTCTGCGGCCGTTGTGGCCCGGTCGGCCAGCTCGGCGGCGACGGCATCCACGATCTCGTCCGCGGCCGACTGGTAGGGCGTTGTTGTGTGCGGTTCGTGAGCGGCGAGCAGCAGTTCGCGGATGTAGTCGACCAGCGCCTCATGATCCAGATAGGGCGCGCGATCCAGATCGATCAACAAGTCGGCGGGCCCGATCCGCGTGAGCAGAGACTGCCGGGTGCCTAGAACGACCCGCAGACCGTACCTGCGGGCCAGCGGCACCAGCAGGGCTTCCAACAACTGGACGGGATCGACAGCCTCGTCAACGGCGTCCACGAGTACCGCCCACTCCTCGGTCTCCGGGTTCGCGGTCAGATGTTGCAACAGCTCCGCAGCGCCGTTGGCCTCACGTTCGAGCCGCTCCGCGATCTCCTGCGCGACCTGATCGGCATTGAGCCCGTGACCATGCACAGCGATTAGCGGGGCGCGAAGCGGGACCAGCTCCGCGGCTCGGGCCACCAACGTGTTGTCCGTCGCACCGTCCGGTCCAAGCAGGCGCCGACGCGCGGCCGGGCTACTCAACTGGGCGGGCAGCGCGAGCAGGGTGGACTTCCCCGACCCGGGGCTTCCGGTGACTACGGCGAGACCACCACCAGGCCCACCCGCGGACATCCAGCCGAGCAAGTCGGTGGTGGCTTGGATCCGTCCGGCGCGGCCAGTGAGATAGAAGCCTGTCGTGGCCTCCGGGGCGCCGTGCAGCTTGGAGATCCAGTGATTCTGGGCGCTAACGGTCAGACCCCCAATGCCGGGGTGGTAACCCACGTTGCGGAAGAATGGGGCGAGCCCGCCCTTTCGCAGGGGTGGGAAGGGGAGGGTCGTCTGCTCCGCAGTGCCAAGGATCTCGTTGACTGCGTACGAGAGGCTGTCCAACCCCACGTACGGCGCGCTGACGCCGACCAGCGGCCACTTCAGCGCCTCCGCCAGCGCGTTCGCGAACCGGCCCTGCTCCGCGAACTCCATTCTGCTGGCGCTCGCGAGGACCCACAGACGGTCGTTGCCGCAGTGCTGCAACTCGTCGCCGATCTCCTCAGCAGCGCCGCCCGCGAAGCAGCAGTCGATGATCAGCAGAACCTCCGGCTGCTCCGCGTCGGGCGTGCCGTGCCGGTCCGTGCGCATCAGCAGCCTCGGCAGGTCGATCGCACGTAGGGCCGAATGGCCGTAGTCTGCAGGATTCGACTCTTTGAGAACAAGGAAGTAGTGGTCACGCTCCGGGTGTACACCGTGGCCGGTGTAGTAGACGATGACCAGTGGATGCGCACGGGCGGCCGCGCCAACGGTCTGCTCCAGTTCGTTAAGTCCGGGGTCGACCCAGTGCAGCCGCTCCTCGGTGAACGGCTGGACCTTGAAATCGGCGAGCGCCTCGACAACGGTCTGCAACGACCCAGGGACCTTGGTCAAGTCGTCGTAGTCGCCGCAGTCGTAGTGTGCCGTGCCAGCTGCCAGCAGTACCGGTTTCAGCGGATCAGGGTTAGAGCCGGAATTCGGCGGGACCTTGGGTGAGGGCATGTCCGAGAGCACTTCCCGTCTCTCGCGCGTTGAGGTAGGTCGTCGCCCTGTGCGGATTCTTCGGGGAGTTGACTACCTTGCGGTCGACGACCCGGTTGGGCGACGGGCCGATGAACAGGTCGGATAGGTCGGGCTGGAGGGCGACGATGTCGCCCGGGTCGGCGACGTTCACCCAGGTGGGCACGTTGCCGGGCCAGGAGCCGCAGCCGTCGACGGGACGCGGGGTTAGCCGGTCGAAGATCAGGTTGGGGATGCCGAGAGGGCTGCCGAGCGTGAGCAGCAGCCGGACCGACGCCGGGCGATATTCGTACAGGTACTCGTAGGCGACGACCGAGCCGAGGGAGTGGCCGATGACTACCTGAGTGTCGCTGCCGATGCGTTGCCCGAGGCGACTCAGCACGGCCGTCCGGACCTCCTGCTTGGTGAGGTAGTCCGACACCTGCCGCAGCTTGCCGATGAGCGCGCGCTCAGTGAGATCGACGAAGGTGGGGGAGTTCACTAGACGCCTGAGCATGAACGCCGTGGCGGCCATGCCTACCCCCATGCTGTCCCCTGTCGGGCCTAGGTCGGCGTCCTGTATGAGGGCGGCGTGGTACAAGGTGGCCAGCAGATCACGGTCGAGCCCAAGCCGGACGTCGTCCGGGCCATACCGCGGCTCATCCGGGGCAGCCGCCATGGCACCGGCCGGGCGGAAGAGATTGCCGAAGAACGCCACCCGGAGATCCCCGGCATCCAGCCCCTGGGAAATCCCGTCCATGTCGGCTGCGTCGAGCCCGCCGCGCAACGCGTTGAACCAGTCCGCTTCAAGCTCGTACGCGTCGCTGTACTCCTGCCCGATCCCGTGGACACCCACAATCGTTGCCACACCTCAATCTTGCTCCCCCCGCCAGGTCCCCGCACCCGGGCCGCCACCCCTGGGCCAGCGCCGGCGTCCCCTGTCCGCAGGACCTCGGCATGTGGCCGGCCGTCGCTGACGTAGCAAGGTGCAGTACCGCCCGCTGAGAGATAGATCGCGCACCGCTCCTCGGCCAACACTCGGAGGACATACACCCGGCACTTCAGGGTCTGGAACCGCTCACCGGCTCACTCGGCTTCAACCGATCTCCACCACCGCCTTGGGCAAGTCCCGAACCCTCAGCACACCCTCGTCCGGTAGCCGTCCCCAGCGCTCCGGATCGGGCACCCACACCACGGCCCCTCGTCCACGTACAGCCCTTCGTGACGCTTGAACTCTTCCAATCATTAGGGAAGACACGAACTCGGCACGCTCATTGCGCAGCGGGACGGCCTTGCCCCATCGCTGTTGCCGACCGGGCGTCGCGCCGACAGCGGCCTCCCTGGCGGACTCCGTGTCCACCTCGACGGCCGCTTCACCCAGAAGTACCTGGCCACCCGCCTTCGCGGAGCCCGGGAGTTCCTCCGGCGCCAAGACCCCGACCGCTGATCGGACGGCGCGGGGCCAGCTCTGACCGCCCGCCTTGACCAGCAACGCGACCTGCTTGCCGCCACCACCGACGACAACCCCCAAGCCCTCGCCCTGATTACCGACTCGGAACCAACCACCACACGGGCACGCGGTGCCTACGCGGGCGAGTGCTCCTCCTTGACCACGGCATACAGATGCTCGCCGTGCGCCCAGCGTTTGAGCTCCGGCCGGCCCACGAGGACGATTCCATGGCGCCGAGCGAAGTCCATCGCGGGCCGGGTGAACCCGTTCAGAGCGACGATGACAGCCACTCGCGCGCGATGCTCGGGCACCGCGGTGCCGTTGAACCTCTGCACGGCTTCGGACCCGACCGCGTAGCTGTACTGCTTACACTGCAAAACGATCTTGTCGCCGTCGTCGTCCCAGGCCACGACGTCCGCCCCCAGGTCTCCAGAGCTACCGACCCGGCGGGCCCGTACGAACCCGTCCCGCGCGAGCAAGTCGGCACACGCCTGCTCGAAGCCGGCCGCGCTCATTGCAGCGAGCTGCTTCATCCGGAAGGTCAGAACCTTGGGCACCGCGATGCCGGGCTCGCTGCCATTGCTCTCGCCCGGACTGTCATCACTGTCCTCGGACGCGTCGCCGTAGGCTACGTAGCCGCCCCGGTCGGAGAAGACCACGAAGCACAGCAGCACGAGCGTGCCCACGATGATCAGTGCGAACCACCAGGGATGCCCCATGAGCCATCCCCACACGTCCTCGCTGAACCAGCCCCCGACGTCGTCGCGTACCCAGGGCCATGCGTCCTGCGTCAGCCACCTCCAGGCGACCTTGGCGATGGCCACGCCGAGGATCAACCAGAGGATGACCTTCAGCACCGGGTCCAGTGACCCGTCCTCGTCGAACACCGTTCCCCCCTTTTCCTGCCCTCTCGGTGGCCCGCTCTACGCGGCTCGTCGAACTGCAGTCCTGCGTGCCCTGCGGGCGGGCAGTCGCAGCAGGGTGTGCAGCGGGACTCCCTCATCAGCCCACTGCCGCAGCCTTTGGCGATCGACCCAGTGGACCTGGTGCCGCTCGCCCCACGCCTTGGCATCCCGGGTGAAGCCGCCGTTGGTGACCACGACCGCGACATCGGCTTTGTGCACGGGCCCGGCGGTCCCCTTGACCTGGTACATCACCTTCGAGTCGACCTTCCCGCCCACGGTGGTGTGCTTGGCCTGCAGCACGATCCGCCCGCGCTGGGCATGCTGGCCGATAACGTCGGCCGCCTGATCGCCAGCCTGCCCGACCCGCTGCGCCGACCAGCCGTCCCGGATGAGGAGATCCCGCAGCGCTAACTCGAACGCCACATCACCGAGCGCGTCGATCCGGTCGAGCGGGAGCCGCAGGACCGCGACGAGCGCGGCCTGTGCCCGACGCAGCCGAACCCGCCGCACCTGCCACCAGGCGACAGCCAGCAGGACCGCCACCGCCACAGCGACCGCGAACGGCCACCCGCGCACGATCGCGCGCCACAGCGCCATGGCTGCCTGCACCAGCATGGTGACCACGGCCAGGGCAACGATGGCCGCCGCCATCCGTTCGCGGCGACCGCGAGGCGCGCGCAGCCGCATCCGGATGCCGCCCATCAGCGGCTCGGCGATGCGGACACCGACGGAGTGGAGGCCGGCTTGTTCGTCTCGGCCCCGCTGTCGCTGCTGCCGAACCCGATGACCTGTCCCCACAGCCAGACGAAGGCGACGATTCCCGCGATGGTCCATCCTCCCAGCTTCTTTCCACGTGGCCGAGGATTCCTGCGGATGTGGCGACGTACTTCGTGAAATCCCTCCGGCGGCATGCCCTTTCCCCCTCCTGCGACCTGGCAACTTGGTGATGCTGCCCCTGTGGATATGGGTGTATCAGCGGGCACTGACAAAAACTGATGGATCATCACGATGGTCAGCCAGCATCGATCAAAAACCAGCCAGGGCCCATCGAGCCGTCCTCGTCGACCGATGAGGTGAGCGAGCGCCTCTCCTTTGACCTGGCGGTCCTCTCCGTCGTACGGTCGGCGTCCGCTGACATGCCCCCCACCGCATCTCGCCGATCCGCCGCTGGTTGCCGACAGTTCACCTGCGTCGACGATGTGAAACGACCTTGCAATTCAGCGCGGAGTTGGCGCGAAAGCGGAGATATTGAAGAGCTCCAATGGCTATATTTGGCCACCGCTTTCAGCCCATGGGGGACGCTCTCGCGGCCGCCGGCGACGTACAGCGGCGCCGAAGGTGGCCAGTAGCGACAGCGGAGCCCGCGCAGCCAGCTCCTACCCCGGCGGCATAAGGCGTCACGGTGAGGCGGGCCGCGGAGCATGAGGATCGTCAGCGAGGGCGATGGTCATCCACGGAACAGCCTCCTGCCGATAGGAGTGGCCGACGGGGTGGATGCTGCTGAGGTCGTCGAGGCTGAAGCCGGTGACCATGATCATGTCTGAGCCGTCGGCGACAGAGACAACGTGTGTTCCGCAGCGCGGGCAGAAGCCGCGGTGAAGGGTGGGCCAGGTCGCGTACCACGTCGGCTCACCACCGGGACCGGTCCACGTCAGCCCGTCCTTGCCGAAGCCGACCCACAGGACCGCAGGGCCGCCGGAGATACGAGTCTCATGTGGGCACGAGCACAAATGGGGATCGTCCGGGCTCCCGGTGACCTCGTAGGCGATGTGGCCGCACTGGCAGTGCCCCGTGCGGCGCCCCGGTTCCAAGCGCGTGGCAGCAGTGCCCGGTGCGAGCGCGGATGGGCTGGGAGTAGCAACCGGGAGCGGAGCGGGAGCATCGGGCGTGGACGGTGTGCGGGGCAAGGGGGTCATGGGTTCCTCGGGACGGTGGTGGGGAGCGGGCAGCTACCAGGCAGTGGGGCCGGTGAGTTGGGTGACGGATTGGCGGGCGGCCCGGGGGAAGCCGAGGTGCCGGCGAGCCTGGTGGACGGCGGCGAGTTGGTCGACGGCAGCTGGGCCCCAGTCGAAGAGGTCCGTGGCCTGTTCGGGTGTGAGCAGGATGCGGGTGTAGGTGTGGCCGGTGGCTGGATCGGGCTGCGCGAGGCTGACGTTGGTGAGTGCTGCGGCATAGCGCAGGTATCCGCGCCGCACAGTGGGATCGGTGACGTGTCCCAGAAGCAGCGGGTCCCCGAAGCAGGCGGCTGCCTCTTCTTCGGCTTCGCGACACAATGTGGATACGGGATCGCCCTGGTCCTGTTCCTCGGGTGTGCCGCCGGGCAGGATGGCGACTCCGGTGTCGGGTTCGAGGAGGACGAGGACGCGCCCGTCTGGCGCGAACAGCCACGCCCATACCTGGGCGATGGTGAGGTCGTGCGGGGCCGGGCCGTGTTGCCACGGGTAGCGGTAGGTGGGGCGGGCGGTCTGCAGAACGCCGAGGCGGTCGAGGACAGTGGGGGCCAGCGGGAGGCCGTTTTCCAGGAGTACCGTGCCAGCCGCGTTGATCCGGCCTCGCAGCGCGGACAGGGCGCGGCGGGCATCGGGCGGGGAGAGCAGGTCGGGTAGCTGTGCGGGCTCGACGAATTCGATCGCGGTGATCTCTCTCGGCGGCAGACGGATTTCGCCGATCTGGTCTTCGTCCCAAGTTCCGCCGTCGAAAACGTGCAGAATCTCGCCGGGAAACCGCATGGCGGTGGGCGCGCTGATGCTGTCGGGGGAGACCCAGTCGACAGCCAGGCATCGGTCGACGGTGGTGGTGACCCCGAGTTCCTCCGCCAGTTC
Source organism: Streptomyces canus (assembly GCF_030816965.1). Classification (NCBI taxonomy): domain Bacteria; kingdom Bacillati; phylum Actinomycetota; class Actinomycetes; order Kitasatosporales; family Streptomycetaceae; genus Streptomyces; species Streptomyces canus. The sequence goes on from NZ_JAUSYQ010000002.1 coordinate 8,523,895, forward strand.
ACGGGTTGCTGCTTGGGCGGGGGACTCGCTCTTGTCGACGGCGCCGCCCGGCAGGAGACATGTGTCGAGATAGTCGACGTGTTGGACCAGGACCTTCCCGAGCTGGTTGGTGATCAGCACGGACGTCCCGGCCCACAACGCGGCCGAGGCCCGCTGAGCGCCGTATGCCTCGTCGCTCATTCGGGTGCCGAGCGGCTCGCCGGGAACGGATGTGGTCGTCATGGCTCTCCGATCGAGAATGGGCCAGGCGGGCCCGGAAGTAGGGAGTTGTTGGCCGCTTTCAGGCGGAAAGCCGATGCGAGCCATCGGGGGCGGGCCCCGTCGTGAGCCGAGTGAAGTACTCGGTCGCGATGATGTTGCGCCGGGTCTCCTCAGGCAGGCGGGCGAGGATCCCGGGCAGTGGCCGTTCGCGGGCGACCTCCCCTCGGTGGGCGAGGATGGCGGCCCATTTCTGCTCCAGCCAGGGAGTGACGTCGACGGTGGTGGTGGCGTACGGGTCCGGGACCGCGAGCACGGTTTTGCCGACGGCCTCCAGGAGTGACCCGAGATCGCCGACACCGGACTCGGGGTGCGTGGCGCAGTACACGGCGCGCGGTTGCCAGGGCTCCCCCGCTTCGGGGTGAAGGTGCGCGAGCCCCGCGTCCTGAACGGCGAGGAGAGTGGCCTGGTGGGTGCGGCGGTGGTCCGGGTGACCGGTCAGCTGGCCAAGGGCGTCGTGCGTGACCATGATGTCGGGGCGGAACGAGCGGATCTGGTGGACCAGGGCGGCGATCACCTCGTCCAGCGGTGCGTCGACGAGCCGGGGACGACCGGGGGCCGCCTGCGGGTTGCGGGCATCGCCGTATCCGAGCATGCGCGGTGCGCCCGCGCCGAGCGCCCGCAAGGCGTCGGCGAGTTCGGGAGCCCGCAGGCTGTCGGGCGCCCACGTCATGGTGACGACAGCGGTTCGCTCGTGCGCAGCGGCGTGCTGGGCGAGTACACCGCCGGCGAGGAGGCTTTCATCGTCGGGGTGGGCGAACACGCCGAGCAGGGACGGCAAGGCGGAGGACGCCACCTGCTTCGCGGAGATCAGCTCGTGGGAGTCAGGCATGCTGTCCGCCTGCAGCCGAGAGGCTCAGTGCGCCGGCGGGAGTTCGGCCGGGCCACTGGAAGACAAGCCGTGCGCTGGGCTTGTCGAGCACATCGCCAGGCGGCAGCTGGTCGTCGGGCGTTGTAGCCGGGTGGACGGTCATCGGCGGATAGCCGCTCTCGCGCACCTCGCGCTCCCAGACGCGGACGCACCCGGCGAAGCGCTCCGCCACCTCTTCCGCAGCTGGGCCGTAGGCGTGGATGAAGAACTCCGTGATTCGGTCGGCCGGTTCCGGAGCATCCTGGACCTGCCGGTAGGTCAGGTAGGCGAGTGACCCGTTCGCCAGGATCGCGGCCGCGTCCTGCTGCGCCACGAGCGTGGACCCCTTCGGCGCAGTCAGGCGGCAAAACCCCGGCAGCGTGGTCGCGGCATAGACCTGCAACGTCTCGAAGTTGAACATTCCCCGCACGACCAGGCCCGTGGAGCGCTCCTGCCGGGGCCCGCGCAGCGCCTCGTCGAGACCGGCGGTGTCGCCGGGCGTCCCGTCCTCCCACCGCACCGTGACCTTGCCGTCCGCCAGAGGGACGGCGGGGGCGGTACGGGCGGCCGCGCCGCGGTCGCGTACGAACCCGCAGTACGTCCAGTGCTCGCAGTGCAGCACGTCGCCGAGCCGGACCAGGGTGAGGGAACGGGTGTAGCCGCCCATCTCCAGCGGCACGACCAGCCGGGCCCCCTTGGCGAGCTGCTCCCGCCATGCCGGTGCGACATCGGACGCGTTGTGCGTGATCACGATCCCGTCGAAACCGCCGGCCGGGACGTGGCCGGGCGCGCCAAGCCGGCCGTCGCCGAGGACGGCGGTGACCCGACCGCTGCCGGCCTCCGCGCACAGCCGCTGCGTCCGGTGCACCACGTACGGGTCGACGTCCACGGTCACCACCCGGCCGCGCTCTCCCAGGACGTGCGCCAGGAGCTCCGCGTTGTATCCGCCGGAGCCGACCTCCAGCACGGTCATCCCCGGCTCCAGCCGGAGTTGCTCGATCATGTCAGCCTGCAGCCAGGCCGCGGAGACGGAGCTGAGCGCCCTCTGGGGTGACTCCCGGACCGTCACCACGGCGAGGTCGTCGTGGTAGGCCGTCTCCAGGCGGGTCTCGGGGACGAACCGGTGCCGGGGCACCTCGCGCAACGCGGCCTGGACCCGCGGCGAGGGTGCCCAGCCCTTGCTGATCACAATGTCCGCCATCCGCTCGCGCAGCCGAACCGCCTCGGCCGGCTCTCCGGGCACCGGCAGGGCGGCGGGGGAGCGCGCGTAGGAGTGGACCGGCGGGAGCCCCGGCAGCAACCCGGGCCACACCGCGGTCAGGGCGGCGGCGCTGGGCGCGAAGATCTTCCCGAGGGTCGCCAAGGAGTTCAGGTCGTGGAACTCCCAGCGTACGAAGCGGTGTGGCTCAGGCAGAGCGAGTTCACCGTCCCAGCGGGAGATGCGGACCACGGCAGTGACGCGGCGCACGTCCAGGCGGTCGTCGTGCAGCACGGTAATGACATGAGCGTCCTCCGCGCGCGCCGTCAGCCCGGTCTCCTCGTTCAGCTCCCGCACAGCGGCAGTTGGTGCGGCCTCGTCCGTCTCGATGCGGCCGCCGGGTAGCTCCCACATGCCTCGGGTGGAGCGGCCCAGCAGGACCCGGCCGAACGTGTCGGTGACCACCACTGCGGCACCGAAGACGGCCTGCGGCTCGGGCCGCAGCTTCTCCTCCGCGCTGAATCCGGCCGGGCCGCGCAGGACCAGCACCGCCAGGCCCTCCGCGTCGAACTGCTCGACGTCCTCGAACCCGTCGGTGAGCGCGGCGATTTCGTTCTCGTCCAAGGCGATGTGGCGCCGCTCTTCCGGCGTGTTCTCCACGATCGGCGTGATGATGACCAGCACCCCACCCTCGCGCAGCCGGGCGGCCAGACGGCGAAGGACACGGGCGCGATCGCGGATGAACGCGATGCACAGCCGCAGGACGATCAGGTCGTAGCCGTCCTCGGCGAGAGCGGCCAGGTCGTCGCGCTCGACATCCAGGCTCAGCCAGCGCACCCCCTCCACCCCGGCGTGCTCCGCACGAGCCCGCTCGAGCGCGCCCTCGGCGAAGTCCGCGCCGTCGACGGTGTAGCCGAGCGAGGCGAGGTAGACGGACATCTCGCCGGTCCCACAGCCGATGTCGAGCGCGCGCCCCCCCTCGGGTGCCGGGGCGTGCTCGACCAGCAGGCTCTTCTCCTCGTCCCCGAGCCGCCGGAAACCTCGCCCGCCGTTGTAGTGCTCGGACCAGTCAGTCCGGGTGTATCCCACAGGTCGCTCCTCGTTCGTGAAGGGGTGGTGCGCTGTCAGGGCAGTTCGACGGGGCCGTAGAGGGCGACCGGCTGCTGGGTCTGCAGCGCCCAGTACCGGTCGCCGAACGACCAGTGCCACCACTCGGTCCCGTAGTTGATCAAGCCTGCGGTGGACAGCGCGCCGCCCAGGGTGGCCCGGTTCGTGCGGGCCCGGTCGCTCAGGTTGGGGGCGTCGGTGTAGCAGGCGCCGTCGGACTCTTCGGGGGAGGCGTTGACGCGCGTGCCCATGTCCAGCTCGCGGCCCTGGTGGTCGATCAGCGTCACGTCGACGGCCGCGCCGGCGGAGTGCGGAGCGATCTCCGGCGGTGACACGAAGCGGCTGGCGGCCTCCCGGAGCTCGGCGGCCTGCCAGTCAGGGTGGGCGCGGGCGAGCTCCTCGGAGTACTCCTCGAAGTACCGGCGCTGCAGGGACGGGGGCCGGTAGCCCTCGATGAACAGCAACTGCACGCCGACGGGGAGCAGCGCTTGCGCCTGCTGGAGCCGCGTGAGCACGCCCTGGCGGACGTGGGGCCCAGGCGCCCGCAGCGTCCTGTTTGCGGTCGTCGACCCTCAGGCCGTGCACGCGGGCGTCGAGGAGGACCTCGCCGCTCTCCTGGACAGGGATCGCGGCGACTCTCCGGTCGGACATCAAGACGATGCTGCTGGTGGTCATGCGTTCCCCCAGGTGTCGACGTATGCGGCCACGCCGGTGCGGCGGGCCTTCTCCACGGCGCGTAGCCGCGCGAAATCCCTGGCCGGCATCAAGGCCTCCCACTCGGCCAGGGGCAGGACGCGGGCCTCGTCGTGCTCGCGCGGGTTGAGGGTGAGGCCCCGGATCTGTGCATCAGTGAGGCGCCCGCCGTCGAAGATCAGCTGCAGCGTGCTGTACGGACGCTGCGCCCGGGGCTGCCCGTACACGGTGGCCAGCAGCCGGGGCGGACCCGCGGCAGTCAGGCCGGTCTCTTCCCGGCACTCGCGCATCACCGCGTCCCAGGGCCGCTCGCCCAGATCCATCGCGCCGCCGATCATGTGCCAGGGGTGGCCGGGGGAGTAGACGGAATGCAATTGCAGGGGCCGGTCGTCCTCGTCGGTGACGTAGAGGCACACGAACGCGGCCGCCCGGGGCAGTGCGTCGGCGTACTGCTGCGGCGGCACCCACGTCGGCACCGGCTGCTCACCGGGCGCTCCAACGGCGGGTGGGCGGTGGCGGGTCATCCGCATCAGTGCCGGGTTGCCGCTGAAGCCGAGCTCCCGGTACAGGGGCGCGGCCTCCGGGCTGGTGTGCAGCTCGAACAGGGTGACGTCCTCGACGTCGGCGAGGTGGTCCAGGAGTGTGGAAACGACGGCCCGGGCATAGCCGCGGCGCCGATGGTTCGGGTGCGTGGCGACCATCTGCACGCGGCCGGCCCGGCCTCGGGGGTAGGCCGGGGCCGGGAGCACGGGGTGGATCAGGCCGAGGGCGCAGGCGGCCATCGTGCCGTCCGGGGCGTCGAGGACGAAGGCCCGGGCGTCTCCCTCCGGCGTCAGCCGTGGCGCCAGCTCGTCCGTGCACTGCCGGACCCAGTCCTCGGTCAGCGGTGAGGACAGGACGTATTCGGAGCGCATCCGGGTGATGGCCTCGGCGTCAGCGGCTGTTGCCGCGCGGACCGGCGGCCGCCCGGCGGCGTCGCGCGGCTCGGCCGCGGTAGTGGGTGCTGTGTCGGCGTTCACGTCGCATCTCCTGTCGGTGAGAGGGCTGCACGGTGCTCGGCGCGCAGCCGGGCCAGCGTCCGCCGGCCGCGTTCAACCAGCTCGGGATCGCCGTGGGCGGCGCCGTACGCGATCCCGCTCACGGAATCGAGCGCTGCGTCGATGACGAGCCGGGACTCCTCGGCGGCGGTCAGGGACCTGCCGTACCCGGCCAGAAACGCCTCGAACAGGTCGGGGCGGCCGGCCCAGGCGTCGGACAGCCGGACCAGATCCCGTACGGCCGGCCCCGGCTCACTGCGCTCGAGGTCGATCACCGCCATGAAGACATCAAGGTCGTCCGTCTCGTCCGCGGCGTCGGGGGTGTAGAGGATGTTGCGGAGCTGGAAATCTCCGTGGGTCTCCACCCACTCCAGCGGTTGCAGGTCCTCGGCCTGGCGGACGAGCTCGCAGACGAACTCCTCATCACCAGGGAGCAGATGCGCCCGCGCCCCGGCCAGGTGCCGGTCGGCCTTGGCCACGGCGGGGCCGCTGCCGGCGGGAGCGGGCCGTGGGGGAGAGGACTGGTGGATGCGGCGGGCCAGCGCGCCGATCCGTCGGAAGACCGCCCTCTCCCGCCCCGGTGCCAAAACGGTGCCGTGCAGCGGGCGGCCCGGCACCGCGGTGAGGACCACCGCGCGCAGAGTCTCGTCGGCGGCGACAAGCCGGGGCGCGGCCGCCCCCAGCTCCGGCGCCCACGTCCGTAGCCCTCGCACCTCCCTGTGGTGGAACCGCTCGTTTTGGTGCACCTTCACGTACCAGGTGCCGCCATGGACGCCATGGACCCGCCACACGCGGCTCTCCTCGCGCGCCCATGACGTATCCGTCCACTGCGCGATCCGGCCGACCGCCCGCTCCGCGAACTCCACGACCCCAGCGTCGGGACGGGCGGTAGACGCCTGGCCGGTCACGTCCGGCACGAGGCGCAGCCGGTCGGCGCCGGGATCGAAGGCGATGCTGTCGCCGGGCAGTTGGAAGTGCACCGCAAGGCGCGCGCCGGCGCTGTAGGCGTCCAGACCTGCACGGCAGTACGCCACCATCTGGGCGGGCAGGGCGTGAAGGGGTGCCCAGTCCATCGCGTCGCAGACGTCCGGCTCGGCGATGCCGGGTTCGCCCTTCCACAGCCGGACCTCGAAGAAGTGCCCGGTACGGCTGGCGCCTCCGGGGCTGCGGTGGTGCACAGTCACGGCGGAACGCACGTCGGCCGGGTCGATGACGACACCGGTCTCCTCCCTCGCCTCGCGGATCAGGGCGGTGACCGCGTCCTCGTGCGGACCGTCCAGATGCCCCGACGTTCTCCAGGCACTCGCGTGTTGTAGAAATAACCTGCGCAGCATGGAGGAATTATGGGGGCGAACGATCGCTGGACCGTCGACTTCTACGACATGGTTGAAGCTGTTCCGTATGACCTGCTTGAGGAGTTCCTATGGTTCGGTGACCTGTACGAGCGGGCAGCTCGTAACGGGGCCCGCCACGGCACGCCGATTCTGAACTCCCCTACAGGTCATGCGGACCCGAGGATCAACCTCTTCTTCCGCACCGGCTCGATGGCGGGCGCGTCGGTGAAGACGATGCGGCGGTACGCCTACTCCCTCGCGGTGTGGCTGACCTTCCTTCACGTCTTCGGCCGCCGCTGGGACGAGGCGACGCCTGGTGACGTTGAGGCGTTCAAGGACTGGCGGATCACCGACGTCCGCAATGACGAGCGGGTCAAGGGCACGAGCTTCGACACCGACCGTGCGGCCCTCAACTGCTTCTACACCTGGGCGGGCCCCCGTTACCGGACGATCAACCCGGTGTCCTCCGTGCCCCGCCAAGCGCATGCGTCCACGAAGCCATCCGCCCTGGTTGACCAGGGCGGAAAGCCGCTGGCCAGAAACGGGCGTGACCCCTTGAGGCCGGCGGGCAGCCGCAGGCGCCAGGTGAAGTGGCTGCTGCTCAGCGGCTACGAGCAGTGGCGCAACATCGGGCTGCGCGGCTACGGGTTCGACGGCCTGCGACGCCCGGGATGGCGCGGGTACAACGAGGACCGGGATGTCGCGTTCGTCGATGGCCTGTATGGCACCGGGCTGCGGCTCCAGGAGTGGGCCAGCATTCTCGACATCGAGCTGCCGTTCGGCGCGAAGGGGCGGTATCTGCGGGCCTGGCTGGCCGCCGCGTGCATCAAGGGCGCGCCGGACGAGGGCCGTTACTACCGGATTCCGCGCCGCGTGTTGATGGACTCGATGGCCTCGTACATGGACGAGGTGGAGGGATCGCGAACCGAGGTGATCCGCCGGGCCCAGCGGGCCGGGCGCTACGACCGCTTGCCCGGGGTGCGGATCGTGACAGGCTACAGTGCGCGTACGCGGGAGCTGCACATCGAGTCGGCATCCGGAGGCTCGGTGCCGCAGTCCCTGGACGTGCTTGGTCCCGACGAGCGCTTACGGCTGTTCCGCAGGACGCCCAATGGTCTGGAGCCGCTCGCGGTGTGGCTCTCGCACGACGGATTGCCGAAGAAGGTCGGAGGCTGGGAGGACACCTTCCGGGACGCCAACGAGCGCATCGCCGATCTGTGGGCCGACCTTTCGGCAGAAGAGCTGACGCCCGAGCAGCGCGAGCGCCGCCGGTCACAGTGCCCTGTGTGGGCCCGCGCCCATATGCTCCGCCACTCGTTCGCCCTGCGCTGGTACCTGGTGCTGTCCATGGTGTGGCAGCCGCATCTGGACGGATACACCGACGAGCAGCTCAAGGACCTTCGCGACCAGTTCGGTGACGTCTGGTACGCCCTGTCGATTTTGATGGGCCACAGTCACCCGGACACGACGCGCGATCACTATCTGGCGCCGTTCACCGGGCTCCACGTCGACTACCTGATGGCGCTGCTGGACGAGGACGAGCAGACGGCACTGGAGGCTCTCGTCCGGACCGCCGTCGCCGCCACCGGGGTGGTCCGGACAGCAGTGGAGGTTACCCGATGAGCCGGGGTGGACGGCGAGCGAGTCTGCCGTCGGCCTCGTGGCAGCCGCCGCAGCGAGGCATTGTGGCGGAGGCATCCGGCACGCTGGTGCGGTTCTTGGAGGAGTCGGGAGCCCGGTTCAAGACCTACGACTTCTCCACCTGCGAGGTGGCGCCCGAGCTGCAGAAGTGGCTGGCCAGGTGTTTCAGCCGCCGCGTCGGCACGGCTCGTACCTCGGTCAAGCGGCTCAGTGCTGCAGGCCAGCACTTCGACGCTCTGCAGGGATTTGCGCGAGCTCTCAACCGGTACCAGCCCCAGCCGGCTTGTCCGCAGGAGCTGGCCGGTGCGCACATCCGCGCGTTCGTGGAGTACTACGACGGCCGTCCCAAGCGCCAGCATTCCGCCCTCAAGAGTCTGCGGGCCGCGCTGCGGGACGATCCGGAACTCCCTGAGGAGGCCCGCCATGCCCTCTTCGACGTTCGTGTGAAGAAGCCCGAGGAGGTGAGCCCCGGCGCCTATGAGGACGAGGACTGGCAGGCGATCATGACGGCGGCGCGTCGGGACGTCCGCCTGGCCCGGGAGCGGATCGAGGCCGGACGCCGCCTTCTGGCGCGGTGGCGCGATGGCGATCCGGACCTTAGCCGACACGAGGCGGAGGAGGGCGCGCTCCTGGACCTGTTCGACCGGACCGCCGATCTGCCACGTATGCCACGCTCGGGCGACTACACGAAAGCGGTGCTGCGGGTAGGCGGTTTTCGCCGCCTGGCCGCGAGGCTGTGTCTGACCAGGTCGGACGCGACTGCGTTCTGTCTCTTGCTGACCGCTTTGACCCAGGAGAACTTCGGCACCGTCGCCACTTGGCCCGCCGCTCATTTTCACCCAGAGGGCGCCCGGGACGACGAGCGCGTCATCTTGGTCGAGGAGTCCAAGCCCCGGCGCGGCCCCGAACGGGAACACATGGTCGCCGCGCTGGAGCATCTGCCCGACGACGTCGCTGATCTCCTCGGCGTGGGCGCCGACGAGCCCCGCCTCATGCGATCGCCGCTGCGCCTGTACTTGCTCCTGCTGTCGCTCGCGGAGCTGCCGCGCCGTCACAGCGGGGCATCCGCGGCCTTCGTCTCGCTCTATCTCAGCGGAAGCCAGAAGGGCCAACAGGCGGACCGCTGGGGCGTGGGAGTCGGGGCCCACGATGTCCTCAGATGGGCCCGGGCACACGGTTTCCCCGCGGCCCGGCACGCCACCCCCGGTCGGCCGGGGGTGGACGTGGTCAGGATCCGGCAGACGTCCCTGGAACGCCGTCAGCATCCCGTGGCGCACTCGCGCCGCACCCTCAACGACGTCTATCTCAAGGGCAGCAGCACGGTGCGGGTCGACAGCCGGCGGGTCGTCGGTGCGGCCCTGCGCCAGGAAGTCGCCAAGGCCCGTGTGATCCAGTCCGTTCCGGTCTTCACCGCCGAGTTCGTCGCTTGGGCCCGCGAGAACCTGGGCGAGGCCGCCGCCCAGGCGGGCCTGGAATCCCGGACACTGAAGGACCTTCTCGACGCCCAGCGGGATACCGCCGCTGTCGCCTGTGTGGATCACCTCGCCAGTCCTGTCGCAGAGCCCGGCCAACCGTGCCCGGCCTCGTTCTTGCAGTGCCTCAGCTGCGAGAACGCCCGGGCGCTGCCGCATCACCTTCCCGTTCAACTGGCCGTCCGTGACGGCATCCGCCAGCGCCGCCCTCACCTCGATCCACCTGTGTGGCAGGCCCGTTTCCGTGCTCCGCTTCAGCAGTTGGAGGAGATCATCAAGCACTTCACCGACGCCGAACACGAGCAGGCCCGAGCCGACCTCGGAGTAGACCAGCAGCGGCTCGTGGATGATCTTCTTGACGGCCGCTGGGACCTGCGATGACCACCGCCGCCGCCTTTCGCGCGGCACCGGACGGCATATGGCCGGCCGCCGACACCGTGATCCTCCGCAACCGGTCCCTGCGCGCCGGAACTGACCTGAAGACCTTGTCCCGCTTCGGCGACCCCGTCTGGCACGTCAAGCCGGCGCACCCCGATGCGCACCTGAACGTCTCGCCCCTGACCTGGGAGCACTACCCGTCCGACTTCCAACTTCCCTTCAAGACGTTCTTCCTCGCAGCGCTCGACCACCCCTACCCGAGCAATCCGATCATCGTGCAGCGCGGCAACGAGCGCCCGAGCGTCTCGACGTTCGACTACTGGTTCATGGACCTGCAGGTCTTCGCGGAGTGGCTCGTCGGGACGGGCATCTCGCGCTTGTGTGACGTCACCGAGCACCACCTTGACGCCTACCGCGCCTACGTCCTTGCCCTGGCGCGCAAGCCAGGGCGGAAGGTGGACATTCTGGCCGCGGTGCGCACCCTGTGGCTGTACGGCACGCACCTGCCGTCCGAGGGACGGCTGGCCACCGGTTATCCCTGGCCCCGCGCATCCGACGATCTCAAGGTCCCTTCCGGAGGCCGGGCCAACAAGACGCCGCGGATCGCACCGGCGACCATGACCGCGCTCCTCGCCTGGGCGCTGCACGTCATCGAGGTGGTCGGCCCGGACGTCCGCGACGCCTGGGTCGCACACCACCAGATGCTCGCCGGGACGCACGCCTCGCAGGCCGAATTCCACGGTCTGTCGAAGAGTGAACGCATCGCGCGGTACATCACGCGCTGCCGACGAGAGGGAACCCCGCTGCCGGGGCACCGTACGGAGAACGAGCAGCGGGACATCAACTTCTCGGCCATCCAGCGAATGCTTCATGTCCTGACGATCACCGCCAGACAGAAGCGCACCCTGCGGGAGTCGGGCCTGCCCATAGCCGAGGACACCTACGTCGAGCAGATCACGGGCATCCTTGACGGTCGACCATGGCAGGACTCGCCCATCGCCGTTTCCGAGCTGCGCAATCTCATCCGCATGGTGGCTGCCGCCTGCTTCGTGACGATCTGTTACCTCAGCGGGGCGCGGCCCGGGGAGGTGCTCAACCTGCGGCCCGGCTGCCGGGACACCGACGAGGAGACCGGAGAACTGCTGATCGTCGGCCGCCGAGGCAAAGGCTACGACCGCGCCTCCCTCCCGGAGCTCCCGGATACCGCGGAAGAAGACGATCAGCGGCTATGGGTCGTCGTCGCCCCGGTGCACGAGGCCATCGCCTTACTGGAGAGCCTCGGCGACTACCCCTTCTTGTTCCCCGCCAGCTTCACCAACCCCCACACCACGAGGCCCAACGACTTCAACGCCCGGCAGAGCGAGATGATCAACAGGGATCTGGAGGACTTCGTGGAGTGGATCAACGACACCTTCAGCAGTCCCGATGCCGAGGTGCCGATCCCTCCGGACCCGACGAAGCACCTGCACGCCTCACGTTTCCGAAGGACATTGGCGTACTTCATCGTCCGCCGCCCTCGCGGACTGGTGGCCGCCGCACTGCAGTACGCCCATGTCCACACCAAGGTAACCCTGAGCTACGCAGGCCGGGATGATTCGTCCTGGATGGACGACATCCAGCTGGAGACCCTGGAGATGGTGCTGGAACAGAATGACGAGGACGCGCGCCTGCTGGACACCGGCGAACACGTCTCGGGCCCCGCTGCCGACGAGTACCGCCACCGCGTACGCAGACGCGCCCGGTTCGCCGGACGAGTCGTCACCGCTGGCAGGAGTGTCGAGCGGCTGCTCGACCAGGCCAATCCGAACATCCACCACGGCGAGGCCATGACCTGCGTGTGGCGGCTCGAGACCGCCGCCTGCCGCAAGGCGCGGCTGGAAGCTGGCCTGCCGGCCGAAGACGGTCCCAACGAGGCGGAATGCCGGTCGAGCTGCACCAACCTCGCCTACACGGACAGGAACATCATTGAGCAGCGGCTCCTCCACAAGCGGTGGGAGGCTGCGGCAGCCGACCGGCTGAGCCCGCGTCCCCTGCGGGACCGGGCTGCCGCGCTGGCGGAGAGCAGCCGGACCGTCATCGAGGCCCACCACGCGAGCCCGCCCGATCCCAACCCCGTGACGAAGGAGCCGTGATGGGACGCCGACCGCGTGATGAGGAAGCCGACCGGGCCGCGATCAGGGCCGCGGCCGACCGACTTCTGGCCGGCACGCCTCTGCACTCGCAGTCCGGAAAGCTGACCGCATCGGAGCTGATCGCCGAGAGCGATCTGCGACGGGATGTCGTGTACCGGCACAGCGACCTCATCCAGGACTTCCAAGCCCGCGTGAAGGCCCAGGACTCCACGCCGATCGCGATGCAGGAACTCGCTGAGGAAAACCGGAAGCTCAAGACCGAGATCGACGACTTGAGGGGCGAACTCCGCCAGGAACAGGAGAGGGGCAAGGCAATGCGGATGATCATCGCGGAGCTCTCCCTCGAATTGGAGCAAGCTAAGGCCGAACTCGAGGGCGTCTCTGGCGTCACCCGGCTGCCGGGCCCACGCTGATCCGAGATCACTCTCGGCCGAGCCTCTGGACAACGAATCCGCCCCGCCGGTCGCGCTGCTGCCGGGCCTATCGCCTGCGCCCGAAGAGCCCGGCGGCACCCAAGGCACCAGGGAACGTCTCGTCCTGCCGGATCGACGCGACCCGGCGAAGGCAATCAACCGGGCCCGGCCGAGCGGAGGCATCGTCGCGGTGTCCCTGTTCTGGCGGATCTTCGCTACCAACGCCGTGGTGCTGGGGACCGCCACTGCGCTGCTGCTGTGGGCGGCTCCGGTGACCGCCTCCGTACCGGTCCTGCTGACCGAGGCGATCATCCTCGTGTCCGGTCTGGTGGTCATGCTGATCGCAACGCGGCCCTGCTGCGGCCGCAGCCAGTGCTCACTGTGGGTCTGGACGGCTCCCCCGAGAGCCTGGCCGCTGCCCGCTGGGGCGCGGCGGCAGCCGACCGGCAATGCCCTCGCCGGGGCCGATCCGGCGACGGCGGGTGCCGTGTGGAAGCTCACCGAGTCCGGCCGCCAGCTACTGATCTTTTCGTAAGTTCGGTGGGTGTGGTGGGCGGATGGTCAGGCCGGTATGGGCGAGGAATGACCATGGCAGTCGGGGGTTGGCGTTGATGCGGTGGATGCCTTGCTCGGTGGCGTCGGCGACATCGGCGAGGTGGTCGCCGGCGAGGTTGGCGAGTTCACGCTTCTTGAGCGAGGACCACAGCAGTTCCACCGGGTTCAGCTCGGGAGCGTAGGCGGGTAATCGTTCCAGGGTGAGCCAGTCCTGTTCGGCGACCCAGGCCCGCATCGCCCGGCTCCAGTGGGCGGACAGGCCGTCCCAGACCAGGACCACTCGCTCGCCGCGGTAGAACACCTTCACCTGCTCCAGGACCTCGATGAGCCCGGCGGTGTCGTAGCTGCCGGGCTTGAGGTGGAAGCACAGGCGGGCCCCGCGATCGGGGTCGGTGGAGTGGTAGCCCAAGGCTCCGGCCATCGACGCGCGCTTCCAGTTCAGGCGGTGCCGCAGGAGCGGAGTCCGCCCCTCGGGGCGAGTAGGTGCGGCGGATCTGAGGGAGCAGGGAGACGCCTGATTCGTCGAGGAAGACGATCCAGGCACGTGTGTTCACGGCCCCTTTTTGATGCGCGGCCACTCGTGCGCGATCCAGCGGGCGATCTCCGACTCGTCCCGCTCGACCGCCCGCCGCTCGGGCCGTTGCAGGCTCCATCCGAGCCAGCCGGTCAGCAGCCGCCACACCGACGCCCTCGACAACACCACCCCCGTTGCCCGGGTGACGACCGCGCGGACTCGTTCCAGGGTCCACAGGTCGGCCTCGAAACCATGAGCCTGGGCACCTTGCTCCAACGCGGCCCGGACCATCTCGACCTGGGTGTCGTCCAGCTTGGGTGGGCGTCCGGTGGCTGCCCGTCTCCGCAGGCCCGAAGCACCGTCTTGCTCCCACACCCGCCGCCAACGCCGCACGCTCTCGGCACACACCCCCACCGCCCTCGCGATCTCCGCATTCGACACGCCGCCCTCGAACAACTCGACTGCCCGAACACGACGCGCCTCCGCCAACTGAGGCCGCGACAAAGGAGGAAGGGAGGAGCCGGCAACCGAAGGGGAAGGTTGATACGCCACCCCGACAGCCTCCCACCCACACGGCCACCACACCCACCGAACTTACGAAAAGATCAGTAAGTCCACCCACACCGCCACCGCTCGTCATGGTGATCTTCAGGGTTCCCGTATTTGGTTAAGCCTTTACCCTGGCCAGGCCTTGACCGTTGAAATATAAGTTCATATGTTTCTGAGACATGCCCAGCGCTCGTAAGACCAGAAAGGTTCCGCCCATGCCCGAGGAAGGAACAGCCATCCGGCTCCAGAGCTTGCGCAAGTCCTTCGGCCAGGTGGAAGCGGTCTCCGGGGTGGACCTGGAGATCCGCGACGGAGAGTTCTTCTCCATGCTGGGCCCCTCGGGCTCCGGCAAGACCACTGTCCTGCGAATGATCGCCGGATTCGAGCCCGCCACCAGCGGAACCGTCGAACTGGAGGGCAAGGACGTCACCCGCCTCGCGCCCTTCGAGCGGGACGTCAACACCGTCTTCCAGGACTACGCCCTCTTCCCGCACATGACGCTTGAACAGAACGTTGCGTACGGACTCAAAATCCGCAAGGTACCCAAGGCGCAACGCCTGGAACGTGCCCGTGAGGCACTGGCGAACGTACGCCTCGAAGGCTTCGGCAAGCGCCGCCCGTCCCAGCTGTCCGGCGGCCAGCGGCAGCGCGTCGCGCTCGCCCGCGCCCTGGTCAACCGCCCCAAGGTGCTGCTGCTCGACGAGCCGCTGGGCGCCCTGGACCTCAAACTCCGCGAGGAGATGCAAGTCGAGCTCAAGGCGTTGCAGCGCGAGGTCGGCATCACCTTCGTCTTCGTCACCCACGACCAGGACGAGGCGCTGACCATGAGCGACCGGATCGCGGTGTTCAACCAGGGCCGGATCGAGCAGGTAGGCACCCCGGCCGAGGTGTACGAACGCCCCGCCACCGCCTTCGTCGCGGGCTTTGTCGGCACGTCGAACCTGCTGACAGGCGAGGCGGCGCAGAAGGTGGTCGGCGCGGCCGGCACCTACAGCGTCCGCCCCGAGAAGATCCACCTCCTGGACAGCCCGGACGCCCTGGGCAAGGCCGGGGACGGGCACACCAGCGCCATCGGCACCGTCGCCGAAGTTGTCTATCTCGGCGACGCGACCCGCTTCATCGTCGACCTCGACGCCGGCGGCCGGCTCACCGCCCTGCAGCAGAACAAGGAGACCTCGTCCGACGAGGTCGCCGCCTACCGAGGCACCCGGGTCCGCCTGCAGTGGCACGAGCGTCACAACTTCCGCGTCGCGGACCCGCAGTGAACTCCCAGTCCCCGCACTCCTGTACACCTTCCCTCGTTCCCGCGCCCACCACGGAGACATCGTGCGACTGATACGCACCCTCGGCTGTACCGCCGCCCTCGGCGCCCTCACCCTGGCCACTGCCTGCGGCGGCTCCTCGACGTCCACCAACAGCGACGGCACTTTTGCGCCGCCCAAGCTGACGGCACAGAAGACCCTCGGCAAGGGCGAGGGCGAGGTCAACCTGATCGCCTGGGCCGGTTACGCCGAGGACGGATCCAACGACAAGTCCGTCGACTGGGTCCACCCGTTCGAGGAGCAGACCGGCTGCAAGGTCAACACCAAGACCGCCGGAACCTCCGACGAGATGGTCAGCCTGATGAAGACCGGCCAGTACGACGCCGTCTCCGCCTCCGGCGACGCCTCGCTGCGCCTGATCGCCTCCGGTGACGCCGCTCCGGTCAACACCGACCTCGTTCCCAACTACAAGAACCTCTTCTCCGGCCTGAAGACGCAGAAGTGGAACTCCGTGGGCGGAGTCGCCTACGGCATCCCCCACGGCCGCGGCGCCAACCTGCTGATGTACCGCACCGACAAGGTGTCCCCGGCCCCCACCTCCTGGTCCGCCGTGTTCGACAAGTCCTCCGCGTACAAGGGCCACGTCACCGCATACGACTCGGCGATCTACATCGCCGATGCCGCCCTGTACCTGAGCAAGACCAAGCCCTCGCTGGGGATCAAGAACCCGTACGCGCTCGACCAGAAGCAGTTCGACGCGGCCGTCGCCCTGCTGAAGACGCAGAACGCCAACATCGGCGAGTACTGGAGCGACTACCTCAAGGAAATCTCCGCCTTCAAGAGCGGCGACTCGGTGGTCGGCACCAGCTGGCAGGTCATCGCCAACCTGGCCCAGGCCGAGAAGGCCAAGGTCAAGGCCATCCTGCCGAGCGAGGGCGCAACCGGCTGGTCCGACACCTGGATGATCTCCGCCAAGGCCAAGCACCCCAACTGCGCCTACCAGTGGATGAACTGGATCGTCTCCCCGAAGGTCAACGCCCAGGTCGCCGAGTGGTTCGGCGAGGCTCCCGCCAACTCCAAGTCCTGCGCCCTGACTTCTGACCAAAGCTTCTGCACCACCTACCACGCCGCCGACGAGACGTACTGGAAGCAGGTCCACTTCTGGACCACCCCGATCCAGCAGTGCCTCGACGGCCGCACAGACGTGAAGTGCGTCCCCTACGCCAAGTGGGTCCAGGCCTGGACCGAGATCAAGGGCTGAAAAATCCCATGACCGACACCGTGCCTGCCGCCGCTCCGGACCACGGCATCAAACCGGGTCCGGGCCGACGGCTCGCCGGGACCCTGCACCGCCACCCCCGGCTGCGGCTGTCCCTGCTGCTGACCGCCCCGATGACCTGGCTCGTCGTCGCCTACCTGGGCTCACTGGCAGCCCTGTTCATGTCCGCCTTCTGGACCACCGATCCGTTCACCTCGGATGTGGTCAAGACCTGGACGCCGGACAACTTCAAGGCGCTCTTCACCACCGACGTCTACCGCAACGTTGCGCTGCGCAGCATCGGCGTCGCCCTCGCGGTCACCGTCATCGACGTCCTGATCGCCTTCCCCGTCGCCTTCTACACCGCCCGGGTCGCCAAGCCCAAGTACCGCCCCCTGCTGGTGGTCGCGGTGCTCACCCCACTGTGGGCGAGCTACCTGGTCAAGGCGTACGCCTGGCGGATCATCCTGTCCGAGGGCGGGCCGCTGGACTGGGCGCTGAGGCCCTTTGGCGCCGACGGGCCGGGATACGGGCTGCCCGCGGTCATCATGGTGCTGTCCTACCTCTGGCTGCCCTACATGATCCTGCCCATCCATGCGGGGCTGGAGCAGCTTCCCGCCAACCTCCTGGACGCCTCCGCGGACCTGGGTGCCCGCACCTGGCGGACGTTCCGGTCGGTAGTGGTACCGATGGTGTTCCCGTCGATCGCCGCAGGGTCCGTTTTCACCTTCTCACTCAGCCTCGGCGACTACATCGCCGTACAGATCGTCGGCGGCAAGACCCAGCTCATCGGCAACCTGGTCTACTCCAACATCACCCTCGACCTGCCGCTGGCCGCCGCGCTCGGCACCGTACCCGTGGTCGTCATCGTGCTCTACCTGCTCGCAGTGCGCCGCAGCGGCGCACTGGCCGCGCTGTGAGGACCCTGAGGAAAGCATGCAACTCTCCCGTCCCGCACGCATAGCCCTGCGTGCGACCGCGGCCACCGGCTTCGCGATCATCTACGTCCCGCTGCTGCTGGTCCTCATCAACTCGTTCAACATCGACAAGACCTTCGGCTGGCCGCCATCAGGCTTCACCCTGCGCTGGTGGGGCAACGCGTGGCACAGTTCCGGCGCACGGGACGCCCTGTGGACCTCGGTCAAGGCCGGCAGCGGCGCCACCACGATCGCGCTGGTGCTGGGCACGTTGACCGCGTTCGCCGTGCAGCGTTACAAGTTCTTCGGCCGAGAGAGCATCTCCTTCCTGGTGGTGCTGCCGATCGCGCTGCCCGGCATCGTCACCGGCGTCGCCCTCAACACCGCCTTCCACGCGGTCCTCGAACCGCTCGGCGTGGGCCTCGGCCTCTTCACCGTCATCGTCGGCCACGCCACCTTCTGTGTCGTCGTGGTCTTCAACAACGTCGTCGCGCGGCTGCGCCGGATGTCCGGCTCGTACGAGGAAGCCGCCGCCGACCTGGGCGCGGACACCTTCCAGACGTTCCGCGACATCACCTTCCCCCTGGTGCGTTCCGCACTGGTGGCGGGCGGGCTGCTCGCCTTCGCGCTCTCCTTCGACGAGATCGTGGTCACCACGTTCACCGCCGGGCCCGGTGTCCAAACCCTCCCGGTCTGGATCTTCTCCAACATGGCCCGGCCACAGCAGGCCCCGGTGGTCACCGTCGTCGCCGCCGTGCTGGTGCTGCTGTCCGTCATCCCCGTCTACCTGGCCCAGCGGCTGTCGTCCGACACGGCCTCCGGCAGCCGACTCTGAAGCAATAGGCAAGGAACCACCTATGTGTCAACTGGAGACCCAGTGACGACCGCTCTGCGCACGCTGCGAAACTACATCGGCGGCGAGTCCATGGACGCCGCCGACGGGCGGACCATCGAGATCGTCGACCCTGTGACCGGCGAGTCCTACGCGACCTCGCCGCTGTCCGGCCGGGCGGACGTCGACGCCGCCATGGGCGCAGCCACGGCTGCGTTCCCGGCGTGGCGCGACACCACCCCGGCCGAGCGACAGCGTCTGCTCCTGAAGATCGCGGACGCCTTCGAGGCGCGGACGGGGGAACTCGTCGCCGTTGAGTCCGAGAACACCGGCAAGCCGCTGGGGCTGACGGCGAGCGAGGAAGTGCCGCCGATGGTGGACCAGATCCGCTTTTTTGCGGGCGCCGCCCGACTGCTGGAGGGCCGCTCGGCCGGTGAGTACATGGAGGGCATGACCTCCATCGTCCGGCGTGAGCCCGTCGGGGTCTGCGCGCAGGTCGCACCATGGAACTACCCGATGCTGATGGCGGTCTGGAAGTTCGCCCCGGCGCTGGCCGCGGGCAACACCGTGGTCCTGAAGCCGTCGGACACCACCCCGGCCTCCACCCTGCTGATGGCCGAGATCGTCGGGTCCATCCTGCCAAAGGGCGTCTTCAATGTCGTCTGCGGTGACCGCGACACCGGCCGCCTGATGGTCGAACACCCCACCCCGGCGATGGCCTCGATCACCGGTTCCGTACGGGCCGGCAAGCAGGTCGCCGAGTCCGCGGCCAAGGACTTCAAGCGCGTCCACCTGGAGTTGGGCGGCAAGGCCCCCGTCGTCGTCTTCGCCGACGCCGACATGACGCAGGCCGTCGAGGGCATCTCGGTGGCCGGCTTCTTCAACGCTGGCCAGGACTGTACGGCCGCGACCCGCGTCCTCGTACAGGAGTCGGTCCACGATGAGTTCGTGACGGCGCTGGCGAGGGCCGCCGCCAGCACGAAGACCGGTCGGCCCGACGACCCGGCCGTGCTGTACGGACCGCTCAACAACGCCAACCAGCTCACGCAGGTCGTCGGCTTCATCGAGCGGCTGCCTTCCCACGCCAAGATCGAGGCAGGCGGCCACCGCGTCGGCGACAAGGGCTACTTCTACGCCCCCACCGTCGTCTCCGGCCTCAGGCAGGACGACGAGATCATCCAGAGCGAGGTGTTCGGCCCGGTCATCACCGTCCAGTCCTTCCGCGACGAGGCGCAGGCCCTGGAATACGCCAACGGCGTCGACTACGCCCTGGCCTCCTCGGTGTGGACCAAGGACCACGCACGCGCGATGCGCATGTCCAAGAAGCTCGACTTCGGCTGCGTGTGGATCAACACCCACATCCCGCTGGTCGCCGAGATGCCCCACGGCGGCTTCAAGAAATCCGGCTACGGCAAGGATCTGTCCGCGTACGGCTTCGAGGACTACACCCGTATCAAGCACGTCATGACATCACTGGACGCCTGACGCTCACGCCGCCGTTACCAGCACCAGCGGGATCGCCCCGCAGGGGTGCAGTACCACCTCGCCCCGCGCGGCAGCAGAGTCGAGGTCCCTGACCAGGGAGCCCGCCAGCTGAGTCGCGGTATTGGACGCGGTGACCCGGCCGCGCGGATTGACCAGGAAGGCAGGGCTCTCGATGCGGCGCAGGGCGGGGCCGACAGCGGCTTCGAAGTGGCGCAGGTACACGTCGGCGGCGGCCACGCCCGCGAACACGCCGTCCATGACCACCGGCGCCGCCAGGGTGAGGCTGTACTCGTCGGAGCACAGATAGTCGACGTACGGCCCGGACACGGCGCGCTGCCCGGTGGTCCTGGGCAGGGCGAACCAGTCCCAGTGGGTGTAGTCCGAGAACGCGGAGGTGTCCGGGTCCAGATCCAGCAGCATGGGCCGGACCTTGCCATCGGCCCGGGTCTGCCACCATTCCAGCCAGGCGGGTACGTCGCTGAGGAGGCCCGGTTCGGCGATGAAGCCGGTGCCGGAGATCAGCTTGGCGTCGTGGGCGAGCTGTTCGCGCAACAGCGGCTGGAGCTGGGCCAGGTCGGCCGATGTGGGGCGGCGACCCCGCACGCTTATGTGCGCGAGCAGGGTGGTGGTCTGTTCGCAGGTCTGCTGGACGGTGGTGAAGACACTCTCCAGCATGCCGCTGACCCGGACGACTGCCTCCGCGACGGTGTCGCCGTCGCTGCTCAGTGCTCTTGCCATGTTTCGTCCAGTCGCAGTTCTATGAGGTGCCGCACCGCGTTGCGAACATGCTCCTCTGCCAGGGTACGAGCCTGAAGTCCGTCACCGGCCGTGATGGCGTCGAAAAGAGCCCGGTGCTGCGCGTCGGCGGTCCGGTGGATTCTCGCCTGGGTGAATGGCAGACACAGTAGCGGGCCGATCTCGGTCTGGAAACGGATCTCCTCGCGGGTCAGCCGCGAGGACTGGGCGGCGGCGACGATCTCCACATGGAAGCGGCCGTCGATGCGCCCGCGCGCGGCGGCGTCGACGGCGTCGGCGAAGTCCCGCAGGGAACGGCTGGGGGCTTCCAGGTCGTGCTTGTCCGCGCGGTCGGCGGCGAGCCGGGCGGCGGCTCCGGCGACCGCGGCATAGTGGTCACTGAGGTCGCGCAGCTCCTCCGTCGTGTGGGCTTTCAGCCGCTGCCGCAGGCGGTCGTGCAGATCCTCGACAGGGGCGCGGACGAAGGTCCCGCCGCCCCGGCCGCGCCTTGTGGTGACGAGGCCCTGCTGCCGCAGGGCCATCAATGCCTCGCGCAGACTCACGGTGGAGACGCCGAGCCGCTCGGCAAGGTCGCTCTCACCGGGCAACTGCTCACCGTCCGTCAGCAGCCCCAAGGTGATGGCGTCGCCCAGGCGCCGAACGACGGCCTCGACCCTGGCTTCCGTGTCAAGGGGGGCGAAGATCGCACGGCGGGCAGCACTGGAGAGTCGGTTCACGTCTGTTCTGTCGTCCTTCCGATCGGTGCCACCGGGCTCATCTCATCACAGAACGATTTCATAGGCGGCCAAAGATTGCCATATGACCTATGGATTCATATCTTTACGCCACCTGTGCACACGTTCCCCTGTGCCCTGCGAGAGGCCCCCGATGTCGCTATCCCCACCCCAAGCCCAGCACGCCCCGGACGCCCAGGACGCGGCAGATGCCGCCCAACTCGCCTCACTCGGTTACACCCAGAAGCTGACCCGCGCGCTCGGCCTGTGGTCGAACTTCGCGGTCGGATTCACCTACCTCTCTCCGTTGGTAGGTGTGTACTCAGTCTTCGACTACGGACTGGCCACTGGCGGTCCCTCGTTCTTCTGGACGATACCGCTCGTCCTGATCGGCCAGGGCCTGGTGCTGCTGACCTTCGCCGAGGTCGCCTCGCAGTATCCGCTCGCTGGCGGCATCTATCAGTGGGCCAAGCGATTGGTCGGCCCCAGATACGCCTGGATGTCCGGGTGGATGTACACATGGGCGCTGCTGGTGACCATCACATCGGTGGCGTACCCGATCGCCAAGTACGCGGGCCCGCTCTTCGGCTACGCGGTTACCGGCACCAGCACCATCGAGACCGCGGTCGTGGTCATTCTGCTGTGCGCCGCGGTGAACCTGCTCGGCGTACGGCGGCTGGCCTTCGTCGCCAACATCGGCGTGATGGCCGAAGTCCTGGGCACCGTGGTGCTGGGCGTCTACCTGCTGGTCTTCCACCACAAGCAGGACGTGACCGTGGTGCTGCACACCTCCGGCGCGGGTGCCAACGGCGGCTACCTAGGTGCCTTCCTGGCCTCGTGCCTCTTCGCGGTCTGGATCTTCTACGGCTTCGAGGCATGCGGTGACATCGCCGAGGAGGTCAAGGACCCCTCGCGCAAAGTGCCGCGGGCGATGGGCATGACCCTGGGCGTGGGCGCCGTCGCGACCGTGATCCTGACGCTGGGCCTCATCCTGGCGGTGCCGGACTTCGGCGCGGTCATCAGCGGCAAGTCCGCCGACCCGCTCGGTGAGGTGCTGGCCGACTCGCTGGGCACCGTCGGCAGCAAAATCGCGCTGACGCTGATCGTCGTCGGTTTCGTCTCCTGCACGCTGGCTATCCAGGCCGCGGCGACCCGGCTGGTCTACTCCTACGCCCGTGATGGGGTCATCATCGGCGCCAAGCGGCTGTCCAAGCTGCACCCCACCTTTCACATGCCGCCGGCTGCAACCGCCGTCACCGCGGTCATCCCGGCCGCCCTTGCCTTCCTCCCCTCCGCGACGGTCACCCGGATCATCACTTTTTCGGTGGTGGGCATCTACATAGGCTTCCAGTCCGTCGTCCTGGCCTCGGCCATCGGCCGCGCCCGGGGATGGAAACCCGCCGGCACCTTCAGGCTCGGACGCTGGGGCTGGCCCGTGAACATCGCCGCCCTGACCTACGGGGTAACCGCGATCGTTGTCCTGTCCGTCAAGACTCCCGCCAACGGCGACTCCTTCTTCGACCGCTGGCTGGTCCCGCTTTCGGTCGGCATCGTCGCCTTCCTCGGCCTCGGCTACCTGGCGATCGCCCGCCCCAAGGAGCACATCGCCGACGAGAACCGGTCGGTTCGATAACGAGCGACTGGCCCAGAGTCGCGCAGGTCATCCGGCCTGCGCGGCTCTGTCGTTTCCGGCGCGGTTTCGGCTTCCATCCGCTGCTGTGCTTCCTGGACAACACCGGTGAGGCTCTGGCCGGCCTGCTGCGGTCGGGCAACGCCGACGCGAACACCGCGAGCGAGTACATCAGCGTTATGAACGCCGCGCTCGCACAGATCCCCGATGCCCATCCGCCACGGCACCGACCGACCGAGCGTCGGGCCCCAGCCATGCCCACCGGGCGAGAAGCAGCTGGCAGCGCCCGCCATTGTGACCAGCTCGGCTGGGCCGAGCCGACTGAAACGGGAGGCTAGTTCCAATGCCGGTGACTTTGCGGGCTTTCAGTGGGCGGTTCGTGAGTCTTTGAATGGATCTGCTATCGCCGTTTGGTGTGGTGGCGGGACGGAATCTGCCGGTCCGTGGTTGTCGATCTGGTGATGTGACCGGGTGAGTGAACGCAAGCCGTACCCGAGTGACTTATCGGACGAGCAGTGGGCTTTGATCGAGCCGGTGATCACCGCGTGGAAGGACCGGCACCGCTCGGTCAGTGGCCACCAGGGCGCCTACGACATGCGGGAGATCGTGAACGCGATCCTCTACCAGGGACGGACCGGCTGCCAGTGGGCCTATCTCCCGCACGACCTGCCGCAAAAGAGCGCCACCTTCTACTACTTCGCGGCCTGGCGGGACGACGGAACCGACCAGGTCATCCATGAACTCCTGCGCTGCCAGGTCCGCGAACGCGCCCGCCGATTAGAGGACCCGACCCTGGTGGTCCTGGACACTCAGAGTGTCCACGTGGCCGCCGGAGTCCCCGCCACCACGAGCGGCCACGATCCGGCCAAGCGGGTGCCCGGCCGCAAACGCGGACTGGCCGTGGACGTCCTCGGCCAGGTCATCGCGGTCGTCATCCTCGCCGCGAACACCCACGACAACGCCGCGGGCATCATCCTCGCCGCGAACACCCACGACAACGCCGCGGGCATCATCCTGCTGGACCAGGTCGCCGAGCACGCCGGCGGAACCGTCCGCAAAGCCCTGGTCGACCAGGGCTTCAAGAACCAGGTCGTCCTGCACGGCACCGGCCTGGGGATCGACGTCGAGATCGTCCAACGCAACCCGCAGGACAAGGGGTTCGTGCCACAGCCGAAGCGATGGAGGGTCGAACAGACCTACGGGATCCTGATACTGCACCGGCGCCTGGTCCGCGACTACGAGCACCGCCCCTCCTCCTCCGCCTCCCGCGTCTACTGGGCCATGACCCACGTCATGACCCGACGCCTCACCGGCGCGAACACCCCCACCTGGCGCGAAGAGCAGGCGGCGGCAGCGTGAACATCCAGCCCCTGCTCGACGCCCTGAACCTCCAGGAAGACGCCGCCCGCGCCCTGGCCGACGAACTCCGCACACAGATCGACGGCCTCCAGACCCGGCTACGGGAGGCCGAGACGCATCTCGAGCACCTCGCAATCACCCGCAAGACCGTCACCGGCCTCGCCGACCGGCTCCCGGCCCACACACCGGACCTGCCCGAACACCCGGACTACCCCCGCATCCTCGCCGCCTTCAACCACGCGACCGGACCGCTACGGGCCAAGGACGTCTGCGAAGCCCTCGGCCACGAACTGCTGCCGAAGAACGTCGAAGGCACCCGCGCCAAGCTGAAACGCCTGGTCAAACTCGGGATCCTCACCGAGGCCGACACCGGCAACTTCACCAGGAAGCCATAGCCGACGGAACCCCACCAGCGACCTTGCTCCAACCTCAACCGGAAACAGACATCACCTTACGAACCGCCCACTTAGAGTTGGCCCGTGAGCGGTTGACTTGGCCCGGTGAGCCTCGGAGGTGGCCCGCAGGGTAGCGGTCGCTGCTCTCACCTGCGAAGTGAAGCGCTCGGTCACAACATCGCCCCGCTGGCGGCCGGGGGCCCAAGCCAGCACCGGCCCCGTCTCGGCAGACAGCAGGCCCCCATCTGCCATCGTGGACAGTGGAACCCGCCAGGCCCCCGCTTGTCGCCCCGGAGTGTGCCAAGGCGAGGAGAGATCATGCCTCTGTTGGAAATCGCGACCGAATCCGCAACTGAACTTGATTGAGTGATGTCGGTGCCGTTCGCCTGACAGCTGGCCGTGAGCACCGATAGCCGTTGGGTGTGAGGTATGCGCAGGGCGGTGGGCTGACCGACGCCGAGAGGACCACGCGGGAGCGGTTACGGCTCCAGGCCGTGGAGCGTTTCGAGGGCGGGCAGAAGAACGCGGAGATTGCCGCTGCCCTGCGGATCAGCGTGCGGTCGGTCGAGCGGTGGCGCCGGGCCTGGCGCGAGGGCGGCGAGGCGGGAGTCCTGTCGAAGGGGTCGCCGGGAAGACCTCGACTCAGTGACGCCCAGATCGCCAGGCTGGAGCGGGAGTTGGAGCGTGGTCCACTGGCTCACGGCTGGGCGGACCAGCGGTGGACCCTGGCACGGATCAAGACGCTGATTGGCCGGCTCTTCCACGTCTCCTACACGGTCGAGGGCACCTGGCGGCTGCTGAAGCGCCACGACTGGAGCTGGCAGCAGCCCACCAGGCGCGCGATCGAGCGCGATGACGACGCGGTCGAGGTGTGGAAGAAGGAGACCTGGCCGCGGGTAAGAGCACCGCGGCGGAGCGCGGGGCCTGGATCGTTTTCGAGTTGCGCCGTGAGGCGCTGGTGCGCCGTGAGGCGCGGTGAATCGAAGGAGGTGCAAGACCTCCTCGCCAGGCTGTCGCAGCAGCCTGGTGGGAGCTGAGCGCAGTCCGACCCGGGAGACGCCGGGGAGGGCGGGAAGCAGCGCTGACAAAGCCGGGACTGCCCGGAACTACCAGACGGGCCGGGTCCGGCGAGCGAGATCAGAGGGCGTACGAGAGGAACCAGTGGTAAAGCTCCGTAAGCGTGGCACCGGCTCAAATCTGGTGGATATGGGCCGGGTTGTAGCGCACAGTCTGCTCGTTGGGCGGGCTGACTCCGTAGCCGACTTGGCGTGTCGGTGGGGAGGCCACGGCGAAAGCCTGCGGCGTAACCGTGGCGATGCTGCCGGGGCAAAGCTGGGCGCCGGACTGATCGATCGATTCACCGTGAACACGGGAACCATCCCGCATCGCTCCCCGGGATCGGAATCCATCCGGGTTCTTGGGATAGATGCGTCGTCTGTCGAAGGCGCGGGATGGGGCGGAGGCCCCGTAGTAGTCCGAGCGGACGAGAGGTCCGTGCATGGCGAAGGGGGCCAGCAAGTCAGCAGTAAGGACGCTGGAATGCCGGGAGGCCGTTGGTGAATACCGACGAACTGGAATACGTCTTACTCAAGGCGGAACGCCGGGTACTGGAAATCCAGACCAAGCTGCACCGATGGGCCAGTGATGACCCTCATCGCAGGTTCGATGATCTGTACAACCTCGCCACGGACCCGGGCTTCCTGCTGGTGGCCTGGGATCGGGTGCGGAACAACAAGGGTGCGCGCACGGCGGGAGTGGATGGCGAGACCGCCTACTACATTGAGTCCGTGCGCGGGCTGGAGGGGTTCCTTTCGGAACTGCGGGATGATCTCAAGGCCCGCACCTTCCGGCCCCTACCGGCTCGGCGGCGCGCGATTCCCAAGGCTGGCGGCAAGGTCCGCTACCTGGGTATCGCGACCATCCGGGACCGGGTGGTCCAGGCGTCCTTGAAGCTGGTGCTGGAGCCGATTTTCGAGGCGGATTTCCTCCCGTGTTCCTACGGGTTCCGTCCGAATCGCCGGGCTCACGACGCGGTGGCCGAGGTGCACCATTTCGCATCCCGCTCGTATGAGTGGATTGTTGAGGGTGACATCAAAGCCTGTTTCGACGAAATCTCGCACTCTGCTCTCATGGATCGGGTGCGGGAACGAGTCGGAGACAAACGCGTCTTGGATCTGGTGAAGGCATTTCTGAAGGCGGGCATCCTCGATGAGGACGGCACGCTGGTGGATACCAGTGCCGGGACTCCGCAAGGGTCGATTCTTTCCCCGTTGCTGAGCAATGTGGCTCTCTCGGTCCTGGACGAGCATATCGCCCAAGGGCCGGGCGGCCCCGGAGCCAGCCCGTATGGAAGGGCCAAGCGACGCCGCCAAGGTCTGCCCAACTACCGTCTTGTGCGGTATGCGGACGACTGGTGCCTGCTTGTTTCGGGCACCGAGGCACACGCCGAAGCCCTGCGGGAAGAAATCGCAGGGATCCTCTCCACGATGGGCTTGCGCCTGTCGCCGGAGAAGACCCTGATTACCCATATCGACGAGGGCCTTGTCTTCCTCGGCTGGCGCATCCAGCGCCACCGGAAGCGAGGCACCGGCAAACAGTACGTCTACGTCTATCCGGCCAAGAAGGCCCTGGTGACCGTCATGGCCAAGGTGAAGGCGATCTGCCGGCGGAGTACGAACCTGTCGCTCGAAGACCTGCTGCGTCAGCTCAACCGGATGCTGCGGGGCTGGACCGCGTACTTCAAGTACGGATGCTCGAATGCGACTTTCAGTTATCTGAGGGCCTACCTCTGGAAGGAGATCATCAGATGGCAGGAGCGCAAGCATCGGCGCGTTCCTTGGAAGGTACTACGCCGACGCTACGGCATCTGGCCCGCCGAGGGCGGGATGGAATTGTTCGATCCGGCAAGAGTGAGCGCCAAGCGCTACTACTACCGGGGAACACGCATCCCGACACTTTGGCCGAGCACAGCATGAAATGAAGACCGACCCACGGGACTTGTGGAGAGCCCGGTGCGCTTAGCGGTGCACGCCGGGTTCGGGAGGCGACCCGGAGAAACGGGCTGGTTGTGAGGCCAGTACCGCGCTCCGGGTCGACCTCACTGTTTCGTGTGGAGGTGAGAGACCTTCGCCGCTGACCTGTCGTAGCAGGGAGGTGGAGCTGGGGACAGCCTGATCCGGGTGATGCCGGGGAGGGCGGGAGCGGCCCTGACAAAGCCGGGACGTGCCAGTACTGCCAGATGGTGCGGGTTCGGCGAGCGGGACGGAGAGGAGCACGCGAGGAACCGGCGTCTTTACGTCTCTTAACGATGACATCGGCTCGAACCTGGCGGATCTGGGCCGAAAGCGGTGCGAACCTGCCGCCGTTGGCGGCGGGGAACTTCTTGGCCGGTATTTCGAAGCCGTCCAGAAGGCCACGAGGAAGGACTACGGCGTACTCGTGGCGATGCCGCAGGGACACAGTCGGGCTCCTACTTCGACGAGCGAAACACAGTGAACACGGGAACCATCCGGTCTCAACTCCCCAACAGCGGGCCGCCAGTTCGGTGGCGGGGATAGGTGCATCGACCGCCGAACGGGCCGGGTGGGGCGGAGCCGCCGTAGTACTCCGAGCCGGGGAAAGCCCGGAGCATGGGGAAGGGCGGCAGCGGTATCGAGAAGGGAAGGACGCTGCAATGCCGAAAGACGCACCTCCGAATGGAGGTGCCACGCCGGACGCAGACCTCATCGGTCCGCGTCAGCAGGTATCGGAGATGCAGGCCAAGCTTCACCGTTGGGCGGTGGCCGATCCCGGCCGCCGGTTCGACGATCTGTTCAACTTCGTGCACGACCCGGCAACGCTGCAAGTGGCGTTCGACCGGGTCGCCGGCAACCGGGGAGCCAACACTCCCGGCATCGACGGCCTGAGTGCCACCGACGTCGAGGAGAGGATCGGTGTTCCCGGGTTCCTGGACGACCTTCGTGCCCAGCTCAGGCAGGGCACCTTCCGTCCGTTGCCGGTGCGGGAACGCAAGATTCCCAAGCCGGGCGGGTCGGGAAAGGTGAGGCGATTAGGAATCCCAGTGATCGCCGACCGGGTCGTCCAGGCCGCGCTGAAGCTGGTGCTGGAACCGATCTTCGAGGCCGACTTCAAGCCGGTCTCCTACGGGTTCCGGCCCAAGCGGCGGGCGCAGGACGCGATTGCCGAGATCCATTTCTATGCCACCCACGGCTACCGCTGGGTGCTGGACGCGGACATCGCGGCGTGCTTCGACGAGATCGACCACCCCGCGCTGATGGACCGGGTCCGGACGAGGATCAAGGACAAGCGGGTTCTGACACTGGTGAAGGCGTTCTTGAAGGCCGGTCTCCTGACGGAGCTCGGCGAATATCAGGACACCTTCACCGGCACGCCGCAAGGGGGCATCCTCTCCCCGCTCCTGGCCAACATCGCCCTGACGGTGCTCGACGAGCACCTGCACCGGGGATGGGAGCCAGGCGGAGAGCTGTCCACCGACTACCGTCGCGGCCGACGCCGGGCTATCGGTCTGCCGTCGTGGCGGCTGGTTCGCTACGCGGACGACTTCGTCGTCCTGGTCGACGGGACCAGGCAGGACACCGAGACACTGCGCGAGGAGATCGCCCAGGTGCTTGCTCCGATGGGGTTGCGGCTGTCACCGGCCAAGACCCAAGTGGTGCACCTGAGCGAGGGGTTCGACTTCCTGGGGTTCCACATCCAGTGGCGCCGCAAACGCGGAACGAACAAGTGGTACGTCTACACCTTCATCGCCGACCGGCCTCTTCGGTCGGTGAAGGCGAAGATCCGTCACCTCACCCACAGAACGTCGCAGCAGGACCTCGCCGTGGTGCTGATCAATCTCAACCGGATCACCCACGGCTGGGCCCACTACTTCAGGCATGCCGTCGCGAAACACATCTTCAGCAAACTGGACGACCTCGTCTGGTGGAGGCTCGTCCGGCTGCTGAGGACACGGCATCACTGGAACTGGTCGGACGTCCGCAGACGGCTCACCACCCCCACCGGGCGGTGGCTGCCAATCAGCGCGGACGGGATCAAGTTGCGGAAGATCAGCGCGATCCCGGTCACCCGGTATCGCTACCGCGGCAACAAGATCCCCAACCCCTGGGTCCCTGCACCCACCTGACGGCAGAGACCGTGGAGAGCCCGTTGCCTAGTAATAGGCACGGCGGGTTCGGCGAGAGGTCCGGGGAAACGGACCGGGAGCAATCCCGACAACGCGCCCCGGGCCTACTCAGCGACGAGGCCGGGCAGTCGATGACTCCGCCGCGCGCCAGGACCTGGGGCCGGATCGGCCAGACCCCGGTCGTGAGGGTGAGGGGCCGGGGCTCGGGGCGCATGTCGATGGCGGGTATGGCCTGCTACAAGCCGGGCCAGCGGTCCCGGCTGATCTACGCGATCCGCGAGTACCGGGGCCGCAAGGACGAGCCGAAGGGCTTTGGCTGGCGCGACTTCCGCGACCTCATCGTCCGCGCTCGCATCCAGCTAGGCGGACCGATCGTGCTGGTCTGGGACAACGTCCACCTGCACCTGACGGTCGGCATGCGCGAGTTCATCGACGCGAACGCCGAGTGGCTCACCGTGTTCCAGCTGCCCACTTACGCCCCGGACCTCAACCCGACCGAGGGCGTCTGGTCGCTGGTCAAGCGTGACATCGGCAACCTCGCTGCGGCCGACCTCGGCCAGATCACCCGCGCGGTGAAGCGCAAACTGAAGATGCTGCAGTACCGACCGGAGGCCATCGACGGCTGCCTCGCCGGAACCGACCTGGCCCTGGACCTGTGAGCATCGGGTCGACGGACCCGAAATTGGGCGAAGCTCAAATCTGCTGGTCAGCTACGGTGGCGGCATGACTGACAGCCTGCCCGAGGACGTAGCCGACGTGCTCGACCTCGTCCTGAACCCGGACGAGCCTATTCACGTCGTCCTCCGACGGCAGGTGCCTCAATTCAGGGTGCAATCCCGCTGTGAGTGCGGTTGCGGCACTGCCTACTTCGACCTTGACGCCGACGCGGTGGAGCCCGCGCCAACGGGCCCCGGCACCGTCGTGGCTGCCGACGTGCAGCTGTTCACCGAAACCGGCGAGTGCCCTGGCGAGGTCCTGGTCTTCGCGCAAGGCGGCTACCTCTCATGGCTGGAGGTCTGCTCTTGGAGCGATGACGTCGAGGTGAGTCTCGCCGCGGCGCGGCGCTGGCTACAGCCATCGTCCTGAACCCGAGCCGGTAACAGCCGGCGGTCTCGGACCCTGACGCCGTCACCACGAGCCGACCGACATCACGAGTTCAAGTTCAGTAGTGGTCGTAGGCGGTCAGTGAGCGAAGGACGGCCTGTCCTGTTTGGTCGTTGTGCCAGATCGCGGCGGTCATGGCGAGGATTCGCTGCATGACACGGGCGACGACGCCGCCTGGCGTGCGCCCTCGGTGCTGTTCGAGATCGAGTTGACCCTTGAAGGTCTCGTTGACCGACTCGATGACTTGCCGCAACGGCTTGAACAAGGGCGCTCCGGGCCGCTCGGGCTCGCCCTTGCGGGCTGGCTGGCCGCAGCAGCCGGATGTCCTGCTCGGCCAGCTCCTGCTCGAAGCCCCTTCCGAAGTAGTTCCTGTC
The DNA here is from genome assembly GCF_030816965.1 of Streptomyces canus. Classification (NCBI taxonomy): domain Bacteria; kingdom Bacillati; phylum Actinomycetota; class Actinomycetes; order Kitasatosporales; family Streptomycetaceae; genus Streptomyces; species Streptomyces canus. The sequence continues at coordinate 8,555,254 of NZ_JAUSYQ010000002.1, forward strand.
GCCGATCATCGTCTGTCCGGGCCGGTCGGCAACCAGGCCGGGTTCGGCAGCGAGGAGGTCCAGCAGAGTCTCGCGCTCGTCGGCTTTTGCTCCGGTCAGCGCGAAGGCGACGGGCAGGCCCTGGAGAGTGAACACCAGGTGCAGCCGCAGGCCCCAGAAGAAGCGGCTGTGACTGGCGCAGTACCCGTACTCGGCCCATCCGGCCAGGTCGGAACGCTTGACGGTCTCGCGTGAACGGCCACATTCCACCGGTGTGGAGTCCACGATCCACACGTCGTCCCTCCACACCGAGGTGTCGGTAGCCAGCAGCCGGGCGATGCGCCGAAGCAGTCCGGCGCTCTTACTGGCTCTAACAAAAGCGGGTTGATCATGTGACTGTCTACTTGATCGCTCGTTGATGTGGGCATGGGGAAGCGTCAGTCGCGACCGTGGATCGTGTCGGATGAACTGTGGTTGCTCATCGAGCCGTTGCTGCCCGAGCGGCCCCCGAAGCAGGTCGAGGGCAGACCGCGAGTGCCCGATCGTCAAGCCCTGTGCGGGATCTTGTTCGTCCTGCACACCGGCATCCAGTGGGAGTACCTCCCGCAGGAGCTCGGCTTCGGATCGGGCATGACGTGCTGGAGGCGCCTGGCGGCCTGGAACGAGGCAGGCGTCTGGGACCAGCTGCATCAGTTGCTGCTGAACAAGCTGCGCTCGAAGAACCAGCTGGACTGGTCGCGGGCGGTGATCGATTCCTCCCATGTCCGGGCCGCGCGCAGGGGCCCAAAAGCGGGCCCAGCCCGGTCGACCGCGCACGCCCGGGCAGCAAGCACCACATCATCACCGACGGCCAGGGGGTCCCGCTCGCGGTGTCTTTGACCGGCGGAAACCGCAACGATGTCACCCAACTGCTGCCCCTGTTGGACAAGATCCCCGCAGTGGCCGGAGTCGTCGGGCGGCCGCGCAGACGGCCGGACATGCTCTTCGCCGACCGCGGCTACGACCACGACAAGTACCGACGGCTCTTGCGGCAGCGCGGCATCAGGCCCGCGATCGCCGAGCGTGGGCAGCCGCACGGGACGGGACTGGGCACCTTCCGCTGGGTCGTTGAGCGGACGATCTCCTGGCTGCACGGCTTCCGCCGCTTACGGATCCGCTGGGAACGACGCGACGACATCCACGAGGCCTTCCTCGGACTTGCCGTCTGCCTGATCACTCACCGGCACGTCCAGAGGCTTTGTTAGGGCCTGTTACGCAGTCGCTTGTTGTAGCCGGGCTGCTGAGGCAGGTAAGGGAAGAGATGCCGCAGGTGGGAACAGGCATGGCGAAGCCACCTGGGTCACGTCCGCTGGAGTGGTGTATTGACGGCCACTCGGTGATCTCGTTTTGAGGCTATGCGGTGAGTTCGGTGGGCAGGGCTGTCTCGTCGTTTTCTGACTCGATCGGGTGGAGGCGGGCTTTGGCGAGGAGTTCGATGCCCATGTAGCGGCGGGCTTCGGTCCATTCGTCGTTCTGCTCGGCGAGGACGGCGCCGACCAGGCGGATCAGGGCGGTGCGGTCGGGGAAGATGCCGACCACGTCGGTGCGGCGGCGGATCTCCTTGTTCAGGCGTTCTTGCGGGTTGTTGGACCAGATCTGACGCCAGATCTCGCGCGGGAACGCGGTGAACGCCAGCAGGTCGTGCTGCGCTGTGTCCAAGTGGGCTGCGGCCTTGGGGAACTTGGCTTCCAGTGCGTCCAGGACGTGCCGCATCTGCGCCTGGACAGCGTCGCTGTCGGGCTGTTCGAAGACGGTCCGCAGCAGCGTGGCCACCCAAGGCTGGGCTGATTTCGGAACCTGGCTCAGCAGATTTCGGGCGTAGTGAAGCCGTCAAGAATCAACCTGTTGCTTCGCGATCAGCGGCTCGTTGGCCTGGTATGGCGATCACGGACGAGATGCTGTCCCAACTCGACTGCCGTTTCGCGGTGTTGCTGCCCCATCTCAACGAGAGGCAGCGGCGTCTCGCGGTGGCGGCCGAGGCACGACTGCTGGGCCACGGCGGGGTGCGCGCCGCCGCCCGGGCAGCGGCCGTCAGCGAGACCACCGTGCGCCGGGGGATCACGGAACTGGAAGCCGGCAGCGGGCCGCTGCCCGGTGGGCGCATCCGTGCCGACGGCGGAGGCCGTAAACCGGTCGAGGAGGTCGACCCCGGCCTGGTGAACGCGCTGATGGCCCTGGTCGAGCCTGATGAGCGCGGTGATCCGGAATCCCCGCTGCGGTGGACGACGAAGTCGCTGCGTCACCTGGCCGAGGAACTGACCAGGCAGGGGCACCCGGTCTCCGCGCCGACGGTGGGTCGTCTGCTCAAACAGGCCGGTTTCAGCCTGCAGGGCAACGCCAAGACTCTCGAAGGCACCCAACACCCCGACCGCGACGCCCAGTTTCATTACCTCAACGAGCAGGTCAAACGGCACCAGGCGGCAGGCGAGCCGGTGATCAGCGTTGACACCAAGAAGCGTGAGCAGATCGGACGCCTGCCCATGGCTGGACGCGAGTGGCGTCCGAAGGGCGACCCGGTGCGGGTCGAGGACCATCACTTCTTCTTCAGCGGTCCGAACGTCGAGCAGGCGATCCCGTACGGAATCTACGACATCGCCCACAACACCGGCTGGGTCAACGTCGGGGTCGACCACGACACCTCTACCTTCGCCGTGGAGTCGATCCGCCGCTGGTGGAAGGCTCGCGGGCACGATGACCATCCGCACGCCACCCGGCTACTGATCACCGCGGACGCCGGCGGCTCCAACGGCTACCGCTACCGGGTCTGGAAGAGCGAGCTGGCCGCCCTGGCCGCCGAGACCGGCCTGGCGATCACGGTCTGCCACTTCCCGCCGGGCACTTCGAAGTGGAACAAGATCGAGCACCGGCTGTTCTCCCACATCACTCACAACTGGCGTGGTCGCCCTCTGACCAGCCACGATGTCGTCATCGAGACGATTGCCGCCACCCGGACCCGGGCCGGACTGCGTATCGAGGCCCGCCTGGACCCCGGCGACTACCCCACAGGCATCGCGATCAGCAAGGACCGCTTCGCCGCCCTGCCCCTGGTCAAGCATGAGGTGCACGGCCAGTGGAACTACACCCTGCTGCCTGAACCCGCCTCGGCGCAGGCCCAGCCCGCTGTCGGTGAGGCGCACGGCGTCGCCGACCGGCGCCACTCACTCCTGGCCCGTCTGGCCGACCCGCGGCTGACAGGACTGAGTAGCACACAACTCGCCGACTTGTGCGTCGAGTTGGCCCCACTCCAGGCCGCGCGGGCTCAAGAACGCTACAGCGAACAGCGCGGCGGACGCGCCCGTCGGGCTACCGGCAAACTGCGCGGCAGCAAGCCGGTGTTCGACGACGCGGCCCGGGTGATACTCACCCTCCTCTACCAGCGGCAGGTCTGCTCGATGAAGCTGCTGAGCGACATGCTGGAGGTCACCCCCAACTGCATCGGCCACCTCGTCGCCGAAACCCGGCGCGTCCTGGAAGACCACGGTCACCAGCCCGGATACGCCCCCACCCGCTTCACCACCGAGGCCGAGCTGCTGGCCTTCCTCGACACGGCAACGACTCCGCCGCGCACCCAGATCATGGAGAGCCTGTCCCATCCGCGCCTGACCGGCATGTCCCATGAGGGCCTCGACACACTCGCCCGGCGCCTCGCCCCACGCCAACTCGCTCAGATCGAACGCGCCTCCTACCAGCGCCGGGGCGCCGACCGCCAGCCGGGCAGCCGCGGCGGCATCTTCCCCCAGAAGATCGGCGACAAAGAACGCGTCATCCTCGCCGTCCTCTACCTGCGCAAGCTCTGCACCCTGGACGTCCTCGCCGACGCGCTGGGCGACGTGAGCCGGTCCTTGATCGGCAACGTCGTCCGTGAGATCCGACCCCTGCTCATGGAAGCCGGGCACCTCCCGCCACCGGCCACCACCCGCTACCGCACCGCCGCCGACCTCCTCGCAGCAGCACACAGCGAAGACGACACACCGACAGGTTGATTCTTGACGGCTTCAGTGGGTTCGGCACCGCTGCCGCGATGAACCGGGCAGGACCGCACCGATCGCGTTCACCAGGCCGGTGTGCGCGTCGGAGACGACCAGCTGGACCCCGGACAGGCCGCGGGCGGTCAGGGAGCGCAGGAAGGCGAGCCAGCCGGCACCGTCCTCGCAGGTGGCGACGTCGATGCCGAGGATCTCGCGGTGCCCGTCGGCGTTCACTCCGACCGCGATCAGCGCGTGGACGTTGATGATCCGGCCGCCCTCGCGGACCTTCTGGGTCAGCGCGTCCACCCAGACGAACGCGTAGGGTCCGGCGTCGAGCGGCCGGTTGCGGAACGCCGCGATCTGCTCGTCCAGGTGTTTCGCCATCGCGCTGACCTGCGACTTCGACAGCTGGGTGACGCCCAGGGAGGCGGCGAGTTTCTCGACCCGGCGGGTGGAGACACCGAGCAGGTAGGCGGTCGCGACCACCGAGATCAGGGCCTGTTCGGCTCGTCGGCGGCGTTCGAGGAGCCAGTGAGGGAAGTAACTGCCCTGGCGCAGTTTGGGGACGGCCAGTTCGACGGTGCCGGCCCTCGTGTCCCACTCGCGTGGGCGGTAGCCGTTGCGGTGGTTGACGCGTTCGTCGCTGACCTGGCCGTATTCGGCATTGCAGAGGGCGTCGGCCTCCGCGGACATGAGCGCGTCGGCGAACGTCTTGACCATCGCGCGCAGCAGATCGGGACTCGCCGCGGCGAGGTTGTCTTCCGCGAGGGCGTGCAGGGGCAGACTGTCAGGTGCGGTCATCGTGCTGATCTCCTTCGAGGCTTCGACACTTCGAAGATCAGCCGGTGGCCGTTCATCTATGCGGGCACCATCCCGATGCCGGAGCAAACCCCCGGATCAGGTCGAACCCGTACACCCCTTCCCTGGACGCAACCGCCACCTGGCCTCGGAGGTGAAGCCGAGCATGGCCTGCATCACACCGCCAGTGTGACCAGCTCGGCGTCAGTAAGCTTCGGGGCGATCCCCACGGCCGGACGCCATGGCGCGAGATGCGGAGACGCCTTCAGCAGGTCGTCGGTCTTCACATAGAGTGCGGTTGCGAGGGTGTCCAACTCTGTCTTCACAAACTGACGTTGGACGCCCTCGTCCCATGCGCGCAGCCGATCCCTTGAGGTCGATCATTCACGTGGGTACGGCAGCTACTGCTCCTTGGCGGAGGGCCGTCGCACCTCGAAGTGGAAGCATCCGTATTCCAGTGCCCTGACGTGTAGGAGCACCACGTCCGGATCGTCGAACGCATCGTCGAAGGCTGCATCGAAGCCAGTCGTGGCGTCGGCCGGAATCTCCAGAAGGCGGCCACCTGCGATATGGCCCCGGGCGTCATAGCGGCGCACGGTACGTAGTGCACCCGGCCGAGCGAATGGGTAGTTCTCGCTGGGGGTGAACCCGCCGCAGTCGTCGGCATGGATGAAGACGGGACCCTGTTCGTCGTACGCGCCCGGATCTGCACCCCTCGCGGCGGCCCAGCGACGCAACGGAGCGTACGAAACCAGGGCAATCCGCTCGCCGAGCCTGATGGGGCGCAGGCAGCAGCGCAGCGGCGAGCCCACGTCGTCGCCGGTCGTGATGTACGAGGCGCAGGGACGGCCCGCGTCGTCGACAACCCGCAACTCCTTCAGGACGGCGGTGTCAACGGGGAGCACGGTGTATCTGGTCATGTGCCCATGCTGGATCGACACACGGGCGGCTGCTGGCAGGAAACGGACGTCATGTTGGTGCGCACCCACGCAGATGGCCGGCCGGAAACGTCACCCCCCGCTGAACGCAGGCCGCCTACGCTCGCCGACCCCTTGGAATCGATCATCGTACGTCCAGCAGTCCGGGCGTCATCGCAGCTCAGAAGGGATGTGAACTGATGTAACCGGGCGTCAAGCTCAGGATAGCCAGCCGGTGCAAGTCCGGTCCGGGGAGACGCCAGGGTCCCCGGTAGCTGACTCCCGGCGTCGTTCGAGAGGGCGGCGTCGAAGTGGAGTGACAAGCGCCCCGCGGGGGTGTGCAACCGACCAGTCCGCAACATGAAGTGAAGCCTGCAGCGTCGTCAATTCCACCCCGCCTCGTGGGGCGGGCCAAGGAGGAGCCGAGCCTGTGATGAGTGGGCGAAGGCCATGGAAGGCGTCCGGGAACCTGGAGCGGTCGCCGAAGAACCTCCCGGCGTAAGGGGCGTGGAAAGGTCGGAAGGTTGTCCTGGGAACTGGAGAGGGCCTCCTCGGCCCTGGGTTTGCGGCCCGGGAGCGTGGCTCGCCTATAACCGGCGGAACCGGGAAGTGGCGGGCTGTCGAGAGGCAGTCGGAGGGGGCAGTAGTAGTGCGGATCGGCGGGACCACACAACCCGCCGGGAGCGAAGGGCCCCTGCTTCATCGGTGCGTGCGTGTGCAGGGAGGAGACTCGGGTGAGTGCCGGATCGGCTAGTTCCGCCCGCCGGAAGGACGGTGTCGCCAGGCCGGATGGCCGTCCTTTGGACAAGGTCCGTGCCCTGCAGTGGACGCTGTACCGCTGTGCCAAGCAAGAACCCGAACGCCGGTTCCATGCCCTGTATGGCCACCTCCACCGCATGGGCGTTTTGTGGCCAGCATGCCACACCTGGACGGCGACGCCCGGCAGCCATCTGCTCAGTGCGCGGGCCACCGACGCCGAGGGCCACACCCAGCCCCTGGACCAGCCGTGGAACCGCGGCGGCTTCGCCAACAACCTCGTCCAGCGGGTCCCCGTGCTCTGCCTCGACCCCGACTCCGACCAGGACCAGGACCAGGACGACGTCAGCTGAACGGATCCAGCGTGACGTAGGCCTGTTGGGGATTTCCGTCGTGCACGAGCGACTCGTAGTTCCCGACGTCGTCGAACGCGAACGCGTAGGACTTGCCGTCGGCCATCCGCGCGTGGATCTTGCGGGCGTAGTGGTTGGTCACCACGTCCTGGTAGAAGTTCGCCGAGGTGGTGTCCGGCTGGTTGGGATTGACCAGGAGCGTGGAGCGGTTGAAGCCCGCGCACAAGGTGCGTGAGATCGGACCGCGTACCAGGTCGTTGGGGGCGTCGAGCCGCTTGTAGCAGCCGAAGATGCTGTCCGAGTCGGGCTTCTGGAAGCTGGTGACGACCGATCCGGCGCTGTTGGTGAAGTTCATGACGTCACCGGAGACCCGGCCGTAGTACTTCGTGTTCGGCTGGTCGGCGAAGGGCGTCACTATCAGCGTCGACGAACTGTACTTCTGCCACACGCGGTTGACGTAGTCGTCCATGACGGTGGCGGGCAGCGCGCCCGCCTCGATGCCGTGGCCGGGCGCGAGGGCCCGCAGGACAGTGCCGTCGGAGCGGGTCTGGATCAGATTGGCCCAGCCGCCAGGCTGACCCCGAAGGGCGTTGAAGAATCCGGTGTATCCGCCCGGCTTGAGGTGGCCGGTGTTCTTCGTCGTCCCGTCGGCGAGCTGGACTCCGACGGCGTACGGGGCGGAGAACATGTCGACCTGTGTGCTGTTGATCCACAGTCCGGCGTCGTTGAGTGTGTACTCGGACCAGTTGAAGAGGATGTTGCGGTTGGGGTCGCTCGGATTCTGCACGGCCGGCTGCACGAGACCGCCGGTCGTCAGCCGGAAGTCGAGCTTCTGCCCGTAGGAGAAGTAGATCCGTCCGGAGAACTTGGGGATCCGGATGGTCTTCGACTGCCCGTTGGCCGGTCCCGCGATCGACGCGTCAGGCGCGGGCGTCGGCGGATTGCCGCCCGCCGGCCAGGCGTGGAACGTGCCGTTTGCGTCGGCCCAGCCTTGCTGGCCCGTCGACAGCAGTGTTCCGAGGTCGTAGATGTAGACCGGGTCGCTGCGGCCGGAGTTGTTCGTGAACGTCAGCGGGATGGTCGCCGGGACCGCGGCCTCGGCCCGGGACGGGGACCCGAACGTCATCAGTCCCGCGGTGAGGGTGGCGGCGGCCATCGCCAAGGCCCGCCATCGAAGTCTTCTGGTCACTCTCATCCTCCTTGATGGGGGGATTCCAGGACGGGGGATTCCAACCAAGTGGATTCCTGCGGACGGGAGCTGTGCGGTCTTCTGAGAGCGCTCTCATAGTTGCGCTGGGTGGCGTACATGTCAACGATTCCCACACGGTTGGTCTGGTCCAATTTCCGTCGGAGAGGTGGCTGGTTGGGGAGGGCTGAGGGCGCGGAGACCCCAATGGGTCAGTGCGGTTCGCGGACGCCGAGTCCGGCGCGGAGCATGAGAGGGTCCCGCACGCCAGGAAGAGGACGAGCCCCATGAGCATGAGCACACGCAGCTGCGACGTCCGAGGCCGGTCACGCCGGATCGCCGCCCTCCTGGCCACCTTCGCGTGCGGCTCTGTGCTCGTCTCGTGCAGCACCAACGACAACAGCGGCGGTACCTCCGCCAGCGCGCGTCCGACCGCGCGGAACGCGTCCGACTTCACCGGGACGGCGCCGTCCGCCCTGGCCTCGGCCGCCTCCACGGTCATCGACTCCGCCCGCGCTTCGGCGTCGGCGGCGGCGTCTTCCGCCTCCGCCGCGGCATCGGCGTTCGAGGCGTCCGTCTCCGCCGACACGGCACGCGCCAGCGCGGCGGCGGAGAAGGAGCTGAAGGACGTGAAGGGCAGCGGCAACGCGAGGTCGGACGTCGCCATGACCGGACTGCCCCGGGCGCAGACCGGCGGGCTGCTCGCCGTGGTCGTCACCATCACCAACAAGACCGACCACAAGACGTCGTACGCCGTACAGATCGACTTCAAGAACTCCGCCGACAAGAACGTGGAGACCAGGTTCGTGGGAGCGGAGAATCTCGATCCGGGGGAGCGGGCCCAGCCCGTCGCCATCAGCAGGGAGCCGGCCGAACCCCGGCTGACCCCTCGGCTGACCAAGGCCCAGCGGTACTGAGGGCCGTCTTCCCGCGGTGCGCTCAGGGATACGAGACCACCGTGGACGGCACGGTGGACGTGCCCGAAGTCGGCGATCCCGTGTCGTTGATGACGCGTTCGTACTGTCCCTGGCCGCCCAGTGAGATGACGAGCAGGTCGTGGAACTTCACGCCCGGTGTGTTCGGTGCGGCGAATCCGTGGTGCTGGACGATCGTCGGATCGACGTTGTAGTAGCAGTAGCTGCCCAGGCCCCATCCTTCGTGTGTGGTCACGGAGTCGCCGACCTTGTAGGCGGCGTACCCCTTGACGGCACCGTTCTGGATGGCGGCCTGGTTCGGCGCGTCGTACGCCTTCTCGTTCTGGAAGAAGACGGTGCGGCCGCGCTGGCCGTACCACTGGACGTCGTACTTGTTGAAGTGCTCGACGAACAGACCCGTCGCCAGGACGTCGTCGCCGTTGACGCGGATGCCGTAGTCGGCCCGGTTGGTCTCCCAGCCGACGCCGGTGCCGTGGTCGGCGCGCCAGACCCAGGTGTGGTCGATGATCGTATGGCGGCTGTTGATCACGATGCTGGTGGTGGCCTTGCCGGGGCCCGCGCCGCCGATGCGGATGAAGACGTCCTGGACGGTGGTCGGGTTGGCGGAGTGGTTCGCCGAGGCCCCGGAGGGGCCGACCTCCAGCAGGGTGGAGGAGTTGACGGGACCGGCGTCGATCAGGAATCCGGCCAGCCGGACGCCGTCCACGTCGGCCGTTCTGAGCGCGGTGATGCCGTTGTCCGGGATCAGGGTGGCGTAACCGAGGCCGAGGACCACGGTCCCGGCGCGGTTGACCTGGATCGGCTGGTCGAGGTGGTAGATCCCCGGCGTCAGGAGCAGGTGAAGGCCCTGAGTGAGTGCGGCGTTGAGGGTGGCGGCGGTGACGCCCGGCTTGGCCACGTAGAACTGCGTCAACGCCAGCGACGTACCGCGAGGAGTACCGCTGCCCCAGGTCGTGCCGCGGGCGTTGGTGCGCTTCTCCGGCAGGAAGACGCGGTACTCGCTGCCGCTCAGGTAGAGGAACGGCTTCTCCCGGGAGATCGGCGTGGTCTCGAGCGTGGTGTACGGCGGGTTCGGGAAGGACTGCGCGGGGGCGCCCTCGACGCCGGAGAACACCATGTTCCAGACGGCGTTGAGCCAGCCGCCAACCGAGCTGTCGCGGGTGTACCACTGCTGCTGCGAGTAGGGCCCGACCGTGCCGTCGATGCGGCTGTCGGCGATGTAGCCGCCACTGGCCCAGCCGTATCCGTTGGGCGAGAGATTGAGGCCGCCCTTGACGTGTATCCGGCGGAAGGGGGCGGCCTGGGCGACCGCCCAGCGGTTGGTGCCGTTGGCCGGGCTGAGTGCGAGGTTCTCCGCCGAACGCCAGAAGTTCTGGGTGGCGTTGCCGCCGAACCAGCCCGCGTCGACGGTCACATCGCCATTGATCGTCGTGTCGTCCGGGGACAGGCCGAGGCCCGAGATCGAGGTGTAGAAGCCGAGTTGGGCATTGAGCCCGTTGTACGTGCCCGGCCTGAAGAGGAATTGGTAACGGCCCGTGCCGAACTGGGCCGACTCCTGCTGTCTGAACACCTCGTCCAGTTTGGCCTGGATCCCCGAGGTCGAGGGGTCGAAGACGATGACGTTCGGGCCGAGATCGCCGCCGCCGGGAAGGGCCAGCGGCTTCTTGACGGGTGCGGCGGAAGCCGGTGAGGACAGGCCGAGCAGACCGGGCGCGGCCGCCGCCGCGGCCATCGCTCCGAGAACGGACCGCCGGGCCAGTGGGGAGCGGCCGGAGTCCGAGGCATCTGTGGGGGAAGGGGGCATGGGGCGACTCTCCTAGTTCAGGAAGTGAACGATGGAAGGTGCGGGGAGCGCTCTCTTGCCGATGCATGCTTCATCCGTGTGAACGACTCGTCAAGAGTTGTGACCGGAGTCGCGCATGTTGTTGCCCAGTGATGGGTCAACTTCCGTTCGGCGTGCGGTAGTTCAACCGCCGTTCGGCATAGCTAGTGTCCTGCGCCGGGAATTCTCTGCGAGCGGGAGATACGTGATGTCACCCATGTGTTTGCGCCCCTGCTCGGTGGCGGTGAAGTTCCCGCTGGAACAGGTCCGGAACCGCTGAGGCTGCCGGGTCCGGGACGGTGGTGCGCACGCGTCTGCGCAGGCGGATGCCGGTGATGGAGAATCTCAATGACCGTGTCAAGCCGCCTGCGTGACTGGCGGAGCGGGGGTGAAGAGCCTCTTGTCACGCAGCATTGCCCACAGGACGTCGACGCGGCGGCGGGCGAGCGAGAGCAGAGCCTGGGTGTGCAGCAGGCCCTCGGATCGTTTCTTGAGGTAGTAGTCCCGCGACGGACCGGGCCGCATCATCGCGGTCTGTGCCGACAGGTAGAAGATGTGCCGCAGACGCCGGTTGTAGCGCTTGGGCCGGTGGTAGTTGCCGGTGCGGCGGCCGGAGTCTCGGGCGACCGGTGCCAGGCCCGCATGGGAGGCGAGGCGGCCGGCGTCCTTGTAGCCGCCCAGGTCGCCGACGATGGCGACGAACTCGGCTCCCAGGATCGGCCCCATGCCTGGCATGGACTCGATGATCTCGGCGCGGTCGTCGGTGCGGAAGGTCTCGCGGATCTCCCGGTCGTTGTCCTTGATCCGCTCATCCATGGCCAGGAGCTGGTGGGCGAGGTCGCGGACCAGCTTGGCGGCCCGCTTCTCGCCCGGCAGGGCGGTCATCTGGGACTGAGCCGCTTCCACCGCCTTGGCGGCAACGGCGGCGGCGCCGCGAACTTTGCGGCGTTCCAGCCAGGCCGTAAGCCGCTTGGCCCCGATGCGGCGCAGGGCAGCTGGGGTCTGGTACTCGGTCAGCATGACGACCGGGCCCTTGGCCGCGGAGTAGTCGAAGGCCCGTTCCAGCGCTGGGCAGATGCCGACCAGCAGGTCGCGGAGCCGGTTGATCAGGCGAACCCGGTCGGCGATCAGGTCGGCCCGGTAGTTGGAGAGCACCTGGAGTGTGGTGACCAGTTCTGGGGGCGTGTCCAGGTGCTGGAAGTCCCGGGGACGCATGCGGGCCTGGTCGGCAATGACGCGGGCGTCGCGGGCGTCGGTCTTGCCCTCACCCTGGTAGGCGCCGGACATGCGGTTGACCGTCCGGCCGGGCACGTAGACGACCTGCTGGCCGCGGGCGACCAGCAACGCCAGCAGCAGCGTGGACGCGCGACCGGAGATGTCCACGGCCCATCGCACCTCGCCTGCCCGGTCCCGCGCCGTGTCGATGAGAGTGATGATCTGGGCCTCGTCGTTGATGACCTTCGTCGAGAACAGCGTCTCGCCGTCGCTGTCGACTGCGACCGCCCAGTGATGCCCTTTGCCGGCGTCGATGCCGACCCATATCCGCTCGTGAGCCGTGCTCAAGCTCGTCGCTCCGTGTCTCTCGTGACCAGTACTTCATGGTCCGAAGAACACTCCGCCGACAGGTCCCTAACCAGCGATGACCGCAGTTCTCAATCAGTGGTCGGAGCGTCCCGGAGGACCGGGCGGCCATTCTCCTTGAGCCATCAACGGCAACTCCGCATCAGCCACACCCGGTCCTCCCGGACCGCCAACATTCTTAGGGAACGTCCGCATGATCCGGGCGACCCGCTCCTCGTTGACCCGCCGCCCCTTCTCGCGGAGCTCGGCGGTTACTTGCGGGGAGCCGTAGGCGCCGCCGGACTCGCCGTGGACCTCGCGGATCTCCTCGGCCAGGACCCGGTCCTCCCGCTGCCGGGTGGCCCGGGCCTCAGCGCCGGCGAGCCACGTGTAGTAGCTGGACCGGTTCACGTCCAGGACCTGGCAGAGCCGCTTCACCTCGTAGGTGTCCCGGTGGTCGTCAATGAACTGGAAGCGGCTCCTCACCAGTTCGTCTCTCCGGCGAAATACTTGGCCGCCTTGCGGAGGATGTCCCGCTCGGTGGCGAGCTTGCGCTCACTCGCCTCGAGCTCGGCCACCCGGGCCTCCAGCTGCCGCAACCGCTCGTGCGGATCAGCGGACGGCACCGCCTCCCGAGGCGGGGTGCCCGGCTTCGCCGCCGCGGCGGTGACGCCACGGCGTTCGCGGTCCCGCAGCACCCGCAGGGTCGCCCGGTTGACGCCCAGGTCAGCGGCGATGCTCTTGTAGGTCGCCCCGGGTGTGGACTCGTACAGGGCCACGGCATAGGCCTTGAACTCGTCCGATCATCGAGTCCTCACAGGCCCACCTGACCCACGTCAGCACCCTTGCGGGTCCGGGCAGTGCCCTTATCCGGCCGGTTATGCGAGGCGGCCAGCGGAGGTGCTGGCCATCTGCCCCGGTTTCCCGCTGCCTTTCGGCCACCGGCGTTGGCTTCTTGGGTCATCCTGTGCCCGCTGGGGAGTTGGGCCTTCCTTGCGGTCGGCTGACCGGACGCTTGCGCGTCCGGACCCCAACGGGGTTTCCACGTTCCACACGAGTGAGATACGACCGGGGTGGGTGCCCTCTAAACTCCGGGACGGCGATGCTCTCCCGGCTGACGTTGGGTCTTCAGCCGGCGCCTGCCGCTTCTCAGCGGCCAGTCCTGCACCCCGCTGGAGCAGTCCATCGGCGGGGCCCACGATCACGAAGCATCATCAGGGGTTCACTCGCGTTCACCCGTCCGGTCTTTCCCTTGCCTGTGGCCCCCGGATGGAACGGGAGCCCTTGGGCTTCTCCTTCAAGCTCCACACCCCGCCGTTGCCAGCGACGCATGTCGAAGTGGGGACGGGCCTTGAGCACTGGCCCGGAACTACGCTGTCGACATCAAGTCGATCCTCCGATCAGGTAATTCACTCAATCTCGTGCGACTTCGTGTCGCACCCCAGCGTTCCTGGTAGAGGCCGATCAGCGTCCTGGCCGGGTGCCGGCGTAGGAAGTCGTTGGCGTCGAAGCCCTTGTCCCACAGCACCAGCATGTCCGGCCCGAGCAGGTGCAACAGCCGGCGGGCATAGGCAGTCTCACCCTCGTCGGTAGGGCCGAACACCGCGCCGATCAACGCTCTTGTCCCGGTCTCGACGAGCGTCATCAGCTCCAGCGTGGGATAGCCGTGATGGGCCGTCCGCCCGAGCCAGGCCCGGTTACGAGGTGAATCGGGTACCCGCAGCGAACTGCAGCCATCGAAAGACACCGTCCGATAGGAGCTGAAGCGCACCCCTGGCGTCGTCGGGTGGGCCAGGGGCCCGGCGAGCACCTCAAACAGGGCCTGCACCGGCGCAGCCCCCAGCCTTCGGCGCAGGTCCCGCAGGGCCTTCGCACTCGGCGAGGCCACCGGCATCCCGGCCAGGCCGCCGGTGAGCTTGTCCCACACCAGCCGGTATCCGACCTCGGGGAACAGGCACATCGCGAGCAGGAAGTACATCCCGACTCGGGACGGCAGATCACGCAGCCGCCGTTGCACCGTCCGCGTCTCCGCCAGCACCGCATCCACCAGCTCGAACGGCACCACAGCGGTCAGCTCTCCCAGATGGCCAGGCGCGAACCGACCCGCCGCCACGGTCACCGAACGGGTGATGGCCATCATCGCGGACGGCAGGGCAAAATGAACCCGCAACGGAGCTCCTCACGTACAAGCTGTCTTGGTCGACTGCCTGTACCAACGAGCTCCGTTGTGTTTTCTCCTCGAACGCCCAACGGGCTTGCAGGACCTGCGAAAACGCTAACTTCCCGGCCTTGGGGGAGGCCCCCACGGGCGGACGCAGGTCGCCCGGTTCCTGGGCTACGAGATCGTGGTCCTGGACAACGACAGCAAGCACGACCGGCGCGGTCGCCGCAGCATCAACGGGCAGATCGGGCTGAAGGTGCCGGCCGACGTCGTCCACGCCAAGTGCAGGCCTTACCTCCACCACGGCCGACCGGCCAGGATTGCCGGACGCATGGTCGACAGCGACTTTTCGATCATCGCCCAGTACCAGGCCGAGTTCCGTGGCATCACGGAGTACTACCAACTGGCCTTCAACCGCCACCGCTTCCGACGACTGAAGTACGCCATGGAGATGTCGCTGACCAAGACGCTGGCGCAGAAACACCGCACCACCGTCCCCAAGGTCTATCGACGCTACCGCGCCGTACTCCAAACCGACCTCGGCCCCCGCAAGGGGCTGCGGGTCACCGTCGAACGCGGCGACGGCCGCCCGCCGTTGGTAGCCGAGTGGGGTGGGATCTCACTGAAGGGAAGGGCCAAGGTCACCCGTCTCGACGACCAGCCTAGAAGGGTCTGGAACGGTGATCGGACGGAGCTGCTGCAACGGCTCCTCGCCGATGTCTGCGAACTCTGCGGTTCGCGGACGGATGTGGAAGTGCACCACATCCGGCACCTGAAGGACCTGAACGTCAAGGGGAGGCCCAAGCGTTCGACATGGGCCAGGACGATGGCCGCGCGCCGTCGCAAGACCCTGGTCGTCTGCCGTCGTTGCCACGAGGACATCCACGCCGGACGTCCTACGGGCAACAGCTCACGAAGAACGGCACTGGAGAGCCGGGTGCGGTGACAAGCCGCACGCCCGGTTCGGGAAGGGGCCGTCGGAAAAGGACCCCAGCCAGGGGCACCTCGTCGGCGGCCTACTTCACACGCCCTCGGACTGGACCTGGACGATCCCGGCTTCCACCACAGCGTCATGTCCGACTTCCGCGACCGGCTCGCCGAAGGCGACCGCGCCGACCGGCTACTGGGCCTCGCACTCACCCGGATCCGACAAGCCGGCCTGCTCAAGGGGCGCGTCACGCAGCGCACCGACTCCCCACACGTCCTGTCCGCCGCACGGGAGTTGACCCGCCTGGAGCTGGTGACCGAGGCGGTCCGCGCCGTGCTGGAAGAGGTGGCCCGCGACGCGCCAGAGGCGCTGGATGAGCTGGTCACCGCCGAATGGGCCCAACGCTACGGCCGGCCGGTTCGCCTGTGCTCCCAGCCCAGCCACCCCGTCGCCCGTCTGGAGCAGGTGGGCAACGACGCCCGCGAACTGCTGCAACGCCTTGACGCCCGGTTCCCCGGCGGCGCTCCGGCGCAGGCGAAGGTGCTCCGAACGATCCTGGTGCAGCACTTCCTGGTGGATGCCAAGGGGCGGTTCAGGCCGCGCACGAAGCGCGACGGCCGGCCGCCCTCCCGGATTCAGATCGAGTCGCCGTATGAGACCGAGGCACGCTGGACGCGCCGCGGCGACACCCGCTGGACCGGCTACCTCGTGCACGTGACCGAGACCTGCGACGACAAGCGGATCAACGTCATCACCGACGTGGCCACCGCCGTCTCCAGCGCGGACAGCCAGGCGCTGCCCGGCATCCACGCCCGCCTCAGGCGGCTGCGCCTGCTGCCGGACCGGCACCTGGTCGACGGCGGCTACACCTCCGTGGCCGGCATGGACGCCGCCGCCCGCCTGCACCGCGTCACTCTGATCGGTCCGCTTCCGCCCAGCACCACCCCGCAGCACCGGGCCAACGACGGATTCGGCCGGGAGAACTTCATCATCGACTTCGACCAGCGCGAGGTAACCTGCCCCAACGGGCAGGTCAGCGGCAACTGGCAGGACCTGCTGGTGGCCGAGCCGACCAAGGTCACAGTCCGGTTCGACGCCCGCCAGTGCGGCCGCTGCCCCGAGCGGGCCAAGTGCACTCCAGGCCCGTTTCGCAGCCTGTACTTTCCCACCCGCCGCCTGCACGAACTCCAAACCAAGAACCGCGCCGACCAGCAGGACGCGGACTGGCGCCGACTCTACGGGCGACGCTCGGGGGCCGAGGGCACCATCGAGGAGTTCGCGCACGGCCACCGCGGACGCCGGTGCCGCTACCGCGGCCTGGCCAAGACCCACGTCCAGCACGTCCTGACCGCACTCGCGATCAACGTCGAGCGGCTGATCCTCCAAGAACCCGCCGACGGCTCGTACCGGCCCCGCCCTCCCACAGCATTCCAGCAGTACCTCGACGCACGCGACTTACCCCGGCCACTGTGGTGGCGCCAAGGGAAGTGACGCCCGTCCCTCAAGATTCCCGACAGAGTCGCTCAGTGGGTTCTCATGTGGTTGTCTCCAGTCCGCCTAAACGGGGTTCGTGACCGTTCCGGCTTGAGGGTGAGGCGGGCCGGGGGCTATGGCACGGGCCTCGCGGGGGGAATGCTGGGCTGGGCCTGACGCCGGTGCTGATGGTCCGTGAGGCGCTGCTGTCGTCGGGAGTATCCCGGATGTGCACGGCTTGTGGTGCGATGCTGTCCACCGAGTACGTCCGGCTTGCCGTCGCCGGTCAGATCGCCGGTGCCTGCGACGGTGTTGTAGATGGTCCAGCTGGTGCCGACTTTGATCTGGGCGCCGAGGCTGGCGGTGGTGCCGGTGCCGGGCGGTTCAGTACGAAAAGGCAATGGGGAAGTCCCTAAGTGCACTTAAGTGCAGCATCGCATGCGTGTACCCGGTGGGCCTCGTACCATGAGCGCGTCCAGAGATGGCATCGGTGTGACCAATGCAGGGTGCCGTCACGTTGGTTGGCAGGATGAGATGATCTTCAGGTTGAGGGCATGGTGAGGGGGATCCTCAGTGGAGGGCACGTCGCTGTCGTACAAGGAGACCGGTACCCGGTCGAGGTGATCTCGCCTGTTTGCGGCGGTACTTCCGCTTCCCGCTGTCCTGCCACGAGGTCGAGGAGCTGATGCTCCAGTGGGGCGTCATCATCTCCTGCGAGACCGTCCTGCGGTGATGCCGCAAGTTGGGTCAGGCCTATGCCGACGGGCTGCGCCGCCGGCGTCCTGGCTTGGTGACAAGTGGGATTCGGACGAGGTGTTCATCAGGATCAACAGGAAGCTGAAATACCTGTGGCGGGCCGTCGACCAGGAGGACAGCGTCCTGGACATCCTCGTGCAGGCCTGCCGGGACAAGGCCGCGGCCAGACGGTTCTTCCCCAGGCTGGTGGAAAAGACACGTGCGGTGCCGCGGCTGGTCGTCACCGACACGCTCCACTCCTGCGGTGCCGCCCATCCCGAAGGCGCGCCCTCGATGGAGCACCGATCCCACAAGGGGCCGAACAACCGGGCGGAGAACTCCCACCAGCCCACGAGAATGCGCGATGAAGGGCTTGCGAGCGTCTGCGGAGCGCAACGTTTCCTGTCCGCGCCCAGCGGCAATTCACCCCACTTCGGGGCCCGTCGGCACCTGATGACCACGCTCGACCACCGTGCCGAGAGGACCGTCCGCTTCGCCATCTGGGGCCAGGCCGCAGATGCTGTCAGCCGACACACCACGGCTTGAACACAGGCTCGGAACCCGGGCCGCCATACCCGACACACCTCAGACCACCACGTACCCGACTACGTGACAGTGCCCGTCACCGCATTGCCCTTCAGACCGCCGGCCGGGCACAGCAAGGGCAGGAACCAAGAACGACAACCGCTCTCCCCGAACGGGTGGAGCGCCAGTCAGGAGGGAGCAACGTGAGTTGCCCGCACGCCGAAGAGTGCCCACTTTTCCCACTACTTAGGGCGAGCTTGCGAGGTTGGCGTGAATACTACTGCGACAGCGCAGATCGATGGCTCGGCTGTGCGCGCTACAGGATGTCACTCACCGGCGAGCGCGTGCCGATCAGCCTGCTGCCCAACGGAGCCCGCGCGAGACACCTCGAAACCCCGGCCAAGACGGACCGATCCGGCGCCGCGATCGCGGCGCCGGGCCCCCGGCAACCCCCGCCGCCACGGCCCGCTCCGGGGGCACAGCAGACCGCGTCGTGGCCCCAGCAGGCCGCGGCCCGGACACATGAGCAGTCACAGCCAGCGCCTGGAATCGCGACACCACGGGCCACGGCCCAGTTCGAGGAGCCAGCAGATGTCTGGCATCACCAGCCGTCACCGCCCCCGCAGGCTGCCCGCCCCTCGGACGGCCTCGCTCGACACACACGGAAAGCGCCCAGCTCGAAGCGCGGCTGGTGGGCTCGCTTCGCCGACTGGATGAGAGGACCCGCATGAGTACCTACTGGCCTTGGTGGGCGGGCGCTGTCGGGCTCGCTCTGGTCACCATCAACCACACGCTCATCGGTGACCGGTCTCTCGGGGTGTCGGCAGCGTGGGATCGCGTGCTGCACTGGCGTCGCGAACGCCGGCTGGAGCGGATGGACGAGGAGTTCACCGACGATCGGGCTCTCGCCGAGGCGCTTGCCGCGGCCACAGCGGAGCACTTCGGCACCGGCACCGGCACCGGCGCGTCCACCGTGCCGCAGCAGATTCCGTACGGGAACTCGCAGCCACTCGAAGCAGAGGCCGAATCGGCAGTGAGTGAGCGCCCGGCAGCCACGAGCCTGCGCCCGGCCCCGCTGGTCACTGAGGCCGCCCTGCTGATGTCGATCTTCCTCGGGGGGCTCATCGCCGCGGTCACCTCCGGGCGGTTCCACCTCCGCTACGATATGGGCCCGGTTTTTCGGAACCTGGTCACCGCCGACTCGACCACCATGATCGTTGTGCTGTTCCTGGGAGGTGTGCTGGTCGGCTTCGGCACTCGGCTGGCCGGTGGGTGCAGCTCCGGCCACGGACTCAGCGGCTGCGGCCGGCTGAGCCCGGTCAGCATCGTCGCGACCGCCGTGTTCTTCGGCACCGCCGTCGCGGTGTCGTTCCTCCTGTGGAAGGTGATCTGATGCGCACCCGGGGCGCGATTCTGCTGGCCAACATCATCACCGGACTGGCCTTCGGTTACACCGTCACCAACATCGGCTTCGGCGACTACGCCGAGCTGAACCGCATGTTCACATTCCAGGACCTGCGCATGTTCCTCTCCTTCGCGGGTGCTGTGGTGATCATCGTGTGCGCGTTCGCTCTGCTGCGGGTCCGCCGCACCCCGGGGCGCATCCACGCCGGCGTGATCCCCGGCGCGGTGTTGTTCGGTACGGGCTGGGCGCTCTCAGGCGGGTGCCCGGCCATCCCGATAATCCAGGTCGCCAGCGGATACCTGCCCGCCCTGATCACCATCGCCGGCGTCATCGTCGGTATCCGGTTGTGCCGCTGGGCCAACGCCCGGTACTTCCACCTCGACCGCGGCTCCTGCGGGCTGTGACCGATCACCCCTACGAACACGAGCCGTGGAGCACTGCTCAAGACCTGTGGCGGCCGGCGAGCGGTGGTTCCCAACGGCTACCACCGGACCGGCCGCCGGGGGCACGGCGGCCGATCCGGTGGAGACGCTGTAAATTCTCAAGTTATTGGGGCAATAGCGTTAATGTCGCGATATCAAACGAAGAACCAGGGGAGATAATCATGTGCCAACGTGCTGTCTGCCGGTCATGCCGAAAGTTGACCTACGAGGGCTGCGGGAGGCATGTGGAACAGGTGCTCATGGATGTGCCGACCGCTCAGCGGTGCATGTGTGAGCCTGCGGGAGGCGAGCGCGTGCGAACAGCGGAGGCGACGACTCGATCGGAATCGGCGCCAGCCCAATACGGCAGGTCGTCGCGACGGTGGGTCCGGCTCATCGAGTGGGTGAAAAGCCCGGCATGAGGTGATCGTCCGAGCACGCTGGCATTAGTCCCGTGAGTCCAAGGTGTTGGTTATCGGGCCACGAGACCCGGACTTCAGTACACCGGGGTGCCGAGTGACACCGAGCGTAGAGCCAGAACCGACACTCACGTCTCGCGACGAACGTCATCGGCGCTCTGCATGACAGCATCCGCGCAGTACCGGCACAACATCCTCAGTGGATTCCGCGCCGGGACGGGTCGCGTGCTCGGCAGACCGGACTGGCGCTGAAAACGCCGACGCCAGTGCTGATCGGGGAGCCCCCTAGCTACCTTGTGTATGAGCTCGATGCGCCAACGCACCCAGAGCGCGGAGCGCTCGTGAAATGGCATCCTGTTCCGGTGTGATCGGTAGGGAGCCGGCCACGATGAACAACCACATAGCTCTTATGAATCTCAAGAGCGGGTCGTTTGGGCCGGACCGGGGCAGCTGAGCAGGCCAGTGCCCGGCATGATGGTGCTGTCAAGGCACTCGAGGGCTCGTGGCTTTACGAAGCCACACGAAGGAGGAAAGCGCGTGTCACGCCAGATACTTACGGTCAGCCCGGAGCGGCCGGACGGCTTTCGGACGATCAGTGAGGCTCTGGCCAGGGCGCGCAGCGGCGCTGTCGTCAGTGTGGCACCCGGCACGTACGCGGAGAGCCTGACCATCAGCTTCCCGGTCACCATAGTGGCGGAACAGTCACGCGGCAGCGTGCAGATAGCACCGCGGCGTGGCAGCGCGCTGGTGCTCAAGGCCGAAGCGGTCATGCTCACCGACCTGGTGTTCCGCGGGCGCGACGAGGAAGCGCCGGTGATCCACGTGCCGCGCGGACAGTTGGCCATGCACGGCTGCGAGATCACCGGCTCAGCCTGGACGGCGCTGCTGGCTCGGGTCGGCGGCTCGCTGGCCCTGCGGGACTGCCGGATCAGCAATCCGGGCGGCGCCGGAGTCGTGGTCACCTCCGCGGTGGAGAGTTCCGTCGAGTCTTGCACCATCGAACACCTCGGCACCTCCGGAGTGGTCATAGGCGAACGCGGCCGGATAGCACTGAGAGGCTGCACGGTCCGCGACGCCCGCGGCAACGGCGTACTGGCCAATGGGGAGGCTCAGGGGTCGGTAGAGGAGTGCGACATCTCCTCGACCGACAAGCCCGCCGTCGCCCTGGAAGGCCACAGCACCATCCAGGTGCTGCGCACCGTGGTGCACGACACCAGTACGGGAGTTCAACTCGCCAGCCAGGCCAGGACAACACTCGAGGACGTGCGCGTCACCGGTACCACCGGCGTCGGTATCGTGGTCAGCGGGGGAAGTGACCCAGTGGTCCGCCGTTGCCGTACGGCACGCACCAAGAGTCACGGACTCCTGGTCACAGACCGCTCCCGGGGCACCTACGAAGACTGCTGGCTGGACACGGCGGAGGCTCCCGCTGTCCGGGTGAGCGGACACGCCTCCCCCGTCCTGGTCGGCCTGACCGTCAGGGACTGCGCGACGATCGCCGTGCTACTAGAGGAGGAGTCGGCCGCCGAACTGGACCGGCTCGATGTCACCGACGTCCTGGGAACCGGCGTTTCCATCCGCACGGGCGCCAACCCGCTCGTCAGGCGTGCCCGCATCAACGCGCCGCGCGGCCACGGCGTGGAGATCGTGAAGGACGGCCGGGGCCGGTTGGAGGACTGCATCGTCGAGCGGGCCGGTCGCTGCGGCATCAGGGTCGAGAACGACGGCAACGTCTACATCGGGGGCGGAGCGGTCCTCGCGCCCTCCGAGAACGGCTTGTCGATCGGCGCCGACGGCATCATGACGGTGCGGGATCTGGAGATCAGGGGGGCTGAGGAGTCTGGTGTCACCATCGAGGGTGGCGGCGAGATGACCGCCACCCGGTTGCGGGTGGCCGACAGCAGCGGGCACGGCGTCCTGCTCGCCGACGGCGGACGCGGCTCGTTCAACTCCTGTGAGATCAGCGGCAGCACGGGCGACGGTCTTCGCATCGAGTCCACCGATCCGGTCTCCGTGGTGAACTGTACCGTCCGGGACAACGGCGGCAGAGGGCTCGTCCAGGCCCGGCCTGGTGAGCGGCTCGCCGTGGACGGACTGACCAGCACCGCCAACGGAAAGCCGGACGCCTGGGGCTCCGGCGGTCCCGCCGGGAACGGCGCGGCCGACGAGAACGCACAGCTCACTCGGACGGATGGACCGCTGGCCGCCCTCGACGCCCTGATCGGCCTGGACAACGTCAAGGAGCAGGTGCGTACGCTGGTCAACCTCACCCGTCTGGCCCAGCACCGCGCCAAGCTCGGCATGACCGCCCCGCCGATGGGCCGCCATCTGGTGTTCGCGGGTCCTCCCGGTACCGGCAAGACCACCGTGGCCCGGCTCTACGGGGGCGATCCTGGCCGAACTCGGCGCACTGCGTTCGGGGCACCTGGTCGAGGTCTCGCGGGCCGATCTGGTGGCGCAGGTCATCGGCGGCACCGCCATCAAGGCCACCGAGGCCTTCAACCGGGCTCTCGGGGGTGTGCTTTTCATCGATGAGGCGTACACCCTGCTCTCCGACGGCCGTGGTTCCGGAGCCGACTTCGGCAGGGAAGCCGTCGACACACTCCTCAAGCTCATGGAGGACCACCGCGACGACGTCGTCGTCGTTGCCGCGGGCTACTCCGCCGAGATGGAGGCGTTCCTGGCGTCCAACCCCGGTCTGGCATCGCGTTTCTCCCGGACTGTGGAATTTGAGAACTACGCGGTACCCGAACTGGTGGCGATCGTCGAGACCATGTGCGTTGGGCACCAGTACGAGCTCAACGACATCACCAGGAAGGCACTCGCCGCACACTTCGAGCGCGTACCGAAGGACGCGACTTTCGGCAACGGCCGCGCCGCCCGCCAGGTGTTCGAGCAGATGGTGGACCGCCAGGCGTCCCGGCTGGCCATTCTCACGGAAATAACCGACCAGCACCTTCAGCTGCTGCTTCCCGAGGATATCGGAGAGGCCGCGGTTCGCGCGGTCGCCGACGAGGCCAATGGGCACCTCGAGGGTGACCCGTTGGCTCGCTTGGGCGACCTGGTGGGCCTGGCGGCCGTCAAGCGCGACGTCACCGACCTCGTCAACCTGCTGTCCGTCACCCGCCAGCGGGAGGCGGTGGGACTGCCCGCGCCGAGCATCAGCCACCACCTGGTCTTCACCGGCCCGCCCGGCACCGGAAAGACCACGGTGGCGCGGCTCTACGGCGAGCTGCTGGTCTCGCTGGGCGTGCTGCCGCGGGGGCAGTTGGTCGAGGTGTCCCGTGCCGACATGGTTGGCCGGTACGTAGGTCACACGGCGCAGCTCACCCGCGAAGTCTTCGAACGGGCCCTGGGCGGCGTGCTGTTCATCGACGAGGCCTACACCCTCACCCCCACCGGGTCGGGTTCCGGGGCGGACTTCGGGCAGGAGGCGGTGGACACCCTGCTGAAGCTCATGGAGGACCACCGGGACGAGGTGGTCGTCATCGTTGCCGGCTACACGGAGGAGATGGAGCGCTTCATGTCCTCCAACCCGGGCCTTTCCTCGCGCTTCTCCCGGCGGCTGGAGTTCGCCGACTACACCTCCGACGAACTGGTGACCATTGTGCGCCAGCACGCGGCCACCGCCGGCTACGAGTGCGGGCCGGGCACGGGCCAGGTGCTGCGCTCGCACTTCGAGTCGCTTCCGCGTGACCGGTCCTTCGGCAACGCCAGGCTCGCCCGGAAGGTCTTGGAAGGGATGATGACGCGACAGGCCGGCCGGCTGAGCGCGATGACTGCCCCAGGGATGGAGGACTTGCGCCTGTTGCTTCCCAAGGATGTCGTGCAGACGAAGGTGGTGCCCATGTGATCCGAACCCCACAACGGCCCGTCCTTCCGCTCCGACCCGGTAACCGGTGTCGACGCAGCCACCACATGCCCCTTCTTGTTCCCAGGATGGACAACATGCGCCGCCCCAGGCTCCGCTACGCGTTGCTGGCTGTTGCTACCCTCCTTTCCGCGTCCACCGGCGTGATCGCGCCGGCAGCCGAGGCCGGTGTGGCGTCCACTGACGCCGTACGACTGCCCGTGATGCCGTCCCAGCTGGCAGCTTCGGCCGCCTGCACCGGCGGCTCCGCCACGGTGGTGAAGGCGATGCCCTGGGAGCAACAGAGTCTGCAGCTGACCAGGACACGACAGTTCAGTACCGGCGCCGGCGTGACGGTGGCCGTCGTCGACACCGGGGTCTCGATCAAGGCCCCCGCCCTGACGGGCCGCGTCACCGCGGTGGGCGGGGCCGACGAGGACTGCGTGGGTCACGGAACATTCGTGGCCGGGCTGATCGCCGCAGCCCCCGTGGACGGCGTCGGCTTTTCCGGAGCGGCCGGGCAAGCGCACATCGTGGCCGTGCGGGGCACGGACCAGAGAGGGACAGCGACCGACAACACGGTCGCGAACGGAATCCGGGCGGCCGTGGACGCCGGGGCCCAGGTCATCGAAGTGTCCCCGGCTCTGACGCGGAGTTCCTCCACGCTCCACGACGCGGTCTCCTACGCCGCCCGCCACGGCGCCCTGATCGTGGCCGCCGCGGTGCCCGACGCACCCCGCGACGGCACCTCCTCCGCCCCTCCGCCCCAGGACTACTGGCCGGCGGCCGAACCCGGGGTCCTGTCCGTGGTCGACGTCGACGTGCAGGGCCGGCGCCCGCAGGCCGCGTACACGCCTCGGCATACCGACCTTGCCGCACCGGGTGATGGCGTGCTCGGTATCGGTCCCAGCGGCCGAGGCCACTTCATCGGTTCCGGACCGTCTTTCGCCGCCGGTTACGCCGCCGCGACAGCAGCCCTGGTCCGGTCCGCCAATCCCGGGCTATCCGCAGCCGAGACGGCCCGAAGGCTCATCACGACCGCATATCCCGCGGACATCCCCCGGCTCGACCCGTACGGCGCGCTCACCTCTGTGCCGGGGGCCTACCCCAGCCGGTCGGCGCAGGCTGAAGCTCCCCGGCTCGTGCGTCTGGAGACAGACGAGGCCGGTACCCGCGCGACGCGACGCGCGCTGGTACTGACGGGGCTGGGCATCGGTCTTATCCTGGTGATCACCTGGGCCGCCGTCGCCGCCCCGAAGGGCCGCGCCCGCCGATGGCGCCCGGCCGGGGGCAAAGGATCGACGGCGGGCTGACGGGAGATAGCACCAGTCCCGTGAGCGAATCGACCAGCTTCACACAACCGCTGGGAGCCTTCCGCCCGGTGCGCCAATCCCGAGGCGCCCACGCCCGGTGCAGCGTACGAGGGAGGCAGAGCTTCAGGGCCAATGGCCCCGAGACACTCAACTTCCGGCGGCCTCGGTGGGTTTGGGATCCTTGCCTCGTGCCGATCGTCCACGCGATTCATCAGGTACTCCTTCGTTTCCTCCCCCGGAAGCCGGGGGAAGAAACGAAGCTCCTGCGGAGCAGGACAAGGAGCCGGGGGTTCGCCGCCGGGGCGAAACTGTCGGCGACGGGTCCTGACGCTGCCGCCGGTCGACCCGCCGCGCTGGTGGCGTTTCGCCACCCGCATCGGCCGCGACCACTACATCCGCGTCGACACCTGTGACTACTCCGTGCACCCCCTGGCCATCGGCAAGAAAGTCCAGGTCCGCACCGACACCGACGAGGTCATCGTGACCCTTGCCCCCGGCGGGGCCGAGGTCGCCCGCCATCCACGCTGCTGGGCCAAGCAGCAGACCATCACCGACCCGGTCCACGCCCGCGCCGCCGCCATCCTGCGCGGCGACTACCGCCACCGCCAAGCCTCCCAGGCCCTGTCCCGTCGGCAGAACACCGCCGCCGCGGCCGACCTAGTCGAGGTCGAACAACGCCAACTCGACTCCTACGACCGCATGTTCACCCTCATCGAGGGCGGCGGCCAAGACGACGAGCCTGAGGAGTCTCCTGATGCCCACCACGACCAAGACCGCCGCTCCGGCGGGGACCCGCACCGGCCGCCAGACCACCGCTGACCTGTCCTTCCTGGCCCGGGCGATGAAGGCCCCGGCCCTCCTGGACGCCGCGGAACGCCTGGCCGAACGCGCCCTGAAGGAGACCTGGACACACACCGAGTTCCTCGTCGCCTGTCTCCAGCGGGAGGTCTCCGCCCGCGAGTCCCACGGCGGCGAGGCCCGCATCCGCACCGCCCGCTTCCCGGCGATCAAGACGATCGAGGAACTCGACGTCACCCATCTGTGCGGCATAACGCGCCAACAGCTCGCGCATCTGGGCACGTTGGACTTCATCGCCGCGAAGGAGAACGCCGTTTTTCTGGGACCTGCAGTTATCAACGGTTTCAGCTTTTGATGTGGCGTTCTTGCACTTCAGAACGTTGATGAGATTGCTGCACGGTGGCGTCAGCGCAGGCTGGCAAGTTCATTGACGTGGCGGGTGGGGACACCGAGGAAGAGGTCGGTCCGTGCCGAGCCATGGACGATGTTGAGCGTGTCGAGACGGTAGGTCCATTCGCCGCCGTGTGAGCCGGTAAAGCGGTAGTTGATCTGCCAGCGGAGCCATTCTCCGCGGGCGAGGCGAACGGCCGGGGGACGCCGCCATCTGCGCGGCATGCCGAATGGCGTCGCGACCAACTGAACGCGCAGCAGTCCGTCGGCTTCCCGCAAGAGCACGCCGGCGTCCGTGCTGGAGTCGGGCATGCTGTCGTGCGTCACAGACCGGGGCTGGAAGTCTTCGGCTTCGTGCATCCGGACCTCGTGCATGAAGGGCGGGGAGCCGAGCGGCAGCGGAAAGGCCGTCGGGGTCGCGTTCCGACGCGCGGCTTCGAGCCCGCCGCGGGATTGTTTGGTCCATGACGTGCGGACCCACTGCACCACTGTCTCCACGAGGTTGATCCTGCGCCATGGTGGTGACCGGCCGCTACTTCGTTTCGGCGATGGCCGCCTGTGGCAGGCCGCGGCGGGCGAGTTCGCGTCGTAGGTCGAGGTTCTCGCCGTGGGCCTGCTCCAGCGCGTCCCGCAGGGCCTGTACTTCTTCTCGGTGTTGCTTCTTCAGGCGCGTGATCTGGCTTGTCAGAGCGAGAACGAGGGTGCTTTCCGCGTCGGCGGGGGCGGCCGGTGCAGGAACCGGGCGGGCTTGGGACCGCAGGCGTTCAATGCGTCCTCGCAGGTCGGGGTGGTTATAGAGGAAGGCATGCGAGACGTCGGCCTCGCGCTGAACGCCCTGGAAGGTGATCGGCTCGCCGCGCTTGATGAGCGCGCGGATCGCCTGCTCGGCGGCCTTCGTCTTGGCTTGCGACTTCGCCTTCGCGGCGGCGGTGAGGGTCTGGGTGCGTTTGGTGCGGGCGTCGGTCATGGCCGAGTCCTTCGGTGACGGTCGAGATCGAGACTGATCGGGACGGGGCCGGCGGGGGCGATGCCGCAGCCGGCGCCCTGGACCGCCCGGCCAGGCTGCGAGCCGATGGTGTCCAGCAGCTTGTCGAGGGCGGCGTGCTCGGCTCGCCGTTGCAGGAGCCAGACGTTGTCCTCGGGCATCGGGCGGCCGTGTCGTTCCTGGAAGGCGGTGGTGGAGCGGTCGATCAGTGCGGTGGTCTCGGTCAACTGCCGTTTCAGCGCCGCCTCGTGGGATGAGTCGGTCACGAAGACTGAGCAGGTAAGGCAGGCGTTTCCTTTGTCGCAGGACTGCATCGGCGGCAGCATGCACCAGCCATGGGGCAGGAACCGGTCGGCGCGGTTGAACAGGTGGAGGCTGTCGTGGTCGTTGCGGGAGAAGACGACGTGGGTGCCGTCCGCTCTGAGTTTGGCGGTGGCCAGGAACGCCTGCTCGGCGTGTTCCTGGCGGGCCGCGACGTAGTGCATCGACATCGACGGGGTGGCGTGCCCGGCATAGCGCATCAACACATGGACGGGCAGGCTGAGTTCGGCGAGCCGGGTCAGCTTGGTGTGACGGAAGCGGTGGGTGTGACTCAGGCCGACGGCCTTGCCCTTGCTGTCGGTGATCTTCACGATCTTGCTGAACTCGCGGAGCATCCAGCTGTAGGTGCCCGACGGGTAGGGCTTGTCGCCCTGGCGGTTGCCGGTCCTCTGTATGAACAGGTGACGCGGGGTGACGCCGGGGAAGTGGTCACGGACCCACTTCCGCTGTTCCTCGATGACCGCGACGACCTCGAGATCGACGAGGATGTTGTCCGGCGCGATATCGATCTTGCTCTGTGCGTAGTGGAACCGGGTGATCTCCTCGTCCTCGACCGCGTCGAGGGCCCGGTCGCGGACCGGGGAGAGGCAGTCGAACAGGCAGGTGCGAATCTCGCTGGCCCGCCGACCGGTGAGGATCTGCAGCAGGATCATGCGCATGGCCTGTGGGTCGTCGAAACCGCGAGCCGTCGTCTGCTGTCCGTCGCCCCGAGTGACCAGCATGTGCTCGTCGCGGACAAGCCTGAGCAAGGGCAGGGCCGCGGGAATCTGGGCGAGCGCGTGGTCGTCGACGTAGTGCTCGTCGTTGAGGTCCCGCTGGTGCGGAATGCGGGAGACCTGACGGAACCACCCGGCCGCGTGCGCGTCCGTGGCCCTCGACCACGGGTGGGCGCCGAGGACCTGGCGGGCCTCGGCGGGATTGGCCGCGACGAACGCGAACAGCTCGGCGACGGCCCGCAGGTCATCGTTGAGCTGACGGGCGGCAACGGGACGCTGGGCATGCCGTTGCTCGTTCTCGCGCAGGAGGCGGTTGGCGGGGTCGGCATCCCAGCGGCGGAAGGCGGCGGCCGTCTGGACCGCGTGGGCGGGATCGCCCAGGACGTCCAGCGGATCGGCGAAGGTCGACAGCCACCGGTCGAAGCGGACCAGGCAGCGCATTCTCTCCTGGCTCACCGTGGACCAGCGCAGGACACCTGCTTCCAGCTGGGTGCCGAGCCACCATTTCACGGCCTCCCGCAGCCACTCGTGGCTGATCTTGGAGGGTGAACAGCCGTAGTGGGCCTGGGGTTCGTGCTCCGCCAGCGGGATGCGCGGGTCGCATCGGGGCTGCCACTCGTCCAGCGTCCACCACGGCTCGCCAGAGCATCGGGCGAGCAGGGCCAGGCGCGAGAATCGGAAGATCACCCGCAGCCGGGCGATGCTGCCGTGCGGCGGGAGCCGGCCCCAGCGGGTGGCATAGAACCACCGCTGCAGAGCGCCGGCCGTCTCCCAGTCCATCGTGCGGATCGAGGACGGGAAAGCGTGGTTCTCGCGAAGAGCCCGGCGAAGGATGTTGGCGAACTGGTTGGTGCCCAGCACCGCCGAGCGGGTCCCGTCCTGAGCCTGCCAGTGCGCCATCCAGGCCAGTTCGGCGGAGATCAGGTCGGGCAGGTCCCGCAGGTCGATGCGTCGGTCGCCGTTCTCGGTGATCCTTTCCCAGTCCTCGATGCCGTCGCCGATGACCGGCTCCTTCCAGGGCTCGGGCAGTTTCAACCACAGCTGCCAGAACGGGTCCTGGTCACCGACCTTGTGCAGATGCCGATGTTCACCGGCCATCGGTCACCTGCCAGGAGGAGATGTATGACTTCCAGTTCGCCGCGGCCCGCAGGGCCTCGTCCTCCCGGACCCATAGAGGTCGATCGTGGTCTGGACGTGTGCGTGCCCAAGGCGGCGCGAGACCACCCACTCCGGCGTTCCGGCCAGCAACAGCGCGGTCGCGTGGCTGTGGCGGAACCAGTGCGGCGTCCACGAGTCGGGGCCGATCTTCTTCTTGCGGAGGGCGGCGGTCTTGTCCCGCACCGTTCCTTCCCGCAGTGCGGCCAGCAGGGGCGGCCGGGTCAGGTTCACCAGCAGCGGCGAGTGCGTACCAATCTCCTCACCCAACTCGGCGGCACGGCAGGCGAGATGGGTCAGGTAGTCGGCGAACAGCTTCTCCAGGTCGGTGCCGACATAGACCCGGCGGGGGCGCATCATCTTCACCCTCGCCCCGTTCTCGTTGTCCTCTCGCGGGACGATCTCGATATAGGGGGTGCTGCCGCGGCCCATGACGAAGTCACCGATCCGCAGGCCCAAGGCCTCGCCCAGCCTCATCCCGGTCTCCGCGAGCAGGGCGAACAGCAACCGGTCGCGGAGGTTCCCGGTCCACTCGCCGAGCGAGGTCTCCGGCATCGCGCAGCCGTCCAGGATGCCCTGGTCGGCAACAGCAGAGGCGGCCGCCCACGATGCCGCTGGCGGCGGACCCTCACCAGCGAGGACGGGCCCGGCGCGGTGCGGGCGTCCAGGTGCGCGAGCAGTCCGCGGGCTGGGGCCCGGCGTGGTGCCCCGCGCATCAGACGACCCGCGACCGGCACCGAGAAGACCGCCTCCTGCCAGCGGTAGAAGGAGATCAACGCGGCCAGCCTCGCCTCCAACGTCTCCGGCGCGGGCGCTTGTTCGGGCTCGACCAGGGCGTGCTCAACGGTGCGGCCGTTACGCAGCCAGGACAGGAACCCGGCCACCGCCGGCACCCCGAGATCGCCCCACTTCGCCGTCTCGTCACGCTGTTCCAGGAACGTCCACCACTGAGCAAGCGAGGTCGCATAGCCGCGGACCGTGTTCGGCGACCAGCACGGACGGTGGGCCTCCAGCCAGTCCTCGACCGGCGCAACCGTCCGGTACTTCTCATCGATCACAGTCCACGTCCGCTGCCCACTCGAAGGCTGGACCGCCAAGCTGTGTGCCACTGATGCCGTTCCGTCTCGTTGAAGAGCTCCCGTTGACAGCAATGCATCAACGACACAGAACGCCCGCGGTGACGGTCGTTGCAGACATAGAAGAGAGGGACTCAAGCCCCGTTGATAACTCCGGGGACCGGGAAGACACACCTGGCGATCGGGCTCGCGGTCCGCGCCTGCCAGGCCGGCCACCGGGTCGCGTTCGCCACCGCCTCCGAGTGGGTCGACCGCCTGGCCGCCGCCCACCATGGCGGACACCTCCAGGCCGAGCTCACCAAACTGTCCCGAGGACTCCATGACGTTCAGGCCCTCCTCGATCTCCCGATGGAGGTCGCGCAGCCGCAGGTAGCGGGCCATGAAGATGGTCTTCTACGCACGGCCGACCTCCAGCATCGCCGCATGGGTCGGGCGGGAACGTTGCAGGTGAAGCGGCGCATGATCGCCTCGGTGGACGCGTTCCGGATCCGGCCGCGGTGGCGTACTTAATCATCTGGTCGTACTGATCGGCAATGAGCTCCCAGCGGATCGGCCGGGTAAGTGGCAGGGGCGAGCTGCGGGAAGGCGTACGGATCGCCGGGCGACGCCCGGTAGAGGGACTTCTTCTCCACATGCCAGTGGCTGAGGACGCCGCGGCCACCGTAGTGGGAGTGCCACTCGGTGAACGGGTTCTGGTCGTGGCGTGGACGTGAGGTGAGCACCCGCGATGCGACGCGTCTCGGGCCGACGGATGCGGGTTGGCCCTGGCGATCGCCTCGGCCGCCGATGGAGCGGCCGGGAACGGTGCATCGCCGCTTGTCCGGGACGGGAGGCGATGCACCACCACAGTCGGGCAACGGGGTTTCCCGTCAGGCCACTGCTCTATGGACAGGGTCTCATTGCACGCCCTGCCCCTCCCCGCCCGGCTCGCCCATCAGCGCGGTCTGCATGAGGACCGCCTTGCGGCGGGCGATGTACTGTGCCCGGCCGGGCGGCAGGTTGCGCGGCTTGGTGTTGCCGAACACGTATCCCTCCGAGGGTGGGCAGGACATCAGAAGCCCCGGCGTGTTGACCTCGTCCAGGCGCCTGAGCAACTGGTCGTTCAGGCCCCGCCCGGCACCGGTCGCGGACCGCGTCACCACGATGTGCAGCCCCACCTCGTGCCCCAGGGCGAGATGTTCGAAGAATAGTTCGAAGGGGTGGCTGACAGTGAGGCCGCCGCCGACCATGTCGTAGTCGTCGACGAGCACGAACAGCCTGGGCCCCGTCCACCAGTCGGCGAGGCGCATCCGGGACGGAGCGATGTCCGGCCCGGGTACCCTGGTTTTGATGGCGCGGGCCGAGCCGCTCACCAAGTCCCGCAGGGCGTCGAGCGCCACCGCGTGCCCGATCCGGTACTCCTCCGGTATCGCCTCGACCAGTGTCCGGCGGTAGTCCACCACCAGGATGCGGGCCTCACTGGGGCTGTAGCGGGCGGTGACCGCCGAGGCGACCATCCGCAGCAGATTGGTCTTGCCGCTCTCCGTGTCGCCGACGCCGATCAGGTGAGGTGTACGGCTGAAGTCGTGCCACACCGGCGACAGGGTCTCCTCATCGAGACCCAGCGCCATCCGCAGCCCGTCCGCCAGCTCCGGTTCCGGCAGCTCCGAGACGGGCAACCGGTGCGGCAGCGTCCGTACGGAGGGCGCGGAAGGACCGGACCAGCACCCGGCGATCCTCTCCACCAGCCCGGCCACCCCCTCGGTGAGGTCATCGGCGTTCTCCCGGCCGTCGATGCGCGGCAGCGCCGCCAGGAAGTGGAATTTGCCGTCCGTCGTCAGACCGCGGCCCGGACTGTGCGGTACGGTTTTCGCCTTGCGGATGTCGACCACCGAGTCCATGGCGTCGCCCAGCCGCAGCTCCAGCCGGGTGGCCACCTGGTCGCGCACCTGGCTGGACAGCTCCATCCAGCGCGCCGTGGCAACGACCAAGTGGATACCGAAGTTCAGGCCCCGGGCCGCGATCTGGTTGATAGTGGGGATCAGCGCGTCGAAGTCCTGACGCAGCGTGGCCCACCCGTCCACGACCAGGAACACGTCACCGTGGGGCTCGTCTACGAACTCGCCAGCCGCGCGGCGCTTGCGGTAGGTCGCCATCGAGTCGATGTTGTGGGCCAGGAACAACTGCTCACGCTGGTTGAGCAGGGTGTTCACCTCAGCCACCGTACGGTTGATCCGCTCGCTGTCGAGCCGGTTCGCCACGCCTCCGACGTGGGGCAGCCCGGCCAGTGAGGCCAGCGTTCCGCCGCCCAGGTCCAGGCAGTAGAACTGCACCTCGCGGGGGGTGTGAGTGAGCGCGAGAGCGGTGATCAAGGTGCGCAGCACCGTCGACTTGCCGCTCTGCGAGCCGCCTGCGACCGCCACGTGGCCGCCGCTGCCGGAGAGGTCCACCATCAACGGGTCGCGGCGCTGCTCGAACGGTTTGTCCACCACACCGACCGGCACCTTCAATTGGCCGAGTCCCGGCCAGCCGGCGGAGACCAGCCCCCGCTGCGGGTCCTCGGTCAGGCCGGGCAGCAACCCGTCGAGGGTGGGCGGCAGGTCGAGAGGCGGCAGCCACACCTGAAGGGCCGACGGCCCGGCGTCACGCAGGCGCTCCACGGCCACCGACAGCAAAGAGGCCGCGTTCTCCTCCTCTTCCGCCTCCGGCTCGGGTTCGGGCTGCTGGGCCGGTGCGCGTGGCACCACGTAGTCCGCCGTCCACGGCACCACCTGGCTGGCGACCCGCGCCTGGACCACCGCTCCCCGGCGCGACCGGTACGCCCCCGACACGTACGCCGCCCGGAACCGGGTGAGCTCCTCCACACCACTCTTCAGGAAACCGGCCCCCGGCTGCGAAGGCAGCTGGTAGGCGTCCGGAACCCCCAGCACCCCGCGGCTCTCCATGGCCGAGAAGGTGCGCAGGCCGATGCGGTACGACAGATGGCTCTCCAGCTGGTGCATGCGCCCCTCGTCCAGGCGTTGCGAGGCCAGCAGCAGGTGCACACCCAGGGACCGGCCGAGTCGGCCGATCATCACGAACAGCTCCATGAAATCCCGGTGCGCGGCCAGCAGTTCGCTGAACTCGTCGACCACGATGAACAGGCTCGGCAGGGGCGCCAGTGGTGTTCCCGCGGCACGCGCCTTCTCGTACTCGAGCGCGGAGGAGTAGTTGCCGGCCGCCCTCAGCAACTCCTGACGCCGTATCAGCTCCCCGTGGAGGGCGTCCCGCATCCGCTCCACCAGGGCCGCCTCGTCCGCCAGGTTGGTGATCACCGCGGAGACGTGCGGCAGCCCGTCCAGGCCGAGGAACGTCGCCCCGCCCTTGAAGTCCACCAGGACGAAGTTCAGCGTCTCGGAGGAGTTGGTCAGCGCGAGGGCCACCACCAGGGTGCGGAGCAACTCGCTCTTGCCCGAGCCGGTCGCGCCGATCAGCATGCCGTGCGGGCCCATGCCGCCCTGCGCCGCCTCCTTGATGTCCAGCTCGACCGGGGCCCCGTCGGCGCCCACCGCGACCGGAACCCGCAACCGGGCCGTGCCCGCGCTGCGCCGCCACAGCGTGTCCGGTACGTGACTGTACAGGTCGGAGATGCCCAGCAGGGTCGTCAACCGCACGTCCGTGGACAGCGGCTCGATGGCATCGGCGGTCAGACTCATCCGGTACGGCGCGAGCATCCTGGCCAGCGCCCCAGCGCCGGCCAGGCCGATCGGGTCGGGGCAGCCCAGCAGGGTCGACTGTTCCTTGCGGCTGCGGTCTGTGCGCACCAGCCGCACAGCGTCCGGCCGTACGTCCAGCCGCAGCGTGGTGCGTCCCGGACGCCACCGCAGGGCCTCCGACAGATCGAGCACGACCACGTTGCGGAAGCCCGCGCCGTCGAGCCGGTGCCCGGACGGAACCTGACCCCCGTCCACCACGACCACGGTGAACGGTTCCTCACGGCCGGGCACGGCGGCGGGGTCGAACTCCGGCCGCTCGGTGAACTCCGCGCCGAGCAGGTCCAGAAGGCCGTTGAGGTCGGAAGCCACCATACGGGAGGGCCCGGCGCCGTCCTGCTCGTGCGGGTGCAGGTTGTGCGGCAGCCACTTGACCCAGTCCCACTCGGCCCGGCGTTCGTCGCTCACGCACAGCGCGATCCACAGGTCCTCCGGGGCGTGGAACACCGTCAGTTGGCACAGAGCGGCCCGCACCAGACCGCGGACCGTCGCCTCGTCGCCGCGCAACAGCACCCGGGCCCAGGACCGAAGGTACAGCGCGATCGGCTGATCGGGCACCGTGCTGTAGGCCCGCATGAACCGGCGCAGCGCGTGCGCGCACATGGGGTCCAGGTCCTCCACGGGCTTGGCGGACACCGGGGACAACTGCATCGCCAGCTGCTGGTCCCCGACGGCCACCCGCACCTCGGCGAAGTCGTCGTCCTTGGGGCGCCGCTCCCACAACCGTGTCGTCCGCACCATCGAACGCAGCGTCCCTGGTGCGGGATGGCGCCAGGCGAGGGCCAGATGCTGCTCGACGACGGTCCGGTGGACCTTCCGGCGGGTCTGTGACAGGTAGCGCAGATAGTCCCGGCGCTCGCCGCGCAGGCGCTGCTTGCGCTCGCCGCTCTTGCGCATTACCTGGCCGACAATCATGACAGCCGTCGCGAGGACCATCGTACCCATCGCCACGTAGGTCAGCGCACCCCCGCTCCCGCCGGGCCGGATGAACGCCAGCATCATGGAGACGGACATCAATCCCATCGGCAGATAGGTCCACACCGCCGAATTGTCCGGCACCGTTTCCGGCAGGGTAGGTGGTTCCTGGAGGGCCAATTCGCCCTCCGGCAATTCTGGACCGCGTCTGCGGGCAGGGCGGCGGAATAGGACGACACTCAAGAGACGGGCTCCTAACGGTGGCACACGACTCACGAGCCGGGCCAAGAAGCGGGAAGTCCCCCGGGGCGTTCACGAACTCTCAGGGGTGTCAGTAGTCTGCATCCGTTCAACTCCCAAACCAAGCTCGTCGCTGAAATTCTCGGGAAGCGTGGCCTCTCCAATGACAGACAACTCGGTGGCTGCCCTGTGCCACCTCACCGTCCGTGCCCCTGCCAAGGCCATTGATCTGGCAGTACCTGCCGACGTTCCGGTCGCCGACCTCCTGCCCACCCTGCTGCGCTACTCCGGCGAGGAGCTGGAGGAGAACGGCCTGGACCACGGCGGCTGGGTGCTCCAACGCCTGGGCCAGAGCCCCTTGGACGACGAAGATACGCTGGAGTCGCTCGACCTGAAGGACGGCGAGGTGCTCTACCTGCGCCCGCACGCCGACGCGCTGCCCGAGATACGGCTCGACGACCTCGTCGACGGAATCGCCAACGTCACACGCGACCGGCTGCACGGCTGGAGTCCGCAGGCCGGCAGTCGGCTGCTCCGCGGCGCCGTGGCGGTCTGCGTGCTGACCGCCTTGGGGGTGCTGGCCTGGCCGGGAGGCCCCGTCCTCGCCCGCGCGGTGATGGCCGCAGTCGCCGGACTGCTGCTGCTGGCCGGGGCCGCCTCGGCCAGCAGGGCCGTGGGGGACGCGGCAGCCGGCGCGACTCTGGGCTTCCTCGCCGTGCCCTGCATGGCGTTGGCCGGCTGGCTGCTACCCGGCGGCGCGATCTCCGGCCCCGACGCTCATCACGTCCTCGGCGCCCGGCTGCTGGCCGCGGGCGCGGCAGCCGCCGGAGGAGCCGCGCTGGCGGTGGCCGCGGCGGCCGTGTACACCCCGCTGTTTGTCGCCACCGCGACGGTCGCGATCGCTGCCGCCGCCGACGGAGCCCTGATGAGCGTCTTCGATGTGCGGGTGGATGGAGCTGGCGCCGCGGTGGCCGCCATGGCCGTCGTTCTCGGCGGCTTCGTACCGGCCCTGTCCTTCAAGCTCGCCGGAATGCGGATGCCCCCGTTGCCCAGCAGCCCCCAGCAGTTGCAGGAGGGCATCGACCCGTACAGCGGCAGCGACGTCGCGACCCGGACCGAACTGGCCGGCAGTTGGATGACGGCCCTGTACGCGGCGACCGGAGCCATCTGCGCCGGCTGCCTGGTGGCCCTCGTGCGACTGCCTGGCCTTCAGGAGGCGCTGACCGCGGGCACGCTGTCGCTGCTCCTGCTGCTGCACGGACGCGGCATGGTCAACGTGTGGCAGCGCCTGGCCCTCGTGGTCCCGGGTTTGTGGGGAGCGACCCTGCTGGCCGTCGGCACCGCGGCCCGGCTGTCCCCTGCCGACCGTCCGGCGCTCGTCGCCGGACTGCTGGCGCTGGCCGCCGCGCTGGCCATTGCCTCTTGGACGGTGCCCGGCCGACGGGTGCTGCCGTACTGGGGCCGCGCAGCCGAACTGCTGCACTCGCTGCTGGCGATCGGCCTGCTGCCTCTGATGCTGTGGGTGCTCGGCGTCTTCGGCGCCCTCCGGGCGATCAACGGTTGACGGCGACCAACGGCTGACCGGCTGACCTGCACAGAGAACGGGAAGGGAACACAATCCCATGCAGTCCAAGCGTGACCAGGTCCAGGCCCATGCCTTCGTCATGGGCAGGCTCACCTCCGGCATGCTGCTCGCCGACCCCGACGCCCCGGAGAGCCCGCTGGCCCGTACCACCCGGGGCGCGGTCATCGGCGTCGTCGTCGCGGTGATCATCTCGGCGGGCGCGGCGGTGTACGGGCTCATCTCGCCCGGAGGCAACACCTCGTGGCGAACCTCGGACACCCTGATCGTCAACAGGGACACCGGAGGCCGCTACCTGTACATCGACGGCCGCCTCAGGCCGGTGCGCAACTACGCCTCCGCCCTGTTGATCGGCGGGAAGAAGCTGACGACCACCGCTGTGCGCACCGCGTCCCTGCGCGGCACGCCTGTCGGCGCCCCGGTCGGTATACCAGGGGCCCCGGACTCCGTTCCGGCGGCGAAGGACCTGGACGGCGGTGCCTGGCGCGTCTGCTCCAGCCTCGGCTCCGCGGGGACCGCGGTCACCACACTCGTCGCCGGGGCCCCCGTGGACGGCCGGGCGGTGGCCGAGGACCAGGCGCTCGTCGTGACCGGCCCGGACAAGGCGACGTACCTCGTCTGGCGGGGCAGCCGCCTCCGGCTCGACAAGGCCTCCGGCGCGGCCGTCTCCCTCGGCTATGACTCCGTGACACCGCGCCCGGTGTCCGCCGCGTTCCTGAACGCCCTGGCCCCCGGTGCTGCCCTTGCTCCGCCCTCCATGCCGGGCCGGGGCACCGCCGGGCCGTCGCTGGGCGGCGCTCGCGGCACGGTGGGCCGGGTGTACGTGGTGCGGGTGCTTGGCTCCGCACCGAAGTACTACCTGCTGCGGAAGGATGGCCTGGTGCCGCTCACGGCCGTCGGAGCAGCCCTCGTCCTTGGTGATCCCTCCACTCGCGAGAAGGCCTACGGCGGCCACTCGCCCGAGGCCGAGCAGTTGAGTGCCGACGTCCTCGGGGAGCACCTGGCATCCGGGGACCAGAGCCGGTCCGTCTCCTTGGGCGGCCTGCCGGACTCCCCACCCCGGGCGGCCTCCGTGCCTGACGATCAGGCGGCCTGTGCCCGTGTGGAGTCCGTGAACGGGCTGGTCCGCATCAGCACCGTACTGGTGCCACGCGGTGCCCTGGCCCCGGTGACCCAGGTGGAGCCCGGGGAATCCGCGGCGGCGTGCCTGCCGGTGGACGCCGTCGTGGTCCGGCCGGGCCGCGGCGCGCTGGTGCGGGCGCTGGGTGCCGGCGGTACGACGCTGGGCGACACGACGTACTTCGTGGCCGAGGACGGCGTGAAGTACCGGGTGTCTTCCAGCGACGCGCTGAAGGCATTGGGGTACGCGGACTCGGACGTGGTGGCACTGCCCTCGCCGTTGCTGTCCATGCTGCCGTCGGGACCGGACCTGGACCCCGGAGTGGCCGCGGGCGGTGGCAGCGCCACGATCACGCCTCCGGCTTGCGGAAACACCTCCGGAGGGTCGGGCCGGTCCCCGTCGCCCGCGGGGAGGGCCCCGGGAACCTGACTGGGTCTGCGTCGCCGGCTGCCGGGTGACGGGGGCAGGAGGCGTGGCGTGGCGCTGTGTACGAAGGGGCAGAGTTCGAGGGGCCGATAGCTCAGAAGTTCCTCAACCGTGGGCGCTTTCAAGTCGACTGGGCCCTAGCATTCTGTCGATCCTCCGAGCGACCCACTGGCCACGCAGTGGCACGACGGCTGGCGACGACAGTGGGTCAGCGTCCGCCGGGCGACCCACCGACCAGGCGACGGTGGTCAAGCGCCCGCCGGGTACCCCACCAACCAAGGAGCAGGACTATGGCAGGCGATGGACAGCGGTCAAGCGCACAGGCGACCCGGAACGGTATCCATGCGCTGGAGTCCGCTCTGACCGGCATCACGAAGTCCCGTCAGGACGTGGACAGTACCCGCGGCGATGTCGCCCGGGGCTACCAGGGCAGCGATGGCGGCCAGTTCGGACAGCTGCTCGTCAAGTGGGACGAGCAGTGCGGTGTCATTCAGCGCAACCTGCAGGACATGATTGAGAAGCTCAACCAGAGCCTCATTGAGCACCAGCAGACGCAGACGGCCGCGGGCGATGCCATCACCCAGGCCTCCGGCGCCTCGGACGCGGCCTTCCAGACGCTCGCCGGGGCCTGATCCCGCCTGGCCTCGTACTTCGCAGGTCACTCGATCGTGAAGATCAACCGGCCACGACCGGTCGCCACCGTGCGATCCGACGCGACTGAGCCGACGCGGCCGAGATCAGCCAACGATCTTCAGTTGACTCGTTCCTGACCGATGACCTGCGAAGCACGGCCCCACTTCCCTCCCGTATCCGACGACCGAGACGAGACCTGTGATGAGTGACCTTACCGACGGCAACATCTTCGTTGCCTACTCCAGCATGCAGAACGGCGCCGACGACATGGTCAGCCAGACCAAGGCGATCGCCACCACCCTGTCGAACCTGGAGGCGGAACTCGGTGAGCTGAAGAAGACCTGGTACGGCTCCGACGCCGACGTCTACCGGCAGAAGCAGACCGCCTGGGACCAGGCGGTCCACAACATGGAGCAGCTGCTCACCTCCCACGCCGTCCTGCTGACGGACATCTCCGGCAACTACAAGTACAGCGAGAACTCGCTGTCCCAGATGTGGTCCGAGGTCACGATCGGCCGCTGAGCGGCGGACCGGGCCCT
This sequence comes from Streptomyces canus, assembly GCF_030816965.1. Taxonomy (NCBI): domain Bacteria; kingdom Bacillati; phylum Actinomycetota; class Actinomycetes; order Kitasatosporales; family Streptomycetaceae; genus Streptomyces; species Streptomyces canus. Next base: position 8,595,425 of record NZ_JAUSYQ010000002.1, read on the forward strand.
TCGCTCCGTTGTGCGCCGTCCGGTAGACCGCCGGACGGCGCCCAACGGACCACCAGACAAGTGGTGGCAGATCTGATGCGCCTCGACGACCAGGAGCCCGAAGCCATGAAGCTCCGTCGGGAGGCGAACAACAGACGCTCGCTGTGCTGCTGACGGAGATCTCCGGCAACTACAAGTACAGCGAGAACTCGCTGTCCCAGATGTGGTCCGAGGTCACGATCGGCCGCTGAGCGGCGGACCGGGCCCTTCGTTCCGCCATGTGTCGTCCGGTAAGCGCCCTACGGCGCACGGCAGATTCAGGAGATAAACGGTGGCAGATCTGACCCACCTCGACGCCAACGGCCTGCAGACCTTCGTCGACAACGACGTGGCCGACTTCATCGACGCTCTGAAGCGCATTCGTGAGGACGACTCCGACGTCAAATCCGTCCACAGTGCCGTCGCGGGCTATGACAGTAGCGATGACGAGGTGGGCCGCAACAAGTTCCTGGTCATCGGTGGCCTGAACACGGACGCCGAGCCACAGGGCAAGGCCCTGATCGATGCGGTCACCAGCGCAGCGAAGGGGATCGACGAGTTTTTCTCCGCGCAGCAGTCTCTGTTCAAGAACATCGACAGTGACCTGAGGGAGACCATCAAGACCCTGTTGAAGACGCAGCAGGAGAGCTTGGCCGGCATCAAAGCACAGGAACTCCTCGACGTCTTTTCGAACCTCGACAGTGCTTCGAGTGCTGGTGCCGGTGCCGGTGCTGTTTCGGGTGCTGGTGCTGGTGCCAGTGCTGTTTCGGGTACCGCCACGACTTCGTGACACCACGGGTACGCGGACTCGGATGTGGCGGCGCTGCCCTCGCCGTTGCTGTCCATGCTGCCGTCGGGACCGGACCTGGACCCCGGAGTGGCCGAGGGCGGTGGCAGCGCCACGATCACGCCTCCGGCCTGCGGAAACACCTCCGGAGGGTCGGGCCGGTCCCCCGTCGCCCGCGGGGAGGGCCCCGGGAACCTGACCGGGTCTGCGTCGCCGGCCGCCGGGTGACGGGGGCAGGAGGCGTGGCGCGGTGTACGAAGGGGCAGAGTTCGAGGGCCGATAGCTCAGAAGTTCCTCAACCGTGAGCGCTTTCACCACGATCGGGCCCTAGCCTTCTGCCGATCCTCCGAGTGACCGCCGAACAAGGAGCAGCTCTGTGTCAGGCGATGGACAGGGGTCTGGCGCACAGGCGACCCGTAACGGCATGCATGCCCTGGAGTCCGCTCCGACCGGCATCACGAAGTACCCGTCAGGACCTGACCGTGGCGCGGCCGGTGGCGCCCGCGGGGCGAGGCTGGGGCCTTCGGTGTTCCGTAGCCATGTCTCGCAGGTCGACAGCCGGATCGGGCAGTTCCACGCCCTAGCCCGGCGTATGCCCCCCCCATCCCCCTCCCTACCCCGCGGAGCGCACCGCTGTGACTGAAACCGACCTCTGGGCCCTGGCGGTAAAACAGTTCACCGGATATCCCGTGCCCAGCAGGGACACGCTTTTCGATCCGACGAAGAACCAGCTCTTCCATGTCGATTTCGAGCACATGAAGATGCAGCCGGTAAATCTCAAAGAGATGGGCATGGGGGCCATCGAGGGCGATGACTACGACCTCGTGTTCTACACCTCCGGCGGGGACGGCCAGCACGACGGCGTGAAGATGGTGCGGACGAAGATCCATTTCGATGGGATGCCCAAGGACGGTCTTACCGGTTCCACCGGGCCCTGGGCGTCCGAGACCAGCACGATCGCGCAGTACATCGCGGGAAGTAGGGCAGCCCTCGACACGTTGCTCGCGGAGCACACCACCAGCGACTTCCCCGTAACCAACGGACTGAGTGTGGCGACGACGGACGTCGTCGATCTCAAGTCGTTCGAGCGGATGGCCCAGGCGTTCGACCGGGCGAAGAAGTTCTTCGAAGACCGTTCCAGCACGTTGGGTCAGTGGGAGGAGTCCCTGGGCGAGGAGCAGGCCGCGTGGAAGGGGCAGGCGGCCGAGGTGTTCAGGTCGCTGATTCTCCAGTTGCACAAGAACTACGAAGGCTATGTGCACCAGCTCGGTGGCAGGGGCTACAGGGCCGGAGGTTCCACGGTCGACGGTTACACGCCCAGTTCCAGGTTCGGCAGTGCGTTGGCGGCTGGCCAGCAGTGGCTGTACTACACCGCCGACAGCCTGCGGGGAACGTGGGACAGTTGGGCCGAGGGGGCCAAGCACATCCCGCACCGGTGGTTGGTGGACGTGCTGGACGAACTGCAACAGTGGTTGTTCCAGAACAACATCACGCAGGTCAACAAGCATGAGGTCTTGGCTACAATGATCACTGCTGGGCGCGAGACGACCTGGGAACCAGCTAGCACCAAGTACACCACCACTGGCGCCTTCCTGCAGACCCATCCCAGCTACGGGGACCTCTCGAATCCTGACAGCTGGACGAAGATCGCCGACGAAGCGGTCAAGCGGTGGGCGGCTCACACCGCCGACACGGCAGACCCGGGTGCCAGGAAGGCGCTGCGCGAGCTCAACAATCATTGGCTTGCGGAGTCCGAGATCCTGGCCCAGCCACTGACGACCAGTGACACCAGCCCTCTGGCGCAGTCGGGGGCTGTCGACGGCACCACCGAGAGCCTCGGCAAGGCACTCACTGACCTGAACAACAACATCAACGACGGCATGACCGATCTGAACAACAACATCAACGACGGCATGGCCGGCATGAGCAACGGCATCAACGACGGCATGGCCGGCATGAGTGACGGCATGACCGCTCTGAACAGCGGTCTGAACAGCGGTCTGAACAGCGGTCTGAACAGCGCTGGCGCCGGGCTGGGAGGAGACCTCCAGAACCTCAACGCCGACACCGGAGCCGTCCAGACCACAGGTTCCGGTGGGGCGGGCACCACTACTCAGCCGGATGGTTCGGTCACTTCGTCGCAGCTGAACCCGTCGGTGAGTTCGCTGACCACGCCGGGCGGGGTGATGAGTAGCGGCACTGTCGATCCGGGGTCGGCAGTGACGAATGCGGACGGTAGTACGTCGTTGTTGAACCCGGACGGTTCGGTGACCACGACGTTCCCGAACGGGACCGTCCAGACCACAGGTTCCGGTGGGGCGGGCACCACTACTCAGCCGGATGGTTCGGTCATTTCGTCGCAGCTGAACCCGTCGGTGAGTTCGCTGACCACGCCGAGCGGCGGTACGACCACGTTGAACCCTGATGGGTCGCTGGCCACCACTTTTCCCGATGGCGGCTTCAGCCTCCTCAACCCGGCCACCGGGAAACTGACCACCACATCCCGGGACGGCAGGACGAAGAGCAGTACCGTCGATCCGGGTATGGCGGTGACGAATGCGGACGGTAGTACGTCGTTGTTGAACCCGGATGGTTCGGTGACCACGACGTTCCCGGACGGGACCGTGCAGACCATAGGTTCCGGTGGGGCGGTCGCCACCACTCAGCCGGATGGCTCGGTCGTCTCGTCGCAGCTGAATCCGTCGGTGGGTTCGCTCACCACGCCGAGTGGCGGTACGACGTCGTTGAACCCTGGTGGGTCGCTGGCGACGCACTTCGCTGACGGGTCGACGCAGACGGTGGATCCGGTCACCGGTGCGGTCACGACGACGTCGCCGGGCGGGGTGACGAGCAGCAGTACCGTCGATCCGGGTATGGCGGTGACGAATGCGGACGGTAGTACGTCGTTGTTGAACCCGGATGGTTCGGTGACCACGAAGTTCCCGGACGGGACCGTGCAGACCATAGGTTCCGGTGGTGCGGTCGCCACCACTCAGCCGGATGGCTCGGTCGTCTCGTCGCAGCTGAATCCGTCGGTGGGTTCGCTCACCACGCCGAGTGGCGGTACGACGTCGTTGAACCCTGGTGGGTCGCTGGCGACGCACTTCGCTGACGGGTCGACGCAGACGGTGGATCCGGTCACCGGTGCGGTCACGACGACGTCGCCGGGCGGGGTGACGAGCAGCAGTACCGTCGATCCGGGTATGGCGGTGACGAATGCGGACGGTAGTACGTCGTTGTTGAACCCGGATGGTTCGGTGACCACGAAGTTCCCGGACGGGACCGTGCAGACCATAGGTTCCGGTGGTGCGGTCGCCACCACTCAGCCGGATGGCTCGGTCGTCTCGTCGCAGCTGAATCCGTCGGTGGGTTCGCTCACCACGCCGAGTGGCGGTACGACGTCGTTGAACCCTGGTGGGTCGCTGGCGACGCACTTCGCTGACGGGTCGACGCAGACGGTGGATCCGGTCACCGGTGCGGTCACGACGACGTCGCCGGGCGGGGTGACGAGCAGCAGTACCGTCGATCCGGGTATGGCGGTGACGAATGCGGACGGTAGTACGTCGTTGTTGAACCCGGATGGTTCGGTGACCACGAAGTTCCCGGACGGGACCGTGCAGACCATAGGTTCCGGTGGTGCGGTCACCACCACTCAGCCGGACGGCTCGGTCACCACCACGCACCTCAACGGCACACCCGGCGGCAGCAGCACCGTCGGTAGCGCGTCACTGCCTGCCGGCGGCAGGTCCACCGTCAGCCTGTCCGATCTCTCCAGCGTTCCAGCCCACACCTCCGGCGGGTCTGCAGCCTCAGTCCTGTCCTCGGACAACAGTGGCCTGAAGAGCGCCGGCGGCAGCTCCTTCGAGGAGTACGACAGCACCCCGTACACCGGAGGCGTGCTTGGCGCACCCACCAGCGGCTCGACCGCCTCCACGGCGAATGCGGCCGGCGGCGGAGTGCCGTTGAACCCCATGGCGATGGGTGGCATGGGGGGCATGGGTGCAATGGGCGGCATGGGTGGCATGGGTGGCATGGGCGGAGGCCAGGGATCGAACAACGAACGCGTCCGCAATGTGCTGAGCGACAGCGACGGCGCCAGCCTGCGCAGGTCGAAGTCGCGGTCGCGTGCCGCGGGGGCCGACGAGGAAGAGGACGTGGTCTTCACCCGGGCCGGACGGCCCGTCACCACGTCATCTCCTTACAGTGCGACGGGCACTCCTCATGGTCAAGGCGGCCAGGCCACCGAATCGGGCGCCCGCGAACGGGCCAACTGGACACAGGAGGAAGAGGACGTGTGGGGCACGGATGAAGGAGGCGCTCCGGCGGTGATCGGACGATGAACAAGGGAAAGGGCAGCGGCGACGACGCGGCTCAGGAGCCGGTGGCGCCGTCAGCGTCGATCGAGGAAAGGCTGGCCCAAGCCATGGCCGAACTCGAAGCCACCCAGGAAGCAGTCGCGAAGGCCGAGACGGAACTGCGCGACGCCTCGTTCACCGTGCGCTCCAGGGACCGGGCGGTGGAGGTCACGGTGGGACATCAGGGGGAGTTGACAGCACTGAGGTTCCTGGAAGGCAAATACCGGAACATGTCGGCGGGCGAACTCGCCGGCAGTGTGCTGGAGGCGGCGGAAAGGGCCCGGACACAGATGTCCCGGCACGTGATGGAGACGTTCCAGCCCTTCACCCAGCCGAGCGCCACGGCGCCCGAACTGACCGGGGTGGACATCGACTGGGCTGCGATTTTCGGGCCCTCCGTCCAGGAGGAGCCGCAGGCCGTGGCCGGCCGCCACACCAGGAACCGGCTGCGCGACGAGATCGGCGAGGACACGGAGGACGAGCACGATGTCTGATGGCAACACCTACATCGCGAACGCGGACGAGGTCCGCGGAGCGGCGGCCGTCCTCAACCAGATCGAGAAGGCAGCGCGTCAGATGCTGGATGACTTCCGCGCCGGCGTGAGCGAAACGGTCGGCTGGGAGGGACAGAACGACAGTTACGCCCGGTCGGTTAAGAAGGATGTGGCTAAGCAGGACAGTGGGGTGACGACTGTCACGGCGGCGGTGGCGGACGCGGTCGCCGGTATCACCAACGGCACTGTCGCGAATGCGGACAACATCACGCGCACGCAGGCAGGGAACCTCGATGCGATTCGTCAGGCCGGCGCTGCCTCCGGCGATACGGGACATCGCCGCTGAACACGCTGGGTGGTCGTCGGAGTCGGATTGAGCCACTCAGCGTGAGGGCGGCCGGGGCGGATGCCCCGGCCGTGAAGCGCACGCAGGGGGCGCCGTCGTCTGTACCGTCTGCGAGCTGCTGCGCCGCAACGAGGATGACCTCACCCACGGCCAATACACCCTGGCGAAAGACGAGTTGACGCAGACGGGACTTACGGATGGCAGATCTGAACCGGCTGGCGGGCCAAGGAACCGCTGCGTGACCTGCTCCACCTCGCTGTCACGCACACTCGCACTCATCCAGACCGCTCCGCGATCTCCGTCACCCACCACCGCTTGCACGCTCACGTCACCGACCGCGCCCACCTGCCCGGACTCGGCACCCTCGCCGAGACCGTGACCAGTGGCGGGAACGGCACCGAGGTGTGCCTCACTCCTGACGTCACCAGCGCCGCCGGTGCAGGGAACAACGGCGTGATCAAGCTCGGAGGGCGTAATGCGTTCGGCTTCCACAACCGCGAGAACCAGCACCTGCGGTCACGTTGTGCAACCACTCGTGCGAGCTCCCCGCCGCCTCAGCCACCACAAAATTTGAAAACCCGCGAAATGAATACGAAGAAGTGACTTTTTTATGGCGATCAAGGCCTCTCCGTTGGTGAACAACATGCTTTTCGTTCTCATTGGTGAGCGTTTGTTGCAGGCGAATGAGGATCTGGCTGGTGCCAGTCATGTGTCGTACCGGCGGTTGGCGAGGAATCTGGATGAGTTGTCCGATCTCATCGAGCAGTCTGTTGCGGGTGCTGCGAGGTCGTTGCCGGCTCAGGTCGGGCAGGATTATGTCCGTGCGATGGGTACGTTCGTGGACGGCGGGGGGACTGGTTACCTGAGGAAGTTCTCGGCGGATCTGGACGGAATTGCCGATGACCGGGTGAGGGCTTCGTATCAGATCCTGGAGTCCAAGTGGCAGATCATTGCTGAGGTGATCCGGCTTCTGATCGAGTTGGCTGTTGCCTTTGCGTTGTCCATGTTCAGTGGTGGGGCGGCTTTGGGTCGGGCGGCTGTGGCAAGGGCCCGTAGTCGTGCTGCGATCTTGGTGATTATGGCTGCGCTTCAGCGGCATGCGCTGCCGGCGGTGAGTGAGGCGTTCGAGGAGGCTTTCGAGACGTTCGCGGTGCGTCTGGGCATGATCGCTTTCACGTCTGGCGCGTTGAGTCCGAAGGGTTTCGACTGGAAGCAGATCGCGCAGGACGGGCTGATCGGCGGGATCATGGGGGCTGTCCACCACCCTCTGGCTGGTTTGTTGCAGGGCGCCACTGACGCGGCGAAGAAGGCTTTCAAGCGCGGGGCGCCGGTGAAGGATTTCGCCGGTGATGTTGTTGCGAAGACCGTTGCCAGGACGGAGGCGGCCGGTGTCAAACGGTTGCCTGGTGGTGGGGATGGTGTGGGGTTGGAGGGGCATGCGCATGCGCATGCGCATCCGGGAGTGGCGAGCAGTTCTCTTGCCGAGGGCGGTTCGGAGGCGTTGGCGGAGTTCGTGGGAAATGGGCTTTTCTATGGTGGGTGGTCCACTTCCTGGTCGACGTTCACCGGCGCGTCCCTCAGCGGTGTGAGCTCGCATGGGCTGCACTCGGGTGCGGTGGCGTCGGGTACGTGGATCAACAGCAATTTCGTGGTCAAGACCCCGCCTGTCATGGATGGTGTGATGAACACCGGGGTGGGTCCGGAGTTCGCGGAGGGGCAGGACGGCCGTGGTGCGGCTGGTGGTTTCGTGGGTGGTGTCCACGATGGCGGGGTTGGTGATGGTGGGGCCGGTTCGGAGTCGCTGACGGGGACTGTGTCCGTGGGTGTTTCGGGCATGGGGCGTTCTGAAGCGGGAGTTGGTCCGGGCGAAGTTTTGGAGCAGCGGATCGCTGGTGCTGCTTTCCCGGTTCCTGTGGTGGGCGGGCCCGGTGTGCGGGGGGCTGTTATGGGGCCTGTTGAGGGGGCGGCATCGCGTTCTGGTAGCGGTGAGGGTTTGTCGGGTGTGGCTGGTGTGGGTTCGGCGAGTGGTGTGGCGGATGCCGGTAGTGGGCAGGCGCGTGCTGTTGCCGGGCGGGGTGAGGGCGTTGTTGAGGGTGCGGGCCCTGGTGTGGTGGGGGCTGAGGGCGCGGGTGACGGTGTTGCCGCGGGTGTGGTGGGGGTTCCGGCTGCTGGGGGTCTTCCGGTAACGGCTGCCGGGCCTGTTGCGGGGGCTGCGGTGTCTGGTGCCGGTGTGGTCCGGGCTGAGGTGCCGCGCTCTGGTGCGGTCGTTTCGCAGGCTGCGCCCGCGGTTGGTCCCGCGTCCGTGTCAGGGCTGGTGGGGACCGCTTCTGGGGATCCGGCTGTGGGTGAGGGCCGTGCGTACGACGGTGATGGTGTCGTTGTCGGTGAGTCGGCGGAGGGTCCTGCGGGGACGGTGGCGGGGGCCCCGGCGGCTTTTGTGACGTCCGCGGAGGCGGTTTCTGGCTTTGTGGGTGCGGTGGAGCAGTCCACGGGCGGGGCGGGGCCCGTGGGTGTCGCTGGTGGGGGCCGGCCTGGGGCGCGGCTCGATGGTTCGGGGGCCGGTGGTGGCACTGCCGTGCCTGCTGATTCTTCCGGTCGGTCGGTCCGGGGCGAGGCCGCTGCGGTCGCGCCCGCGGTTGTGGAATCTGCCGTGGATTCTGCGGTGGATTCTGCGGTGGTGCCTGGGGGCCCGGGGAGTGCGGGTGGGCGGTTGCCGGGTGTGCCGTTTGCTGCGGGGGAGGTGAGGAGTGAGCGGTGGAGTCCGTTCGGTGCCGGTGGTGTGGGGTCGCAGGCGTTCGAGTTCACCCCGGCCGGTCCTGGGATGCGTAAGGTGGAGCGGGTTTTCGACGGTGAGCGCGTCGAGTTCGACGCACCGTGGGAGGTGCGGCAGCCTGCCGCTTCGGGGGAGCGGGACCAGGTCGGGTATGCGTGGGCCTGGCATCGTGGGGAGACGCTGGGGCAGGACACGATCCGGCTGACGCGGCGGGTGCATGTGGTGGCGCTGGAGGGCGTGGGCGCGGAGCAGGTCACGGCGTACCAAGATGGGGTGTCGCGGGGGTTGGAGGAAGTGGTCAACGGCCGTGAACCCCGGCTTCCCGTCCTGCAGCACGACGAGGTCACCGGCCCGCGACGGCCCGATCCGCTGCTGCGGCTGAGGGTGGAGTGGGTCGACTCCCCCGAGCAGGCGGACACCGTGGTGCAGCTCCATGGCGGCTCGCCGGACCAGGGCCAGATGCGGCAGCGGAACTGGTACATCGGTGCGGGTCCTGCCGGCGCCGTCCACGAACTCTTCCATGGCTACGGTCCGCTGGACGACGAGTCCGACGATCGGGTGCTGCTCACTCCGGTCACCCGGGCCGAGCAGGAGCTCGGCCCGGATGAGTACAGTGCGATGGCCGATCCCCGTAAGGCCGCGGGTAAGCGGATCGTCCTGACGTCCGACCATCTCCGGCAGATCGCCGCTGTCCTCACTCCCTACCTCGGCCGTGTGGCGCCCGGTGAGTATCTTCGTAAGGCGGGTTTGTTCGGCGACGAGTCACGCGCCGCCGATGTGGACCCGGCCATGGACCACCGCGCGGAACCCGCGGGACAGGCGCAGGACGAGGCCGGGGACGGAGCCGGGGACGGGTGGCACGAGGCAGCGGACTTCGCCCAGTCCGTGGGACTGGACGGGATGCTCGACGAGGCTTCGGCGGGCGAGGAGGAAACGGACGGACAGCCTCCGGCCAAGAAACAGCGGCGGGACGATGCGGACGGCGAGCGGTCCGGCGAGCAGGAGTTCGGCGAGCACGAGGTGAACCTCTCGGCAGCGGAGTTCGGGCTGCCTTCCAGCCCGGATTCCCGGGCGGTGTCGCCCAGCGAGCGGTCCGGCGAGCAGGAGTTCGGCGAGCACGAGGTGGACCCCTGGGCAGCGGAGTTCGGGCTGCCTTCCAGCCCGGATTCCCGGGCGGTGTCGCCCAGCGAGCGGTCCGGCATGGCCGAGGAGGAGTGGGCGAACGGGTGGGGCTGGTCGGGCTTGTCGCCTTCGGGGACGGAGGACGGGGCGGTGGACCGGGAGCCCGCGGCCGAGGGAGCCGGGGGGCCGAGGTCGGTGTCCGGCGCTGCCGGTGGCGCCGCCGGGGTTCTCGGCAAGCGGCTGCGATCGCTGGATGAGCCGGACCAGATCGGCGAGTTCGTGCGTGGGCTGGACTTGGCCGAGGTGGAGTCCGGGTGGGACTCCGGCGTGGAGCGGGAGGGGTCGCAGGCTGAGTGGTCCGGCGTGGATGGGGCTGCTTTGGCCGCCGGTGCCGTCGATGGCTTGAGGGGGCCGGAGTTCGGTGGTGGCCGGGCAGAGCCCGGATCTGGGTGGGATGACGGTGTCCGCGGCCAGGACGCGGGGGTGAGTGGCGCCGGTGTGGAGTCCGGGGACGGGGCCCTGCCGAACCTGGCGGAGTTGCTGCCGGAGCCTGCCAGCGAGGCGGAGCCGGCGAGGCCTGACCTCGACGTCCCGCACTTGCTGAATAGTGCCGCGGGCGCCGAGCACCGCGACGCCGAGTCCCGCGCGGTTAGCGGGCCGGCGGAGCAGAAGGGCCTGCGGGAGCGCCTGGCCTCCCTGCAGAAGGATCTGGGGTTGTCCGACAGTGCCATGTCCCAGGCCCTCGGGGCCAACAGGGAGAGGGTGTGGGCCTGGAAGAATAAGAAGATTGTTATCGGAGACGTGTTCGCCAGCCGGATCAACGGGATGCACGCGCTGGTGGCGAAGGCGAAGGAGAAGGGGCTGCCTGGGTTCGACCGCAAGGCGTTCCTCGCGGCGTGGCAGGCGCGGCCGGAGAACCGTGCGCGGGTGGGCGGTCGTGGCATGCTGTGGTCCGGACCGGATGACGCTGCCGCGGACCGGGCCAGCGAGATCCCGTCCTACAAGATCCTTCTGAGGCTCCTGCAGCGCACGCTGGGCGGTCGCGGGTACGATCCCGTGGCCGCGAAGCTCAGCGCCGGAGGGAAGCGCGTCGATGCGGCGGTGGTGCGTGACTGGGCAGGGGTCAGGGCAAAGGTCAGGGTAAAGGTCAGGGTGACCCCGGACCTGGAATGGATCGACCGGATCCGCGAAGTGGCCATCGAAGAGGTCGGCTCCGACAAGCTCGAGGATTACCAGAAGACCCTGAGGCAGCTGGAAGACCTGTCGCATGCGCTGGGGTCGGACGCGGAGGCGGACAAGCTGCTCGACTTCCCCAAGCTGAAGGTGTCCCGCTTGCTGCGAGGCTATTACCTGGTGGATGAAGAGCTTGCCGCCAGGATCGACGCGGAGTTCGGGCGGCGGTTGCCGGTCGAGGCGCGCGGGGAAGCCCCGGCGGGAGCCGAGGGAGCCGGGGGAGCCGGGGGAGCCGGGGGGCCGAGGTCGGTGTCCGGCGCTGCCGGCGGCGCCGCGGGGGTTCTCGGCAAGCGGCGGCGATCGCCGGATGAGCCGGACCAGATCGATGAGGTCGCGCATGGGCTGGAGTGGGTCGAAGACTCCGGCGTGGAGCGGGCGGGGTCGCCGGCTGAGCGGTCCGGCGTGGATGGGGCCGGGGCGGTGGAGCGGGAGCCCGCGGCTTTGCCGTCCCGCGACGGAGCGTTGGCTGAGCAGCAGTTGTCGGAGAATCGGTTCGACGGGCCGTTTCTCAGCGAATCGGACGGCGCGTTGGACGGGGATGGCCTGGCGAGGCCCGTGGCGGCCGATCCCGCCGCCGACGGCACCCGGTTTGTCGACGCCGGTGTGGAGTCCGGGGACGGGGCCGTGCCGAACCTGGCGGAGCTGCTGCCGGAGCCTGCCAGCGAGGCGGAGCCGGCGAGGCCTGACCTCGACGTCCCGCACATGCTGATCCGTGCCGCGGTCGCCGAGCACCGCGACGCCGAGCCCCGCGCGGTTAGCGGGCCGGCGGAGCAGAAGCGCCTGCGGGAGCGCCTGGCCTCCCTGCAGAAGGATCTGGGGTTGTCCGACAGTGCCATGTCCCAGGCCCTCGGGGCCAACAGGGGGAGGGTGTGGTTCTGGAAGAATAAGGAAATTGCTATCAACCCCGAGTACACCCGCCGGATCAACGAGATGCACGCGCTGGTGGCGAAGGCGAAGGAGAAGGGGCTGTCTGGGCTCGACCTCAAGGCGCACCTCAAGGCGCACCTCAGGGAGTGGAAGGTGCGGCCGGAGAACCGTGCGTCGGTGGGCCCGGGTGGCACGGTGCGGTCCGGATCGGATGACACTGCCGCGGGCGCGCCGGTGGGCCCGGGTGGCACGGTGCGGTCCGGACCGGATGACGCTGCCGCGGGCCGGGCCAGCGAGATCCTGTCCTACAAGATCCTCCTGAAGCTCCTGCATCGCAAGCTGGGCGGTTACGGGTACGGGGACGTGGCCGCGAGGCTCAGTGCCGGAGGGGAGCGCTTCGATGCGGCGTTGGTGGGTGGCTGGACAAAGGTCAAGGTAAAGGACGAGGTAGAGGAGGGGGTGACCCCGGACCTAGAACAGATCAGCCGGATCCGCGCTGTGGCCGTCGAAGTGGTCGGGTCCGACAAGCTCGAGGCTTACCAGAAGACCCTGACCCAGCTGAATGCCCTGACGCGTGAGCTGGGGAAGCACGCGCGGGTGGCCACGCTGCTCGGCGTCAGCGGGCGGGCGGTGTACTCCTGGCTGCGAGGCACTCACCTGGTGGATGGGAAGCTTGCCGACAGGATCGACGCGGAGTTCGGGCGGTTGCTGTTTGCTGCGGGGGAGGTGAGGAGTGAGCGGTGGAGTCCGTTCGGTGCCGGTGGTGTGGGGTCGCAGGCGTTTGAGTTCGCCCCGGTCGGTCCTGGGATGCGTAAGGTGGAGCGGGTTTTCGACGGTGAGCTCGTCGAGTTCGACGCACCGTGGGAGGTGCGGCGGCCTGACGCTTCGGGGGAGCGGATCGGGGTCGGGTATGCGTGGGCCTGGCATCGTGGGGAGACGCTGGGGCAGGACACGATCCGGCTGACGCGGCGGGTGCATGTGGTGGCGCTGGAGGGCGTGGGCGCGGAGCAGGTCACGGCGTTGCAAGGTGAGGTGTCGCGGGGGTTGGAGGAGGTGGTCAACGGCCGTGAACCCCGGCTTCCCGTCCTGCAGCACGACGAGGTCACCGGCCCGAGACTGCCCGATCCGCTGCTGCGGCTGGGGGTGGAGTGGGTCGACTCCCCCGAGCAGGCGGACACCGTGGTGCAGCTCCATGGCGGCTCGCCGGACCAGGGCCAGATGCGGCAGCGGAACTGGTACATCGGTGCGGGTCCTGCCGGCGCCGTCCACGAACTCTTCCATGGCTACGGTCCGCTGGACGACGAGTCCGACGATCGGGTGCTGCTCACTCCGGTCACCCGGGCCGAGCAGGAGCTCGGCCCGGATGAGTACAGTGCGATGGCCGATCCCCGTAAGGCCGCGGGTAAGCGGATCGTCCTGACGTCCGACCATCTCCGGCAGATCGCCGCTGTCCTCACTCCCTACCTCGGCCGTGTGGCGCCCGGTGAGTATCTTCGTAAGGCGGGTTTGTTCGGCGACGAGTCACGCGCCGCCGATGTGGACCCGGCCATGGACCACAGCGCGGAACCCGCGGGACAGGCGCAGGACGAGGCCGGGGACGGAGACTGGGGCGGGTTGCTCGGGGCAGCGGACTTCGCCCGGTCCGTGGGACTGGACGGGCTGTTCGACGAGGCTTCGGCGGGCGAGGAGGAAACGGACGGACAGCCTCCGGCCAAGAAACAGCGGCGGGACGATGCGGACGGCGAGCGGTCCGGCGAGCACGTCGACTGGCTGCCGGGGGTTCGCCACTCTCCGACCCGCATGGATCTTTCCCTCCTTGACCCGGACGATCGCTCCTATGTGGTAGCCGGCATCGTCGGCGAACGGCTGTTCCGTTTCTCCGGCGAGTCGGAGATTCCGGAGCTGGTCTTTTGGAACGGATTCCAGTCCGGTGGCGCCGACGTGGCCCCCCGTCTGCTGGACTGGGTGGATCTGCTGGGCTGGGTGGAGGGGGGCGGATCCGCGCCTTTCGTCTCGACCACCCGGAATCCCCGCGGCGCCGATCGCTACCGCTACGAGATCGATCCGGCCTGGAACGCCGAATCCGTCGGTGTCGATGTCGGAGCCACGCTCCGCAGGCAGCAGCAGGCCGGCCTCATCCCGGACACGTGGGCCCACCCCCGGCCCGAGGAACAAGAGGTGGTCTTCCTCGGCTCCATCGCCCCGGAGGCCGTCCGCAGCGTCTACGACCAGGTCGGAGATCGTACGGGTTTCTGGGATCCGACGCGCGGGCGCGTCGTCTGGCTGGCGGGGGATCGCCACTCTCCGACCTCCATGGATCTTTCCCTCCTTGACCCGGACGATCGCTCCTATGTGGTAGCCGGCATCGTCGGCGAACGGCTGTTCCGTTTCTCCGGCGAGTCGGAGATTCCGGAGCTGGTCTTTTGGAACGGATTCCAGTCCGGTGGCGCCGACGTGGCCCCCCGTCTGCTGGACTGGGTGGATCTGCTGGGCTGGGTGGAGGGGGGCGGATCCGCGCCTTTCGTCTCGACCACCCGGAATCCCCGCGGCGCCGATCGCTACCGCTACGAGATCGATCCGGCCTGGAACGCCGAATCCGTCGGTGTCGATGTCGGAGCCACGCTCCGCAGGCAGCAGCAGGCCGGCCTCATCCCGGACACGTGGGCCCACCCCCGGCCCGAGGAACAAGAGGTGGTCTTCCTCGGCTCCATCGCCCCGGAGGCCGTCCTCAGCGTCTACGACCAGGTCGAAGATCGTACGGGGGTCTGGAACCCGGACACTCAAAGCATCGAATGGGCTGAGGGGCAACTCCAGGGCAGCGAGGTGCGGCCGGACAGCACGGGACGGTGGGTCGGGCGCTGGGGGGGCTCGCTCCATATCAGGCGCTTCGAGACGCGGCGGTACCGGCTTGCGGCGGGGGACTTCGAAACCCGCGCGGTAGTCCGCATATTCCTCGACCGAGTAGACGGCGCGCCCGTCACCGAGGACCAGTTGGGCGAGGTGGCTCGGCGGGCCCAGGAGGGTGTCCAACAGCGGTACAACGGCGGCCACCGCCTTCCCAGCGGGGACCTGTTCCGCGTCGACCTGCAGTTCGTCACCCGCGCCCAGGACGCTCATCACACCGTCACGGTGCACGCCGAGTACGACCGGGCGAACCACAAGAACTGGCCGGTCACCGAAGACGACTATGTCCTGGCCCACGAGGTGGGACACCTGCTGGGCCTGACGGACGAGTACCGCGAGAACACGTGGTACGGCGACCGCACGGTGTATGAGGACGAGTCCCTGATGGCCGGTTTCGAAGTGGACGACAGGGGACGCCCGATCCTGGACGCGAACCACCTGGTCGTTGGCGCGGGCTTGCACCGGAGGCGGATTGCCCCCCGTCATCTGCGCCAGATCGGTTCGGCCATCGAGGCTGCCCTGGGGACGGCCCTTCTGCGGTCCAGAGGTCAGGTGGTGTTCTCCACCGCCGACACACTGCGGCCCCGGGTGGACGGGCTGCCGACTCGCGCCCACTTCTCCCTGGAGACCCGGTCGGCCGTGTTGTATGGCGAGCCTCGCGCCGGGGGCGGCGGTCATCTGCCGCCCAAGGGCATGACGTGGCGTCCGCGGCCGGTCGCGCTGGAGGGGACGGCCAACCCCAACGGGACCTATCGCGCCGAGTACCCGGGGCTCCGGGTGCGGCCGGAACTCGCGGACCGCTCGCGGACCGTCGCGGGCGACCTGCACGTTCCGCAGAGGCAGCCGCAGCGCGGTCAGATGATGTTCCCCGCCCACTGGGATGAGGACCACGCCGTCTACGCCGCTGAACAGGCCTACCTGCATGCCCTGCGGGAAGGCAACGTCCTCCCCGTCGAGGGCAGGCCTGGCGTCTATGTCTGGACCGGTGAGTACGACGGAGTGCGTATCACGGGGGAACTCGCCATCGGCCCGCCGCACGCGGGCTTCTTCCGGGACCGCGCCGACGACGGCGACCGCGAGATACTCGGTCTGTGGGCGGGAGACAGCAGCACGTTCACCGGATTCCGTCCCTCCGACGACCAGCCCGACACGCCCGGCCCCGCCCACGCGGCCCCGCCGCAGGTAGTCGGGCCGGACATCGGCCCGGTCTTTGGCCAGCGGGTCGAGGACGTGGCCCGGTACGGCGACCCCCGCGCCCGCAGCGGCGCATACCACGAGCCCAAGGTGGATCGGGCGACACAGGAGATTTCCTACGGCCTGATGATCGAGCGTGTCTGGACGAATCACAACAAGACGTGGGAGGCCAGCGTCTTCTTTCTCGACCCCGCGCTGCGCCCGGGAAGCCGCGAGGGGAGTGACCCGCGCAATTGGCATCTGCACCAAGACGGGCGCCACCACGTCATGTTCCCCAAAGAGTGGGATCCGCAACAGGTGCTGTCCGCCGTTGAGTCGGCGCACGACGCGGCCATCGCCGCGGACACGCTCCGGGCGGTGGACGACCCCGGCGCCTACCACTGGATCGGCGATGCGGCCGTTGAGTCGGCGCACGACGGGGGCATCGCCGCGAATACGGTCCGGGCGGTGGACGACCGCGGCACCTACCACTGGGTCGGCGATGCCGATATGGTCCGTATGGAGGGCCTGGTGCGGGACGGCCATCATGTCGCCTACCGGCCCACGCAGATGCAGCCGTACAGCAGCTGGCCCGGCCATGAGCCGGTCGGCGAGGCGGTCACCCGCGGGGAATGGGTCTTGCCTTTCGCTGTCCGGCACGTGCTGTTCGACAACGGGCAGCAGGGCCTGGACTTCACGAAGCGGATCCACCTGGTCGTTCCGCCCGGCACCGACAACAACGAGCTCAACGAGTTCTGGAGCCGACTGCCGGGGCTGACCGACGCATACGGCCAATCCGCGCGGGGATCGCGGAGGGACGGAGCGCTGGTCCGTCTGTCGTTGGTGCGTGCCGCGAGTCCCGAGGAAGCCCACCACTCATTCCCGGTCGGTGACCTGGACTTGCTGGGAGCCATGGACGACGTGCTCCCGAATCTCTCGGAGCTGCATAGCCTCGCCGAAGTTCTGCTGGACGAGACGGCGCCGGCGGCCGACGCATGGCGGCCGACCGCCGGTACCGAGGAAAAGGCCCTGCAGCGGGCCCTCGGCCTTCTCGACCTGGCGGACCCCTTCGACGGGTTTAGCACGCTGCGCGAACCCGACCCGGCGGATACCGAGGAAAAGGCCCTGCAGCGGGACCTCGGCCTTCTCGACCTGGCGGACCCCTTCGACGGGTTTAGCACGCTGAGCGAACCCGACCCGGCGGGCTCCGGCGCGCGGTTCCGTCCCTCCGACGCCACGGGGCAGGACAACGTCTCCTCCCGGATCGAGTCGGCGGCCGACGAGCGCCGGTCGCCGGGCGTCGGCCGTTCCCCGTCGAGGCGTGTCTCCCCGGCCGTGGCGCCCCAGGAGGGCGAGACTGCGGCCGTCCAGCAGCCACGGCCCGCAGAGGAGCCCCCAGTGGGCTACCCCCCGGTGGACGAGATGGTGCACGAGACGGATAGCCCCTTCCCGGAACAGGCGCTTGTCACAGGAGAGCGGGTGCGGCGGTTCGATGAGGCGGACTCCGTGCAGCAGTCCCCGCACGATGCGGACGGCGAGCGGTCCGGCGAGCAGGAGTTCGGCGAGCACGAGGTGGACCCTTGGGCAGCGGAGTTCGGGCTGCCTTCCGGCCCGGATCCCCGGGCGGTGTCGCCCAGCGAGCGGTCCGGCACGGCCGAGGAGGAGTGGGCGAACGGGTGGGGCTGGTCGGGCTTGTCGCCTTCGGGGACGGAGGACGGGGCGGTGGACCGGGAGCCCGCGGCCGAGGGAGCCGAGGGAGCCGGGGGGCCGAGGTCGGTGTCCGGCACTGCCGGTGGCGCCGCCGGGGTTCTCGGCAAGCGGCGGCGATCGCCGGATGAGCTGGACCAGATCGATGAGTTCGCGCATGAGCCGGACTGGGCCGAGGTGGAGTCCGGGTGGGACTTCGGCGCGGAGCGGGCGGGGTCGCCGGCTGAGTGGTCCGCCGTGGATGGGGCCGCTTTGGCCGCCGGTGCCGTCGATGGCTTGAGGGGGCCGGCGTTCGGAGGTGGCCAGGCAGAGCCCGGGTCTGGGCGGGACGAGGGTGTCCGCGGCCAGGACGCGGGGGTGAGTGGCGCCGGTGTGGAGTCCGTGGACGGGGCCGTGCCGAACCTGGCGGATCTGCTGCCGGACCAGATCGGCGAGTTCGCGCGTGGGCTGGACGGGGTCGAAGACTCCGGCGTGGAGCTGGCGGGGTCGCAGGCTGAGCGGTCCGGCGTGGACGGGGCCGGGGCGGTGGAGCGGGAGCCCGCGGCTTTGCCGTCCCGCGACGGAGCGTCGGCTGAGCAGCAGTTGCCGGAGAATCGGTTCGCCGGGCCGTTTCTCAGCGAATCGGACGGCGCGTTGGACGGGGATGGCCTGGCGAGGCCCGTGGCGGCCGATCCCGCCGCCGACGGCACCCGGTTTGTCGACGCCGGTGTGGAGTCCGGGGGCGGGCCCGTGCCGCACCCGGCGGAGCTGCCGGCGGGGCAGGAGCGCCTGCGGGAGCGCCTGGCCTCCCTGCAGAAGGATCTGCAGCTGAAGTCCGTCCGTGCCGTGGCCCGGGCATTCGGGGCCAGCCGGTCGACGGCGTGGGCCTGGAAGAGGGGGTCTGTTGTCGGATCCGAGTACGCCCGCCGGATCAACGGGCTGTACGCGCTGGTGGAGGAGGCGAAGGGGCGGCCTGAGTTCGACCCCAAGGTGCTCCTCGCGGAGTGGCGGGCGCGGCCGGAGAACCGTGCGCCGGTGGGCGCGGGTGGCACGGTGCGGTCCGGACCGGGTGGCATGGTGCGGTCCGGACTGGATGACGCTGCCGCGGGCCGGGCCAGCGAGAGCCTGTCTTACAAGATCCTCCTGAAGCTTATGCAGCGCGAGCTGGGCGGCGGCGGGTACGTGGCCGTGGCCGCGAGGCTCGACGCCGGATGGGAGTCCGTCGATGCGGCGTTGGTGCGTGGCTGGATAAGGGGCGGGGTAAAGGGCGGGACCCCGAACGCGGAACAGATCAGCCGGATCCGCGCTGTGGCCGACGAAGTGATCGGCTCCGACACGCTCGAGAAGTACCAGAAGACCCTGACCCAGCTGGAAGCCCTGACGCGTGCGCTGGGGAAGTACGCGCGGGTGGCCGAGAAGCTCCACGTTACCCAGACGACGGTGTCCAACTGGCTGCGAGGCACTCGCCTGTGGGATGAGGAGCATGCCGCCAGGATCGACGAGGAGTTCGGGAAGTTGTTGGTCGAGGCGCGCGGGGAAGCCCCGGCGGGAGCCGAGGGAGCCGGGGGAGCCGGGGGGCCGAGGTCGGTGTCCGGCACTGCCGGTGGCGCCGCCGGGGTTCTCGGCAAGCGGCGGCGATCGCCGGATGAGCTGGACCAGATCGATGAGTTCGCGCATGGGCCGGACTGGGTCGAAGACTCCGGCGTGGAGCTGGCGGTGTCGCAGGCTGAGCGGTCCGGCGTGGATGGGGCCGCTTTGGCCGCCGGTGCCGTCGATGGCTTGAGGGGGCCGGCGTTCGGCGGTGGCCAGGCAGAGCCCGGGTCTGGGCGGGACGAGGGTGTCCGCGGCCAGGACGCGGGGGTGAGTGGCGCCGGTGTGGAGTCCGTGGACGGGGCCGTGCCGCACCCGGCGGAGCTGCCCGCGGAGCCGGATGAGCCGGACCCGATCGGCGAGTTCGCGCGTGGGCTGGACTTGGCCGAGGTGGAGTCCGGGTGGGACTCCGGCGTGGAGCGGGCGGGGTCGCCGGCTGAGCGGTCCGCCGTGGACGGGGCCGTGCCGCACCCGGCGGAGCTGCCCGCGGAGCAGAAGCGCCTGCGGGAGCGCCTGGCCTCCCTGCAGAAGGATCTGCAGCTGAAGTCCGTCCGTGCCGTGGCCCGGGCATTCGGGGCCAGCCGGTCGACGGCGTGGGCCTGGAAGAGGGGGTCTGTTGTCGGATCCGAGTACGCCCGCCGGATCAACGGGCTGTACGCGCTGGTGGAGGAGGCGAAGGGGCGGCCTGCTGGGAAGGGGCGGCCTGGGTTCGACCCCAAGGTGCTCCTCGAGGAGTGGCGGGCGCGGCCGGAGAACCGTGCGCCGGTGGGCCCGGGTGGCATGGTGCGGTCCGGACTGGATGACGCTGCCGCGGGCCGGGCCAGCGAGAGCCTGTCTTACAAGATCCTCCTGAAGCTTATGCAGCGCGAGCTGGGCGGCGGCGGGTACGTGGCCGTGGCCGCGAGGCTCGACGCCGGATGGGAGTCCGTCGATGCGGCGTTGGTGCGTGGCTGGATAAGGGGCGGGGTAAAGGGCGGGACCCCGAACGCGGAACAGATCAGCCGGATCCGCGCTGTGGCCGACGAAGTGATCGGCTCCGACACGCTCGAGAAGTACCAGAAGACCCTGACCCAGCTGGAAGCCCTGACGCGTGCGCTGGGGTCGCACGCGCGGGTGGCCGAGAAGCTCGGCGTTACCCAGACGACGGTGTCCAAGTGGCTGCGAGGCACTCGCCTGTGGGATGAGGAGCATGCCGCCAGGATCGACGAGGAGTTCGGGAAGTTGTTGGTCGAGGCGCGCGGGGAAGCCCCGGCGGGAGCCGAGGGAGCCGGGGGAGCCGGGGGGCCGAGGTCGGTGTCCGGCACTGCCGGTGGCGCCGCCGGGGTTCTCGGCAAGCGGCGGCGATCGCCGGATGAGCCGGACCAGATCGATGAGTTCGCGCATGGGCCGGACTGGGTCGAAGACTCCGGCGTGGAGCTGGCGGTGTCGCAGGCTGAGCGGTCCGGCGTGGAGGGGGCCGCTTTGGCCGCCGGTGCCGTCGATGGCTTGAGGGGGCCGGCGTTCGGCGGTGGCCAGGCAGAGCCCGGGTCTGGGCGGGACGACGGTGTCCGCGGCCAGGACGCTGGGGTGAGTGGCGCCGGTGTGGAGTCCGTGGACGGGGCCGTGCTGCACCCGGCGGATCTGCCCGCGGAGCCGGATGATCAAAGCGACCTTCACGGTTCGGACTTCTCGTTGCCGTTGGGTGATGGGTCTGCTCGGCCCGGTGAGGTGACCGAGCGTTCTTGGGGGCAGTCCGAGGAGCAGGATCACGCGGCGGGTGTGCCGTTTGCCGCGGGGGAGGTGAGGAGTGAGCGGTGGAGTCCGTTCGGTGCCGGTGGTGTGGGGTCGCAGGCGTTCGAGTTCGCCCCGGTCGGTCCTGGGATGCGTAAGGTGGAGCGGGTTTTCGACGGTGAGCTCGTCGAGTTCGACGCACCATGGGAGGTGCGGCGGCCTGACGCTTCGGGGGAGCGGATCGGGGTCGGGTATGCGTGGGCCTGGCATCGTGGGGAGACGCTGGGGCAGGACACGATCCGGCTGACGCGGCGGGTGCATGTGGTGGCGCTGGAGGGCGTGGGCGCGGAGCAGGTCACGGCGTACCAAGATGGGGTGTCGCGGGGGTTGGAGGAAGTGGTCAACGGCCGTGAACCCCGGCTTCCCGTCCTGCAGCACGACGAGGTCACCGGCCCGCGACGGCCCGATCCGCTGCTGCGGCTGAGGGTGGAGTGGGTCGACTCCCCCGAGCAGGCGGACACCGTGGTGCAGCTCCATGGCGGCTCGCCGGACCAGGGCCAGATGCGGCAGCGGAACTGGTACATCGGTGCGGGTCCTGCCGGCGCCGTCCACGAACTCTTCCATGGCTACGGTCCGCTGGACGACGAGTCCGACGATCGGGTGCTGCTCACTCCGGTCACCCGGGCCGAGCAGGAGCTCGGCCCGGATGAGTACAGTGCGATGGCCGATCCCCGTAAGGCCGCGGGTAAGCGGATCGTCCTGACGTCCGACCATCTCCGGCAGATCGCCGCTGTCCTCACTCCCTACCTCGGCCGTGTGGCGCCCGGTGAGTATCTTCGTAAGGCGGGTTTGTTCGGCGACGAGTCACGCGCCGCCGATGTGGACCCGGCCATGGACCACCGCGCGGAACCCGCGGGACAGGCGCAGGACGAGGCCGGGGACGGAGCCGGGGACGGGTGGCACGAGGCAGCGGACTTCGCCCGGTCCGTGGGACTGGACGGGCTGTTCGACGAGGCTTCGGCGGGCGAGGAGGAAACGGACGGACAGCCTCCGGCCAAGAAACAGCGGCGGGACGATGCGGACGGCGAGCGGTCGACGGATGTGGACATGGAGGGTGTGTCCAGGGCCACGCCACGACCCACCGCTGAGGAGACCGGGCACGACCGGCCGTCCGGGCCGGGCGACCTGGGGTCGGACGGCCAAACGCAGGCGCGGCGCCAGGACGCCGACCCGGGACACTCCGAGCCACCGGTCGTGCCACCCGTGTCCGGCGTGGCGCCTGCGGTGAACCACGACACGGCGCCCAGGCAGGTGTCGTTCGAGTCGGAGTCCACTCTGGAACCCATCGAGGATCCCCGTGAAGGAGGGGTCCACCCGGGCGAGTTGGACTTCTTGCTCGAGTCGGTCTCCGGCAGGGACTCCAGCCAGGTTCCGACTGCCGCCGATGGGGAGGGGGCCGGCGGCTGGAGCGTGCGGGGTGACGTTGACGGCGCGCAGCGATCGAGCCCGGGCATGCCGCGGGGCCGGCTGCTCAGGGTTCCGGCCGATGGCTACTGCCTGATCTACTCGCTGGTGGCGAGTGACCCGCAGCAGGTCCTCGACACGCTCTCACGGCAGGACGGCGATGCTTCCACCACGCACGCGTGGCTGAGCGATCCGACCGCGGTCCGGCGGGAGCTGGACAACAGGGCGCAGTTGGTCTCGCGTGGCCGTGTCCCCGAACGGAGCGCGGCGGATGCCACCATCGAGGCCGTGCGGAACACGGTCGCGAACTACCTGACCGGCAGCCGGGGCTACCTGCCCCCGCAGGTCGTCGGCCAGTTCCGGCGGAGCGTGGTCCAGGACTACCGGGGGCGCCTGGAGAGCATGGACCGCGATCAGCTCATGGCGGACGCGCAGCGGCTCGGCGTCGACCGCCTCACCCACCCGGAGGCGATCAACCCGGCGGATCTGCGCACCGGCTACATCCAGGCCCGCACCCAGGAGCTCATCGGCACGGGGATGACTCCGCAGGAGGCCCGGGGTGTCGCGGAGGCCGAGGTCCCGGTGCGGAGCGGGGCCGACGCCACAGGCAGCGTGTTCGTCCTGTCCGACGACGCCCTCAGTCCCCGGGAGCAGTTCGACTACCTCCAGGCACGCGGCGGGCTGCCCGCGCTCGACACGCTCTCGCCCGAAGGGCTGCGTGATGTGCTGGCGACCGAGTACCCGCAGAGCACGGCGCCGCTGGACGACCAGGAGTTCGCGACCGTTCGGCACGCGGTGCGGAACTGGAACACCATGTGGGCCAGCGACCAGGGAGAGATCTTCCTGCCGCTGATGGCCCACGCCTTCGGACGGCAGGTGAACGTGCTGCGCACCGGCGGGGCGGGCGGCCAGGGGTCCGCGCGGCTGGTGGAGACGGTCGGACCGCAGGGCGCCCCGGGGATCGAGTTCTTCTACAACACCACCCACTACAGCGGCAGCGACGCCGACGCGGCCCTGATCGGCGACGAGTCACGCGCGGCCGATGTGGACCCGGCCATGGACCACCGCGCGGAACTCGCGGGACAGGCGCAGGTCGAGGCCTGGGACGGAGACTGGGGCGGGTTGCTCGGGGCAGCGGACTTCGCCCGGTCCGTGGGACCGGTCGGGGTGGTCGGCGAGGCTCCGGCGGGCGAGGAGGAAGCGGACGGACAGCGGCCGGCCAAGAAACAGCGGCGGGACGATGCGGACGGCGAGCGGTCCGGCGGGCAGGAGTTCGGCGACCACGAGGTGGACCTTTCGGCAGCGGAGTTCGGGTGGGACTCCGGCCCGGATCCCCGGGCGGGGTCGCAGGCTGAGTGGTCCGGCGTGGGTGGGGCCGCTGTGGCCGCCGGTGCCGTCGATGGTTTGAGGGGGTCGGCGTTCGGCGGTGGCCAGGCAGAGCCCGGATCTGGGCGGGATGACGGTGGCCGGGGCCAGGACGCGGGGGTGAGTGGCACGGGTGTGGAGTCCGGGGGCGGGCCCGTGCCGAACCTGGCGGATCTGCTGCCGGGCCAGAGCGATGAGTTCGCGCGTGGGCTGGGCGGGGTCGAAGACTCCGGCGTGGAGCGGGTGGGGTCGCCGGCTGAGTGGTCCGGCGTGGATGGGGCCGGGGCGGTGGGTCGGGAGCCCGCGGCTTTGCCGCCCCGCGACGGAGCGTCGGCTGAGCAGCAGTTGCCGGAGAATTGGTTCGCCGGGCTGTTTCTCAGCGGATCGGACGGCGCGTTGGACGGGGATGGCCTGGCGAGGCCGGTGGCGGCCGATCCCGCCGCCGACGGCACCCGGATTGTCGACGCCGGTGTGGAGTCCGGGGACGGGCCCGTGCCGAACCTGGCGGAGCTGCTGCCGGAGCCTGCCAGCGAGGCGGAGCCGGATGAGCCGGACCTCGACGCCGGGCCCCGCGCGGTTGGCGGGCCGGCGCGGGGCGGCGAAGCCGCGGGCTCCCGGCGGCCCGTGGCGGCCGATCCCGCCGCCGACGGCACCCGGATTGTCGACGCCGGTGTGGAGTCCGGGGACGGGGCCGTGCCGAACCTGCCGAGCCTGGCGGACCTGCTGCCGGAGCCGGATGAGCCGGACCTCGACGTCCTGCACGAGCTCATCCGTGCCGCGGTCGCCGAGCACCGCGACGCCGAGCCCCGCGCGGTTGGCGGGCCGGCGGAGCAGAAGCGCCTGCGGGAGCGCCTGGCCTCCCTGCAGAAGGATCTGCGGCTGAAGTCCGGCAATGCCATGGCCCGGGCACTCAGGGCAGGCCCGTCGAGGGCGTCGACCTGGAAGAGGAGGGCTGCCATCGGATCCGAGTACGCCCGCCGGATCAACGAGCTGCACGCGGTGGTGGAGGAGGCGAAGGCGCGGTTTGGGTTCGTCCCCAAGGTGCTCCTCGCGGAGTGGCAGGCGCGGCCGGAGAACCGTGCGCCGGTGGGCGCGCGTGGCATGCTGCGGTCCGGACCGGATGACGCTGCCGCGGGCCGGGCCAGCGAGACTGGGCTGGACTTGGACGAGGTGGAGTCCGGGCGGGACTTCGGCGAGGAGCAGGAGCTCCTGCGGGAGCGCCTGGCCTCCCTGAAGAAGGGTCTGCGGCTGGAGTCCGACCGTGCCGTGGCCCGGGCACTCAGGGCCAGCTCGTCGAGGGCGTCGGTCTGGAAGAGGAGGGCTGTCGGACCCGAGTACGCCCGCCGGATCAACGAGCTGTACGCGGTGGTGGAGGAGGCGAAGGGGCGGCCTGGGTTTGACCCCAAGGTGCTCCTCGCGGAGTGGCAGGCGCGGCCGGAGAACCGTGCGCTGGTGGGCGGGCATGGCACGGTGCGGCCCGGACCGGATGACGCTGCCGCGGGCCGGGCCAGCGAGAGCCTGCCCCCCCAGGTCCTCCTGCAGCTCATGAAGGACGAGCTGGGCGAGCCCGGGTACGGGGCCGTGGCCGAGAGGCTCAGCACCAGAGAGAAGCCCGTCGATGAGGCGTTGGTGAAGGGCTGGACAAAGGTCGGGGTAAAGCGCGGGGTAAAGAAGGGGGTGACCCCGGGCCGGGAACAGATCAGCCGGATCCGCGCTGTGGCCGTCGAAGTGATCCACCCCCGCAAGCTCGAGGCTTACCAGAAGACCCTGAGGCAGCTGGTCGCCCTGACGCGTGCGCCGGGGTCGCAGGCGCGGGCGGCCGACGAGCTCAAGGTCGGCCAGTCGACGGTGTCCAGCTGGATGCGAGGCATTCTCCTGGTGGATCCGGTGCTTGCCAGGAGGATCGACGCGGCGGCCGGGCTGCGGTTGCCGGTCGAGGCGCGCGGGGAAGCCCCGGCGGGAGCCGAGGGAGCCGCGCAAGGGGTGAGGCGCCGGTCGCCGGGCGTCGGCCGTTCCCTGCAGAGGGGGTTCTCCCCGTCCGTGGTGCCCCAAGAGGGCGAGACTGCGGGCGTCCAGCAGCCACGGCCCGTAGAGGAGCCCCCGGTGGGCCACCCCCGGGTGGACGAGATGGTGCACGAGACGGATGGCCCCTTCCTGGCACAGGCGCTTGTCACAGGAGAGCGGGTGCGGCGGTTCGATGAGGCGGACTCCGAGCAGCAGTCCCCGCAGCGGTCCGGCGCGTCCGGCGTGTCCGAGGAAGGTTTCGAGGGCGACTCGGATGAGTCGGAGTCGTCGTCCGGCTCATCCGTCGCCTGGGGGCCAGGCGACTCGGATGAGTCGGAGTCGTCGTTCGAGGCGGAGTCGGATGGGTCCAGCCGCCGAGGTTTCGATGAGTCGTTCCGGCCCTCGTTGTCGTTCGGCTCGGACTTGGGCGCGCAGCGATCGAGCCCGGGCGCGCCGCGGGGCCGGCTGCTCAGGGTTCCGGCCGATGGCTACTGCCTGATCTACTCGCTGGTGGCGAGTGACCCGCAGCAGGTCCTCGACACGCTCTCACGGCAGGACGGCGACGCTTCCACCACGCACGCGTGGCTGGGCGACCCGACCGCGGTCCGGCGGGAGCTGGACAAGCGGGCGGAGCTGGTCTCGCGTGGCCGTGTCCCCGAACGGAGCGCGGCGGATGCCACCATCGAGGCCGTGCGGAACACGGTCGCGAACTACCGGGGCTACCTGCCCCCGCAGGTCGTCGGCCAGTTCCGGCGGAGCGTGGTCCAGGACTACCGGGGGCGCCTGGAGACCATGGACCGCGATCAGCTCATGGCGGAGGCGCCGCGGCTCATCAACCCGGCGGATCTGCGCACCGGCTACATCCAGGCCCGCACCCAGGAGCTCATCGGCCCGGGGATGACTCCGCGGGAGGCCCGGGGTGTCGCGGAGGCCGAGGTCCCGGTGCGGAGCGGGGCCGACGCCACAGGCAGCGTGTTCGTCCTGTCCGACGACGCCCTCAGTCCCCGGGAGCAGTTCGACTACCTCCAGGCACGCGGCGGGCTGCCCGCGCTCGACACGCTCTCGCCCGAAGGGCTGCGTGATGTGCTGGCGACCGAGTACCCGCAGAGCACGGCGCCGCTGGACGACCAGGAGTTCGCGACCGTTCGGCACGCGGTGCGGAACTGGAACACCATGTGGGCCAGCGACCAGGGAGAGATCTTCCTGCCGCTGATGGCCCACGCCTTCGGACGGCAGGTGAACGTGCTGCGCACCGGCGGGGCGGGCGGCCAGGGGTCCGCGCGGCTGGTGGAGACGGTCGGACCGCAGGGCGCCCCGGGGATCGAGTTCTTCTACAACACCACCCACTACAGCGGCAGCGACGCCGACGTGGCCCTGATCGGCGAGGTGAAGCCGCTGAAGAAGCCGCTGGGGATGGAGCCGGAGGAGGCGGTCCGGAAGGGCTTGAAGGCTTGGGCGGATTACAGGGCGGCCTACTACGACCCGCTGTTGATCAGGCGCTTCGAGGCGCAGCGGTACCGGTTGCAGAACGGCGAGTTCGAGACCCGCGCGGTGGTCCGCATATTCCTCGACGTCAAGGATCCCGAAGACGACTATCCCATCACCTCGGATGAGGTGGATCAGCTGAAGGAGCGCGCCCAGGAGGCTGTCCACAAGTGGTACAACCGTGGCTACCGGCTTCCCAACGGGGACCTGCTCCGGGTCGACCTGGAATTCGTGTCGGATCCCAAAGCCCCTCGCCACCACGTCGTCAATCTGCACGCCAAGTTCAAGCGGGAGAACCACAAGAACTGGTCGCTCCGCCTCGTCCTTGAGCCCGAAGTGATTGCCCATGAGGTGGGGCACCTGTTGGGTCTGGATGACGAGTACCGCGACGGCGAGGACTTCGGCTTGCGCGCGGTCTATCTGGACGCTTCTTTGATGGACGGCCCCGGACGCGTGGACGGTAGGGGGCGCCCGGATGTGGACGGCGACCATCCCAGCTACGACCCGGACCAAGTCCCGGGCCAGTGGCGGCTCAAGCCCCGCCATCTGCGCCGGATCGGAGCGGACACCGAGGGCGCCCTGGGCACCGCCCGCCTCCGGGTCGACGGCGAGCCGGTCTTCTCCACCGATGAAACGCTCCAGCCCCGAGCGGATGGGCTGCCGACCCGCCCCCACATCCCCCTGGACGTCCGGGAGGCCGCGCTGCACGGGGATCCCCGCAGGGGGGTCGGTGGGCACCTGGCGCCCCGGGGGATGTCGGATCGCCTGCGGCCGGAACGGCGGGGGCCGAACAACGCCAACGGGACGTACCCCGCCGAGTACGTCGCGGCCGACGGCCTGACCCCGCGGCCGGCGCTGGGCGACCGGGTGCGACAGGTCGCGGGCGACCTGGCGGTGCCCTGGAGGCGGGATCAGATTCAGATGATGCTCCCCGACCACTGGGACGAGGACGACGCCGTCTACAACGGTGAGCAGGCGTACCTGGATGCCCTGCGCAACGGCAAGGTCCTCCCGGTCATGGGGAAGCCCGGCTACTTCACCTGGGAGGGCGTGTACGCCGGGGTGCGGTTTACAGGGGAGCTGAGCCCCTACGGCTCGATCACGGGATTCCGGCCTTCCGACGACCAGTCCGGCCTGAAAGCCCCCGACTACGCGCCGCTGCCCCTACCGGCCCGCCGGGAGAGCTCGCTCCGCGCGCCCACTGGCAGCACGGTGACCTTGAACCCTGGCAGGTCGCTGACCACGACGTTCCACGGGAGCAGTCAGACCTTCGGGTCCGACGGGACGGTGACATTCCCGGACGGGACAAAGCGCAGTGTCAGCCCGGGTACGGAGGTGGCCTATCTGGACGGCAGTACGACGATCCTGAACCCGGATGGGACATTCACCATGAGGTTCCCGGACGACCGGGGCAGCACGGAGATCGATCCGTCGACCTGGCTGGTCAGCATCATTCAGCCGAACCGTCCGCCCAGCGAGCTGTTGTTGGTCCCACCGCAACGCTGGGAGAACTTCCTCCGCACGCCTACTCGCGGCACGATCACCTTGAACCCTGACAGGTCGCTGACCATGACGTTCCCCGACGGGAGCAGCCGGATCTTCTCTCCCGGCGGGATGGTGGTGACGACGTCTCCGGACGGGATGACGGTCAGTCACTTTCTCGCCCCGGGTAAGAAGATAGCCAATGCGGACCGCAGTACGACGATCCGGAACGCGGATGGGACATTCAATGTGAGGTTCCGGAACGGGAGCCTCACGCATATCGATCCGTCGACCAGGCTGGCCCGTACCTATCAGCCGAACCGTCAGCGCAGCGCGGTGTTGTTGGGCCCACCGGCCCGCCGGGCGCCCTCGCTCCGCACGCCCAGTGGCGGCACGGTGACCGTGAACCCTGGCAGGTTGCTGGCCATGACGTTCCCCGACGGGATCAGTCAGACCGTCGGGTCCGACGGGACGGTGACGAGGAGGTTCCCGGGCGGGAGGACGCGCAGCGCGAAGCTCAACCCGGGTCAGATGGTGACCAATCCCGACGGCAGTAGCACGATCCGGAACGCGGATGGGACATTCACCGTGAGGTTCCCGGACGACGGGAGCAGCACGGAGATCAATCCGTCGACCAGACGGGCCGTCACCACTGAGCCGGACGGTTCGGTCAGCGCGCTGGTGTTGGTCCCGGGCTTCGACCGGCGGGTCGAGGACGTGGCCAGGTACGGTGTCCGCCGCACCCGGGACGGCGCCTACCACGCGCCCAAGGAGGGCCAGCAGAGGAACCACGGCCTGCGGATCGGGCGCGGCAAGATGCACGACAACGGCACCTACCAGGCCCCCGTCTACTTCCTCGACCCGGCGGTGCCCTTCCGGGACGAGCGGGCAGAAGGCTGGACCCGCTGGCGTCTGCACCGAGACGGGTCCGAGCACACCATGTTCCCCGTCAAGTACAAATCCGCCGAGGTGCTGGACCTCGTGGACGAGGCGCACGCCGCGGGTACGTTGGACGACCGCACCTATCGCCGGGTCGACGACCGCACCTATCACTGGGTCGGCGAGGCCAGGGGGATCCGCATCGAGGGCCTGGTCCGGGACGGCCAGCACGTCGTGTACCGGCCCACGCAGGTGCAGCCCCACCTCCGATGGCCCCAGGCGAAGTGGATCGGCGAGACGCCTGTCGTGCCGGTAACGTTCGCCCGCGAGGGGCAGAACTTCCGCGAAGGGGGGGACTTCGGTTTCGATGTCCAGCGCGTGCTGTTCCCCAACGGACAGTGGGGCCTTGACCTCACGGCCCGGATCCACCTGGCCACCGAGCCCGGTACCGACCCCGACCTGGATGCCTTCTGGACACGCATGCAGGCGGAGGTGGCCAGCGCCTACGGCGGCATCGCGCGTGCGGACGGGGCACCGCCGGTCCGCGTCTCGTTGGTCCGCGTCGAGAATCCCCAGACGGCGCACCGCCTGGTCAAGGTCGGACCGGAGAGCATCGAAGAGATCCGGGACGGCCTGCCGCAGCGCCTGGGCGTGCGGCCGGACGCCGACGAGCTCAAGGGCTTTGCCCAGCACTTTGCCCAGCTGCCGGACGGGGCGGCGCCGACCGCCGACGACTGGCTGCCGCCCGGCGGCACCGACCCGGCGAAGGGGCGGGCGGCCATCGACCACGCCCTCGACCTGGCAGACCCGTTCAGCCGGCCCACCACGCTCCGCGAACCCGACCCGACGGATTCCGGCACGTGGAATACCCCTTCCTTGTGGGAACGCTTTATGGAGGTTGCCGGGGCTACCTGGGCGAGGATCGTTGAGACGTTCGGTTCGTGGTCCTCAGCGGCCCGGTACTGGCTCGATCGCTTTGTGGAGTCTGCCCGGAACTTCCTGCGTGGGCCGGGCCCGAGCCGCACTCCTAGGCCAGGTGAGCCGGAGCAGGAGCGGTCTGGTGGGCGGTTGGTGACCGGGTCGGCCGATGGGGAGGAGACCGACGCCCGGACCGCGCAGGGTGACGTCGACGCCGCACAGCGACCGACCCCCGGCCTCAACGAGCAGTCGCCACAGGCGACCACGGATGGGGCGCCCGCGGACGGCGAGTCGGCTACGGCGCCCCAGAACCGCACCACCCCCCGAGCAGCGGGGACCGGCGGCCTCGGCGTGGTCGCCGAGCAGCACGAGTTCTCCATGGGTGTGTTGCGGGGGTCCCCGGAAGGATCCAGCGGATCGCCGGAACCGTCCAGCGACGCGGAACCTGCCGAGGTCGACCATGTCCACCAGCACCTGCTCTCGGCAAGCTCGGAGTCCGCATCCGCTGAGTCCGCGGACCGGGACCAGGAGGCCTACGACGCGTGGTGGACGTTCCATGGCGGGGAGGAGTCCGGGCCCGAAGCAGCGACCCAGACCGACTACCGCGGTCGGCCTGCGCAGGATCACGCCACCCAGGTCGCGCCGGAGGGCGACGACACACCGACCGTGGAGTGGGCCGACCCGGATACGGCGCCTGCTGTCGATTACCGGGTGGCCGTCGGCGATGCCCGATCCGGGGCGGAGCGCGCGGGCTCGACGGCGGAGGCAGTGCCTGCGCGGGGCGGGCCACAAGCCCCCGCGGCCGCTGAGCCGCCGCCGCCCCCCGTGGACGAGCAGGTGGTGGACCCTGCCGAGGACGCGCACCTGGTGCGGGATCCCATGGAAACCGGCTCCATGGTGGAGGACCGGGAATCCGAGGAAGACGCCGTGGATCTGGCACCCGCGGTGGACTACGACATTGAACGCCGGCCTGCGGTGGAGCCGGAGGAAGCGGGACGCGCCGCCCCCGAGCGTGGTGCGTCGCCTGCGCGGGACACCGGATCCGAGGAGGGCGCCGGGTCCGAGTCCGACGCCACGGGGCAGGACAACGTCTCCTCCCGGATCGAGTCGGCGGCCGACGAGCGCCGGTCGCCGGGCGTCGGCCGTTCCCCGTCGAGGCGGTTCTCCCCGGCCGTGGCGCCCCAGGAGGGCGAGACTGCGGCCGTCCAGCAGCCACGGCCCGCAGAGGAGCCCCCGGTGGGCTACCCCCCGGTGGACGAGACGGCCGGTTCGGAGCCGGCTGTAGCCGTGGATGAGCCGGCGCCTTCCTTGGTCGAGCGTTTTGTGGGCTCTGTCCATGTGCGCCCTGCCGAGCGCGCGTACCTGGAGGGCATTGGGTCCGCGTCCGAGACGGCCGCGGTGTCACCGGTCGGGCCGGAGGGGGAGAGCACGTTCGAGCAGTCGGCGCCGGTATCTGTCGCCAATGGGCCGGGGTGGGTCGGTTATGTGCCGTCTGCTGTTGCGGAAGGTACTCCGGCTGGGGAGTTGGCCGGGGCGGATGCGGCGCATGGGGTCGATTCCGGCGGCGCCGGGGGCGAGTCGGGCGGTGGTGAGGCAGTGTCAGGTCCGAGGGAGGGGACGGGGCATCGGCGTGACATCGCGGATGGTACGGTGCCGTCCCGGACACTCGACGAACTGCTCGACTCTGCGGCGGTGCTTGACACTCGTGTGGGGCGCGAGCAGGTGGGACGGCTGCCGTATTCAGCGGCGGCCGCGGCTACTTGGCTTCTGGCGCCCGACGAGCGGCTTCCTCTGCGCGATACGCTCCGTCGCGAGGATCTTGCGGAGCTGCTGCGCAGGGGTTCGGAGCTCTTCCCGGTGGAGGTGCGGGAGGAGTGGGCCCGGCTGTCCGGCCAGGAGGGGGGCGGTCTGCTGCCCGGGTAGTCGTCTCCCGTGTGTGTCGCGGTGCTGGGGGCGCGGCCAATCGTGGCGCGTCCGTGTCCGCTGCCGGGCGGCTGTGACACCACTTCAGCGCATCATCTTTTGACCGTTGGAAAGGACATCATGAGTTCATCGGAGGCTCAGGGCTCTCGGCAGGCACTTCCCCAGGCGGTGGCGCCGGAAGTGGGCACGGTGGTGCCCCGTACAGGTCAGGCCGTGGGTTCACCGGAGGTGGAAGCGGCCACTGCTGTCGGCGGAACGGCTCAGGCTCCGTCGGCCGCCGGGGGCGCGGCATCGCCGGTTCCCGAGCCGGAGCCCGCATCCCCGCTCTCCATAGGGGTGTGGGAGGCGGACGTGGCAGGAGCCACCGCCACCACCTCTGAACCGGGGGAGGCGGACGCGGAGAGCGTCACGGCTGCTGATGAGGAGGAGGCGGAAGAGGCGCCTGAGGGTACGGCCGAGGCTGCGTCGGCTGCCCCGTCGGGGAGGCCGCACAAGAGCCTGCTGGCCGGGGCGGCCATCGTGGGGACACTGTTGATGACCGTGCCGTTCCTGGTGGGTGGTGACGGTGAGGATGTTCATGCGGGTCCGGTCGGTGCGACGCCTGGCACGGTGCTGGGCTCCCCGGGGGACGGAAGCGTCTATGGTGCCATCGGATCGGCGTCGCCGACCGATGGTGGCAGTCCCAGGACGACTCATCCGGTCGGGCATTCCGCGGCATCACACGGTGCCGGGGGCCCGGGAGCGCACTCGTCGGCTTCCGGGACGATGTCGCCCCCCCCGGCCGACACCGTCGGCTTCCGGGACGATGTCGCCCCCCGGCCGACGCCGGGCAGGGCCTTGTCCGCCGTCACCGGAGCGACGTCGTCCGGTAGTTCCTCGGCGGCCGCGGGCGTGTCCATCTGGAGCTATGCCTCGGGCCGTTGCATCGATGTCAGGGATGCCGGGGGCGATGGTACGCCGCTGCAGATCTGGGACTGCAACGGATTCGCGCAGCAGAGCTGGCGCTTCATGAGTGACGGGACGGTGCGCGCGCTGGGGCTGTGCATGGACGTCGCCTGGGGCAGTACCAGCGACGGTGCGGTGGTCCAGCTGGCCACCTGCAGTCATAATCCCGCCCAGCAGTTCCGGCTGAACTCCGCGCATGACCTGGTCAACCCGCAGGCGAACAAGTGCGTCGACGTGAAGGACCGGAAGACCGGTAACGGCACCCGCTTGCAGTTGTGGGACTGCAATGGCCAGGACATCCAGAAGTGGAGCACCGGCTGACCGGTCCTCCATGGCCGGGCAACGCATTGCCTGTACCCCTGCGGCCGTGACGTCCAGCGGCCGGCCCGGCCGACTGCGCAGCGAGCCGACCCCTGCACGTTGGGCGCCGCCAACAAGCGCACAACTGGACGCCCGAACTCGTCGAGTTTGGCAGGAATTCCTCTGGCTGAACCGTTTTCATCCTGAATATGTGCAGGTCATCAGGGTGTGGACGGCTTGAACTGCTGTGCCGATGCGGCGGATGGAACAGCGTGCTCGCTGTAGCAACCGCCAGGTCTTCAGTTGGGCGAAAGCGCGTTCGCCGGGGGCGCGGAGACGGGCGTGGTCGCGGTTGAACTGTTGGTAGTGGGCGGGTTGTTCGCGGTGGTGGTAGTGCGGGGTGCGGACGGTGGCGCCGGCGCCTTGGTAGACGCGGTCTGCCAGCATGAGAATCTGTCTCGTGAGGCAGGCTTGGACGATGCCGTGCGCGTGGGCTGCGGTCAGGTCGTGTGTGCGGCCCGGCATTGCGCGGGAGAACCACAGGGTGTGCCGTCCGGACGTGCGATGACCTGGATGTTCATGCCGTGCTGCTTGTGTTTCTGGGAGTAGTACGGCTCGTCCGCGGCGATGCGGTCGATGGGGATGAGCGTGCCGTCGACGATGACGAAGTCCCCTTCGCCCAAGCCGGGCCTCGTGCAAGCCGGGCGCCCAGGGGGCCAGGACCTCAAGAGTTTCGTGCACGTACCGCTACGCGGTCGCGGTGGAGACAGCGAACCCCGCCGCGACCTGGGGCAGCGTCTCGTTCTTGCGCAGGTGTACCAGCGCCAGCAGGGCCTGCTTGAAGCAACCCAACTTGCGCCATAGCGAGCGACGTTCACACCTTCGGGCATAGATGAGCCAGGACACATGCTCAACCAGCTCATAAGGGACATCGATCGTGGCGCGATACGGGACCAAGCGAGGCTTTTCGGACGATGGGCCTTGTCCCCGAGGGGTGGACACCTGTTCGTGTCGTTATGCGGCGATTGTCAGGGTAGCTGACTGCTGTTCGTAGGCGATCGGGGCCTGCTGTCCGTTCGCGGAGTGTCGTCGACGGGTGTTGTAGCGGGTGGTCCAGCGGAAGACGGCCAGGCGGCAGGCTCGGGCCCCGTCGAAGCGGCGGGCGCCGCGGAGCGTCTCGCGTTTGACCTGCGTTCCGCGTAATTCGGGGGTTCTGGAGTCCCTACCGGGTTGAAGGTGCAGGTCAGTGGGTTGAACCCAGCCTGATCCGCGCCGGTTCGTGATCTGCCACAACCCCGAAGCCGCCACCCGTGACCAGCACATACGCGAACAGCTCGTCTCCCAGCTCACGACCCTGATCGAAGACACCGACAAGCTCAGCGACTTCAAACGTGGCGAACTCCGCGACAAGATCGCCGACAAGCCCGGCCTCAACCGCTACCTCCGCGCCACCCCGTCCGGCAAGCTCCGCATCGACACCGCGAGGATCAGGACCGAGGAGAACCTCGACGGCAAGTACCTGCTGCGATGCTCCGACCCGGACCTGTCCGCCGAGGGCATCGCGCTCGGCTACAAGCAGCTCCCCGTTCGGTGGCCAGTTTCTGGTTCTCCTTGCGCACGGTCTTCAGCTCCGCGCGCAGGGCCGCCATCCCGGCCTCCAGCTCCTGCTTCGTGGCCTCGCTCACCGGGACACCCTCCGTGTTCGTGCTCGTCGTGCCGCTCTCACCACGGCGGGCCCGCTCGGCCCGCACCCAGTTGCGCAGCGTCTCCCGGCTGATGCCCAGGTCCATGCCGATGCCCTCGAAGGTGTGGCCCGGATCCGACAGGTACAGCGCGACGGCGTCCGCCTTGAACTCGGGCGAGTAGACCTTCACATAAGAGATCCCTCCTCCCCGGCCCCCACCGGCGCCGGGCTCAGAGGTGTCCACCGTTCCTAAAGACTGAGCGGGAGTGAGTCCTGTTGCCAGGTCTCATGCTCGGCCGAACGCCCCGGACGGTGTTGGGCGTTCTGGTTGCCCGCGTTCACTCCGCGTCCGGCGCCGACGGATCGTGTCCGTGGTCCGGGGATGCGGGGGCGGGTTCCCTCACGCCCAGGGATGCCTGGTCCGGCCTGGACGGTCCGATGCCCCGCACGATCACTCCGGTCGTGTGGGGGCGGTGTCGTCCGTCGCCGGATCGGGTGTCCCTGGGCGCGCCTTCCGATCGCCACGGCAGCAGCATCATGGCGAGTGGTTGTGCGAGTCGTGCTGGTCAGGGGTTTCTGCCAGTGCTGGGCGCCCCATCGGCTGGTGTAGGCCGGGTCGACGGCGATGACCGCGATACCCGTGGCGTCGGCCATCGAGGACAGCCGGGCGCGGAGTTTGCCGGTGGGCATGCCGGAGATCAGCTGCCGGAAGCGCTTTTTGCGCCCGTGTTTCTCCCGGGTCTTCTCGGCGGCGAAGTCCAGGTCCTCGACCGCGATCGCCTTGACGCCGCACGTTTGGGCCCACAGGAGGCGGGTGAGGGCGTGGCGGACCTGGGCGTCCCGATGCTCGGCGGTGCCGCTCAGGTCGTAGGAGAAGCGGCGCGGGCTGCCGGTGGGGTTGCCGTGGGTGTCGAGGTGCCAGGCGGCGAGGTGGTCGGCGTTCATGTCGACGCCGATCACGCCGTGGGCGAGCGCGGCCTCGATGGGGAGCGCGGGGGAGGGCGGGATCTGCCAGGAGGCCGTCACATACCAGCGGTCCCGGCCGGTGTCGTAGTGGATGCGGTAGGCGATCGCCCTGTTGGCCGCGACACGGTCCGCCCACTCGCCGCCCCGGTGCGCGAACGTGACCCTGGACGCGAGGGTGTAGCGGCTGTGCGGGGCGTTCGCCAGATGCGTGAGCGGTGCGGGGAGTTTGATGCTCACCTCGCCGTCGGGGCTGATGCGGATCGTCTCGTTGCCGTAGCGCTTGCCTGACTCCCCGTCCGCCTGACAGAACCAGCGCTCCGCCTCCCACCGCCCACGCCACGCGGACTCCGTGAGCTGGGCCGCCTCCAGATGGTGCCGGGCACGGGCCAGCCGCTTGCCGCCGCGCACGACGTGGACGAGTCCGGCCTCTCGGTCGGCCCGCGCTGCCGTCAGCCGGTCCTCCAGCACTCGCAGCCGCCTCGACTTCGCATGCCACTCCCGCTGGGACCGGTAACCCCCCGGCGCCTTCTTGCTCCCCTTCTGCCTGGCCGGCAGGGACAACCGGCCCTCGACGGTGCGAATACCGGCTTCCAGGTTCTGGATGTGCGCCAGCTGGCCACGGCGGGCCAGCGCCCACTGGTCATGCGTAGCTTTGGTGATCGACCCCGCCCACCGCGACGACGACAACGGCGTCAACTCCCGCTTACGCACCGCCCACGCCTCACCGCAATGCTCCAGACCATCCCGACAGCAGGCCTTGACATCCTTCGAGGCCAGCGACCCCAGATGCGCTCCCACCAGACGCAACACCTTCTCATCGCCCGGCGTCAGGTCCTTGAGGCGGGTCCGGACGGCGACACCGGACGGACCGGACGCGACGAACGGCGGCGCGATACTCCTCAGCTCCCCCACCCCGCCACCCCTCCCGACCCCGCCCGAAGAACCCGTCGCCATGGGAAACGAGCATCACCCGCCAAGGTCACGCATTCGAGGCGAGAACGTCAGTTCCCCACCAAGAACCAGCCCCACAGCCGAGACGCGCTACCCGACAAAAGCCACCCACACCCACTCCCGCTCACCAGAACGCCCTTGAACACACTCCAGCGACAGCAGCTCCATACCCCTCAGGGACAGGCCCCGATGAGTGGTGCGTAGAGAACACCACCGCAACGACCAGGAGCCTCGTCTCGTCACCCCACACCGCTGACCTGCACCTTCACCCCTGCAGGACAGGATGGAAACGGTTCACTGACGCGACCTCCACTCCGCCCCCCTCAGCCGCCTCGCGGCACACTTGGTCGCCCGCGGGGAATCGCCGCCGTCCGTTCACCTCTTCCTCTTCGGTGGCGAGGCTTTCTGTGAGGACCAGCGGTCCCTGATCGCCAAGGCGTTTTCCCACGCGGATGTCCGCTCACGGGGTACGCGTCGGTCGACGCCGGCGTCCTGGTCGCTCCGGTCGAGGGCGAAACGGACGCGAGGGCGCATCGGGTGCATCGTCCGCAGAAGCTGCTGGAGATTGTGGACGAGCACATCGGTGAGCCGATCCGTGAGCCGGGCCGACCGGGACTGTCGCAGGCCACCGATCTGCTCCGGCGCCTGATGCCGGTCATTCGGTATTGCCTGGGCGATAGGGCGCAATGGGGTGGACTACGAGGACGATGCTTCCGTCAACCGGAAGTCCTGGTCCCCAGGGATCCGACCGCTTCTGTACTCAGCTGCCGGAAGACCGACGTCCTGCCCCTGGTTCTGGAAGGAGCTCGGGCAACTCCAGCTTCCCGTCACGGTGTTGTGTGACTGAAGCCCACGGGCCTCTCGGCATGCTGATCGCGGGCCTTCCTCTGTGCCTCCCCGAGACGGGAAGCGGACCCGGGGCGGCGTACCCGCACAATCATGGGGCGCCCGCTGGGTCTTGGTGCGCCGTGCGGTAGCAAGGGCCGGAAGGGAAAGCTGTTGGTCCCTTTCGGGCATGACCGCGGGCGTCCGCTATCCGGATGCCCATGACGGAGCGCACATTGTTGCCAGCCTTGGCTTTTAGACCTGTTTGACGCACCGCAGGAGGAGGTGGGATGAGTCACGCTACCGAGCGCGGCATGGCCCTCCAGCGCGGGAAGCCGAGCGCACACGTGGCGAGTCGCCTTTTCTCGTCATCGCGGCAGTATGGCCGCGATGGTGGGCAACATCCTGCTCGCCCCAATGTGCTTTTCGACCGGACATGCGGCGATGAGCCGACGCGTGGTGAACACCGGCGCTTTCTTGCCTGCATCGCCCGTTGCGCCTCCTTACGTTCCTCGTGTTCGTCGTCCGTGACGGGCCATCAGTAATGGTCTGTCACTTTCCACCGGGCTTGGCCGATCGCCACTATCGGAGCGGCGTCGACGCCAGTTATGATGCCGCTGTCGCCGTGGCGGAAAAGATCGCCTAAGCGGTGTACAAGGCCGATCCGTGCGGCTCGACTTCCTCGCCGGCGAGGAAGTGTCCACCCTCGCCACCCCGGAGGGTTGGGGTGTGTCGGTGATCGTGGTCATGGTCTCGGACGACCACTCGGCATCGCGAGGGAACTACCCAAGTGAGCCCCTCTTCGTGTGATTCATCAGGCGCAGGACGATGGTGTCGTCGGTACTATTCAGTACGGAGAGGTGACTTTTTTATGGCGATCCAGGCCTCTCCGTTGGTGAACAACATGCTTTTCGTTCTCATTGGTGAGCGTTTGTTGCAGGCGAATGAGGATCTGGCTGGTGCCAGTCATGTGTCGTACCGGCGGTTGGCGAGGAATCTGGATGAGTTGTCCGATCTCATCGAGCAGTCTGTTGCGGGTGCTGCGAGGTCGTTGCCGGCTCAGGTCGGGCAGGATTATGTCCGTGCGATGGGTACGTTCGTGGACGGCGGGGGGACTGGTTACCTGAGGAAGTTCTCGGCGGATCTGGACGGAATTGCCGATGACCGGGTGAGGGCTTCGTATCAGATCCTGGAGTCCAAGTGGCAGATCATTGCTGAGGTGATCCGGCTTCTGATCGAGCTGGCTGTTGCCTTTGCGTTGTCCATGTTCAGTGGTGGGGCGGCTTTGGGTCGGGCGGCTGTGGCCAGGGCCCGTAGTCGTGCTGCGATCTTGGTGATTATGGCTGCGCTTCAGCGGCATGCGCTGCCGGCGGTGAGTGAGGCGTTCGAGGAGGCTTTCGAGACGTTCGCGGTGCGTCTGGGCATGATCGCTTTCACGTCTGGCGCGTTGAGTCCGAAGGGTTTCGACTGGAAGCAGATCGCGCAGGACGGGCTGATCGGCGGGATCATGGGGGCTGTCCACCACCCTCTGGCTGGTTTGTTGCAGGGCGCCACTGACGCGGCGAAGAAGGCTTTCAAGCGCGGGGCGCCGGTGAAGGATTTCGCCGGTGATGTTGTTGCGAAGACCGTTGCCAGGACGGAGGCGGCCGGTGTCAAACGGTTGCCTGGTGGTGGGGATGGTGTGGGGTTGGAGGGGCATGCGCATGCGCATGCGCATCCGGGAGTGGCGAGCAGTTCTCTTGCCGAGGGCGGTTCGGAGGCGTTGGCGGAGTTCGTGGGAAATGGGCTTTTCTATGGTGGGTGGTCCACTTCCTGGTCGACGTTCACCGGCGCGTCCCTCAGCGGTGTGAGCTCGCATGGGCTGCACTCGGGTGCGGTGGCGTCGGGTACGTGGATCAACAGCAATTTCGTGGTCAAGACCCCGCCCGTCACAGAGGGTGTGATGAACACCGTGCCGGGCCCGGACGTCGCGGAGGAACAAGACAGCCGCGGCACGCCTGGTGGCACCATGAGTGGTGCCGACGATGCCGGCGGCAGCGACGGCGGGACCGAACCGGTCTCGCTCACGCGGACCGCCGCCGTGAGCGCCTCGGACGGGGGGCGTTCTGAAGCGGGAGTCCCGCAGGGCGAAGCCCTGGAGCACCAGATCGCCGGCGATGCTTTCCCGGCTCCTGCGGTGAGTCGGCCCGATGCGCAGAGGGCTGTTGCGCAGGGTACCGCCCCGGGAGCGGCGGTTCCGGGTGCCGGTGACGTCTCGTCGGACGTGAGCGGTGTGGATTCTGTCTCTGACGGGCCCATGGCGGTGGCACCTGTGCCGGGGTCTGTGGTGAGTATGGCGAGCGGTGTGCCGGACGCCGGCAGCGGGCAGGTCCGTCCCGCTGCCGATCGCAGTGAGGTCACCGTCGGCGGTGTTGCCGCGCCTGTGGTGGGAGCCGTGGACGTGAGTGGCGGTGTTGCTGCGGGTGGTGCGGGTGGGGTCGGGGGCGAGGACGGTGGCGTGGTCCCGACCGCCGGTGTTCTTCCCTCCACGGCCGTCGAGTCCGCCCCGGCTGTCGCACCGCGTTCTGGTACAGCTGCCTCGGGATCGGCCGGCACGGCCGCTTCCGACGCCACGTGGCGGCCCGTGCGGACCACCTCTGATGATCCGATGGCGGGTCATGAGGAGCCTGCGGAGATGGACCAGGTGGCCGCGGTCGGGCGGCCGGCGGAGCCGGTGCGGACGGTGGACGGGGCCACGGCGGTCACGGCCAGGTCGGCCGACCCGAACCCTGCCCTCGCTGACACGGCGGACCAGTCCGTGGCGGTTTCTGCCGAGGCGGTGGCGGACCAGTCCGTGGCGGTTTCTGCCGAGGCGGTGGCGGACCAGTCCGTGGCGGTTTCTGCCGAGGCGGTGGCGGACCAGTCCGTGGCGGTTTCTGCCGAGGCGGTGGCGGACCAGTCCGTGGCGGTTTCTGCCGAGGCGGTGGCGGACCAGTCCGTGGCGGTTCCGGTGCAGGCAGTCGGCTCGGTCTCGGAACCCGGGGCCACGGCGAACCAGTCGTCAGCTTCCTCGAGCCGGGTCCCGGTCGAGGCGCAGCCCGGTCCCGCTGTCGCACCACGTTCCGGAACGGCTCCGGGGTCGGCCGCGGAGACGGGTGAGCGGGCAGCGGCTCAGCGGCCGGCGGAGCCGGTGCGGACGGTGAACGAGTCCCTGGCGGCGGTTTCGCTCCAGGGCGTCACTCCTTCCCCTGCGTCTACGTCGCAGGCGGTCACCCCGGCTTCCGCTCCTGCCCGAACTGTGGACCAGCCCGGCCCCGCTTCCGGCCAGTCGGCCGCCCCGGCCTCCGCTTCTGGCCGGACCGGGAATCAGTCGTCTGTCTCCCCCGGCCGGATCTCCACCGTGTCCGACAGCGCGACCACGGGCACCACCAGTGGCGAGCAGGGCGGTGGGGTAAGGGATACCGTCGGCCTGGAGTCCGGTGAGGCGGACTCCGTGCAGCAGTTCCCGCAGCGGTCCGATGCGTCCGGCGTGTCCGGCGTGTCCGGGGAGGGTTCCGAGGGCGACTGGGATGAGTCGGAGTTGTCGTCCGGCCTGTCCGTCGCCGGGGGGCTGTCGGGAACCGGGTCGTGGGCGTCGTCGTCCGAGGGGGAGCCGGATCAAAGCGGCCTTCACGGTTCGGACTTCTCGTTGCCGTTGGGTGATGGGTCTGCTCGGTCCGGTGAGGTGACCGAGCGCTCTTGGGGGCAGTCCGCGGAGCAGGATCACGCGGCGGGTGTGCCGTTTGCCGCGGGGGAGGTGAGGAGTGAGCGGTGGAGTCCGTTCGGTTCTGGTCGTGGGGGTCCGGAGGCGTTCGAGTTCACCTTCACCGGGGGTGAGGGGGGGCGGCCTGGGGTGCGGCAGCCTGCCGCTTCGGGGGAGCGGGACCAGGTCGGGTATGCGTGGGCCTGGCATCGTGGGGAGACGCTGGGGCAGGACACGATCCGGCTGACGCGGCGGGTGCATCTGGTGGCGCTGGAGGGCGTGGGCGCGGAGCAGGTCACGGCGTACCAAGATGGGGTGTCGCGGGGGTTGGAGGAAGTGGTCAACGGCCGTGAACCCCGGCTTCCCGTCCT
This sequence comes from Streptomyces canus, assembly GCF_030816965.1. Classification (NCBI taxonomy): domain Bacteria; kingdom Bacillati; phylum Actinomycetota; class Actinomycetes; order Kitasatosporales; family Streptomycetaceae; genus Streptomyces; species Streptomyces canus. The sequence goes on from NZ_JAUSYQ010000002.1 coordinate 8,637,766, forward strand.
GCAGCACGACGAGGTCACCGGCCCGCGACGGCCCGATCCGCTGCTGCGGCTGAGGGTGGAGTGGGTCGACTCCCCCGAGCAGGCGGACACCGTGGTGCAGCTCCATGGCGGCTCGCCGGACCAGGGCCAGATGCGGCAGCGGAACTGGTACATCGGTGCGGGTCCTGCCGGCGCCGTCCACGAACTCTTCCATGGCTACGGTCCGCTGGACGACGAGTCCGACGATCGGGTGCTGCTCACTCCGGTCACCCGGGCCGAGCAGGAGCTCGGCCCGGATGAGTACAGTGCGATGGCCGATCCCCGTAAGGCCGCGGGTAAGCGGATCGTCCTGACGTCCGACCATCTCCGGCAGATCGCCGCTGTCCTCACTCCCTACCTCGGCCGTGTGGCGCCCGGTGAGTATCTTCGTAAGGCGGGTTTGTTCGGCGACGAGTCACGCGCCGCCGATGTGGACCCGGCCATGGACCACCGCGCGGAACCCGCGGGACAGGCGCAGGACGAGGCCGGGGACGGAGCCGGGGACGGGTGGCACGAGGCAGCGGACTTCGCCCAGTCCGTGGGACTGGACGGGATGCTCGACGAGGCTTCGGCGGGCGAGGAGGAAACGGACGGACAGCCTCCGGCCAAGAAACAGCGGCGGGACGATGCGGACGGCGAGCGGTCCGGCGAGCAGGAGTTCGGCGAGCACGAGGTGAACCTCTCGGCAGCGGAGTTCGGGCTGCCTTCCAGCCCGGATTCCCGGGCGGTGTCGCCCAGCGAGCGGTCCGGCGAGCAGGAGTTCGGCGAGCACGAGGTGGACCCCTGGGCAGCGGAGTTCGGGCTGCCTTCCAGCCCGGATTCCCGGGCGGTGTCGCCCAGCGAGCGGTCCGGCACGGCCGAGGAGGAGTCCGGGTGGGACTTCGGCGCGGAGCGGGCGGGGTCGCCGGCTGAGTGGTCCGCCGTGGATGGGGCCGCTTTGGCCGCCGGTGCCGTCGATGGCTTGAGGGGGCCGGCGTTCGGCGGTGGCCAGGCAGAGCCCGGGTCTGGGCGGGACGAGGGTGTCCGCGGCCAGGACGCGGGGGTGAGTGGCGCCGGTGTGGAGTCCGTGGACGGGGCCGTGCCGAACCTGGCGGATCTGCTGCCGGACCAGATCGGCGAGTTCGCGCGTGGGCTGGACGGGGTCGAAGACTCCGGCGTGGAGCTGGCGGGGTCGCAGGCTGAGCGGTCCGGCGTGGACGGGGCCGGGGCGGTGGAGCGGGAGCCCGCGGCTTTGCCGTCCCGCGACGGAGCGTCGGCTGAGCAGCAGTTGCCGGAGAATCGGTTCGCCGGGCCGTTTCTCAGCGAATCGGACGGCGCGTTGGACGGGGATGGCCTGGCGAGGCCCGTGGCGGCCGATCCCGCCGCCGACGGCACCCGGTTTGTCGACGCCGGTGTGGAGTCCGGGGACGGGGCCGTGCCGAACCTGGCGGAGCTGCTGCCGGAGCCTGCCAGCGAGGCGGAGCCGGCGAGGCCTGACCTCGACGTCCCGCACATGCTGATCCCTGCCGCGGTCGCCGAGCACCGCGACGCCGAGCCCCGCGCGGTTAGCGGGCCGGCGGAGCAGAAGCGCCTGCGGGAGCGCCTGAAGTCCCTGAAGGAGGATCTGGGGCTGGAGCCCGACTATGCCGTGGGCGAGGCACTCGGCGCCAGCTATTCGACGGCGTCGACCTGGAAGAGGCCGGGGTCTGTTGTCGGATCCGAGTACGCCCGCCGGATCAACGAGCTGTACGCGCTGGTGGAGGAGGCGAAGGGGCGGCCTGGGTTCGACCCCAAGGCGCTTCTCGCGGCGTGGCAGGCGCGGCCGGAGAACCGTGTGCCGGTGGGCGCGGGTGGCACGGCGCGGTCCGGACCGGATGACGCTGCCCCCAAGATCCTCCTGAAGCTCATACAGCGCGAGCTGGGCGGCGGGTACGGGGCCGTGGCCCGAAAGCTCAGCGCCGGATGGGAGCGCGTCGATGCGGCGTTGGTGCGTGGCTGGATAAGGGGCGGGGTAAAGGGCGGGGCCCCGAACGCGGAACAGATCAGCCGGATCCGCGTTGTGGCCGTCGAAGTGGTCGGCTCCGACAAGCTCGAGAAGTACCAGAAGACCCGGACCCAGCTGGAAGCCCTGACGCGTGCGCATGGGACGCACGCGCGGGCGGCCACGCTGCTCGAGGTCCTCCCGCATACGGTGTCCCGCTTGCTGCGAGGCACTCACCTGGTGGATGGGGAGCTTGCCGCCAGGATCGACGCGGAGTTCGGGCGGTTGCCGGTCGAGGCGCGCGGGGAAGCCCCGGCGGGAGCCGGGGGAGCCGGGGGAGCCGGGGGGCCGAGGTCGGTGTCCGGCACTGCCGGTGGCGCCGCCGGGGTTCTCGGCAAGCGGCGGCGATCGCCGGATGAGCTGGACCAGATCGATGAGTTCGTGCGTGGGCTGGAGTTGGCCGAGGTGGAGTCCGGGTGGGACTTCGGCGCGGAGCGGGCGGTGTCGCCGGCTGAGCGGTCCGGTGTGGATGGGGCCGCTTTGGCCGCCGGTGCCGTCGATGGCTTGAGGGGGCCGGCGTTCGGCGGTGGCCAGGCAGAGCCCGGGTCTGGGCGGGACGAGGGTGTCCGCGGCCAGGACGCGGGGGTGAGTGGCGCCGGTGTGGAGTCCGTGGGCGGGGCCGTGCCGCACCCGGCGGAGCTGCCCGCGGAGCCGGATGAGCCGGACCCGATCGGCGAGTTCGCGCGTGGGCTGGACTTGGCCGAGGTGGAGTCCGGGTGGGACTCCGGCGTGGAGCGGGCGGGGTCGCCGGCTGAGCGGTCCGCCGTGGACGGGGCCGGGGCGGTGGACCGGGAGCCCGCGGCTTCGCCGCCCCGCGACGGAGCGCCGGCTGAGCAGCAGTTGCCGGAGAATCGGTTCGCCGGGCCGTCTCTCAGCGAATCGGACGGCGCGTTGGACGGGGATGGCCCGGCGAGGCCCGTGGCGGCCGCCGACGGCACCCGGTTTGTCGACGCCGGTGTGGAGTCCGGGGGCGGGCCCGTGCCGCACCCGGCGGAGCTGCCCGCGGAGCAGGAGCGCCTGCGGGAGCGCCTGGCCTCCCTCCGGGAGGATCTGCAGCTGAAGTCCGACAAAGCCGTGGCCCGGGCACTCGGGGCCAGCCAGTCGACGATGTTGATCTGGAGGAGGGGGTCTGTTGTCGGATCCGAGTACGCCCGCCGGATCAACGGGCTGTACGCGCTGGTGGAGGAGGCGAAGGGGCGGCCTGCTGGGTTCGACCCCGAGGCGCTCCTCGCGGAGTGGCGGGCGCGGCCGGAGAACCGTGCGCCGGTGGGTCCGGGTGGCACGGTGCGGTCCGGACCGGGTGGCATGGTGCGGTCCGGACTGGATGACGCTGCCGCGGGCCGGGCCAGCGAGAGCCTGTCTTACAAGATCCTCCTGAAGCTCATGCAGCGCGAGCTGGGCGCTCGCCCAGGGTACGGGGCCGTGGCCGCGAGTCTCAGCGCCGGATGGGAGCGCGTCGATGAGGCGTTGGTGCGTGGCTGGATAAGGGGCGGGGTAAAGGGCGGGACCCCGAACCCGGAACAGATCAGCCGGATCCGCGCTGTGGCCGACGAAGTGATCGGCTCCGACAAGCTCGAGAAGTACCAGAAGACCCTGAACCAGCTGAAAGCCCTGACGCGTGCGCTGGGGCAAGAGCGGGCGGCCGAGAAGCTCAAGGTTTTCAAGTCGACGGTGTCCCGCTGGCTGCGAGGCACTCGCCTGTGGGATGACGAGCATGCCGCCAGGATCGACGAGGAGTTCGGGAAGTTGTTGGTCGAGGCGCGCGGGGAAGCCCCGGCGGGAGCCGAGGGAGCCGAGGGAGCCGAGGGAGCCGGGGGAGCCGGGGGAGCCGGGGGGCCGAGGTCGGTGTCCGGCACTGCCGGTGGCGCCGCCGGGGTTCTCGGCAAGCGGCGGCGATCGCCGGATGAGCTGGACCAGATCGATGAGTTCGCGCATGGGCCGGACTGGGTCGAAGACTCCGGCGTGGAGCTGGCGGTGTCGCAGGCTGAGCGGTCCGGCGTGGATGGGGCCGCTTTGGCCGCCGGTGCCGTCGATGGCTTGAGGGGGCCGGCGTTCGGCGGTGGCCAGGCAGAGCCCGGGTCTGGGCGGGACGAGGGTGTCCGCGGCCAGGACGCGGGGGTGAGTGGCGCCGGTGTGGAGTCCGTGGGCGGGGCCGTGCTGCACCCGGCGGATCTGCCCGCGGAGCCGGATGATCAAAGCGACCTTCACGGTTCGGACTTCTCGTTGCCGTTGGGTGATGGGTCTGCTCGGCCCGGTGAGGTGACCGAGCGTTCTTGGGGGCAGTCCGAGGAGCAGGATCACGCGGCGGGTGTGCCGTTTGCCGCGGGGGAGGTGAGGAGTGAGCGGTGGAGTCCGTTCGGTGCCGGTGGTGTGGGGTCGCAGGCGTTCGAGTTCGCCCCGGTCGGTCCTGGGATGCGTAAGGTGGAGCGGGTTTTCGACGGTGAGCTCGTCGAGTTCGACGCACCATGGGAGGTGCGGCGGCCTGACGCTTCGGGGGAGCGGATCGGGGTCGGGTATGCGTGGGCCTGGCATCGTGGGGAGACGCTGGGGCAGGACACGATCCGGCTGACGCGGCGGGTGCATGTGGTGGCGCTGGAGGGCGTGGGCGCGGAGCAGGTCACGGCGTTGCAAGGTGAGGTGTCGCGGGGGTTGGAGGAAGTGGTCAACGGCCGTGAACCCCGGCTTCCCGTCCTGCAGCACGACGAGGTCACCGGCCCGCGACGGCCCGATCCGCTGCTGCGGCTGGGGGTGGAGTGGGTCGACTCCCCCGAGCAGGCGGACACCGTGGTGCAGCTCCATGGCGGCTCGCCGGACCAGGGCCAGATGCGGCAGAGGAACTGGTACACCGGTGTGGGTCCCGTCGTCTACGTTCACGAACTCCTCCATGGCTTCGGTGTGCGGGACGACGTGGCCGACGCGCGGGTGCTGCTCACTCCGGGTGGGCGGGCCGAGCAGGTGCTCGGTGAGGGTGAGTCCAGTGTGATGGACGATCCCGATCGGGTCGCCGAGGGTGAGGAGGGGCTCGTCGTCCTGACGTCCGACCATCTCCGGCAGATCGCCGTTGTCCTCACTCCCTACCTCGGCGGTGTGGCGCCCGGTGAGTATGTTCGTAAGGCGGGTTTGTTCGGCGACGAGTCACGCGCCGCCGATGTGGACCCGGCCATGGACCACAGCGCGGAACTCGCGGGACAGGCGCAGGGCGAGGCCGGGGACGGAGACTGGGACGGGTTGCTCGGGGCAGCGGACTTCGCCCGGTCCGTGGGACTGGACGGGCTGTTCGACGAGGCTTCGGCGGGCGAGGAGGAAACGGACGGACAGCCTCCGGCCAAGAAACAGCGGCGGGATGATGCGGACGGCGAGCGGTCCGGCGAGCAGGAGTTCGGCGAGCACGAGGTGAACCTCTCGGCAGCGGAGTTCGGGCTGCCTTCCAGCCCGGATTCCCGGGCGGTGTCGCCCAGCGAGCGGTCCGGCACGGCCGAGGAGGAGTGGGCGAACGGGTGGGGCTGGTCGGGCTTGTCGCCTTCGGGGACGGAGGACGGGGCGGTGGACCGGGAGCCCGCGGCCGAGGGAGCCGAGGGAGCCGGGGGAGCCGGGGGGCCGAGGTCGGTGTCCGGCACTGCCGGTGGCGCCGCCGGGGTTCTCGGCAAGCGGCGGCGATCGCCGGATGAGCTGGTCCAGATCGATGAGTTCGCGCATGGGCTGGACTGGGTCGCGCAGACGGCGCCCGCCTCCGAAGCCGGGGACGGCGCGACGGCCCCCGGGCAGGATGCTGCTGACGCGCCGCCCCCCGTGGACGAGCAGATGGTGCACCCTGCCGAGGGCGCGCACCTGGTGCGGGATCCCATGGAAACCGGCTCCACGGTGGAGGACCAGGAATCCGAGGAAGACGCCGGGGATCTGGCACCCGCGGTGGACTACAACATTGAACGCCAGCATGTGGCGGAGCCGGAGGAAGCGGGACGCGCCGCTTCCGTGCGTGGTGCGTCGCCTGCCCAGGACACCGGATCCGAGGAGGGCGCCGGGTCCGAGTCCGACGCCACGGGGCAGGACAACGTCTCCACCCGGATCGAGCCGGCGGCCGACGAGCGCCGGTCGCCGGGCGTCGGCCGTTCCCTGCCGAGGCGGTTCCCCCCGGCCGTGGCGCCCCAGGAGGGCGAGACTGCGGCCGTCCAGCAGCCACGGCCCGCAAAGGAGCCCCCGGTGGGCTACCCCCCGGTGGACGAGATGGTGCACGAGACGGATCGCCCCTTCCTGGAACGGGCGCTTGTCGCAGGAGAGCGGGTGTGGCTGTTCGGTGACGCTGACCCGGAAGAGGTCTTCACGAACGGCGTTCGCGCCCCGGATCCCGACAGCCGCACCGAGCTGTGGTACTGGGCAAGCAACAATCCGGCACGTACCCAGTTCATCGCAACCACCCGCGATTTCAGCCGGTTCCGCGATAAGCGATACCGCTGGGAGATCCACTCCTGGCTGAACTCCGAGCCCAGGGGCGTAAACCTCAATAAGGTCATCCTGATACAGAAGGCGAGCTCACATCATCATCTCCGCGCGACGTGGAGGAGCGCTCACGACGTATCAGAGATCACTTTCACCGGCTCCATTGATCCGCAGGCCTTCCGTAGTGTCTATGACAGTCTCAAGGACCGTACCGGGTATTGGAATCGGGTGACCCGCACGGTCGACTGGTATCCGGGGCAGCTCCAGTCGCGGGACAATCCGGGCGCTGCCGGCCGGCCGGCCGATGCCGCGGCGGAGCGGCAGGACGACCGACCCGCTTCTGTGTCTTCCGAGGCGGTCGCGTCGGCGGCCCCGGAGGCCCGGTCCGGGTGGGACGGTACCGAGGGCGGACACGTGCCGGGTGAGTCGGTTCGCCTGGGCGACTCCGAAGCCGAGGCGCCGGCCGCCGGTCCAGGGACCGGGGACGCCGCTGCGGACCTCGCTCGCGAGAGAGCCGGTGAGGAGTCCGAAGAAGCGGATGGAGCTGACGCACCCACGGCATCCGACGCGTCACAGGCACCCGCGGACGACGAGGCGTCATCGGGAACGGTCGGGCCGATGCCTTTGGTCAGTACTGCAAGCAGCGCACCGGAGGACGAGATGTCCGCCGGTGCGGACGGGCAGCCCGGCCACAACCAGCGGGTGTTCGACGTGGCGCCCGCGGCGGGACACCGCACAGTGCACGAGATGGTGCACGAGGAGGATCGCCCCTTCCTGGTGCTTGTCGAACGAGAGCGGGTGTGGCGGTTCGGTGACGCTGACCCGGAAGAGGTCTTCACGAACGGCGTTCGCGCCCCGGATCCCGACAGCCGCACCGAGCTGTGGTTCTGGGCAATGACCACTTCGGCACGTACCCAGTTCATCGGAACCACCGACAATTTCGATCTGTGGTTCCGCAACAAGCGATACCGCTGGGAAATCCACCCCAGGCTGAACTTCGAGCCCAGGGGCCTACACCTCGATTACACCATCGCGAAGCAGAAGGCGGGCTCACATCTCCCCGCGACGTGGAGGAACACTTACGACGAATCAGAGATCACTTTCACCGGCTCCATTGATCCGCAGGCCTTCCGTAGTGTCTATGACAGTCTCAAGGACCGTACCGGGTATTGGAATCGGGTGACCCGCACGGTCGACTGGTATCCGGGGCAGCTCCAGTCGCGGGACAATCCGGGCGCTGCCGGCCGGCCGGCCGATGCCGCGGCGGAGCGGCAGGACGACCGACCCGCTTCTGTGTCTTCCGAGGCGGTCGCGTCGGTGGCTCCGCCGGCCGGGTCCGGGTGGGACGGTACCGAGGGTGGGGACGTGCCCGTCGCGTCGGTTCCCCTGGGCGAGGAGGCAGCAACCGGATCTGACGCTCCCCCGGTGGACCACGCGGCACAGGCGCCCGCGGACGGCGAGTCGGCTACGGCGCCCCAGAACCGCACCACCCCCCGAGCAGCGGGGACCGGTGGCCTCGGCGTGGTCGCTGAGCAGGTGCTGCTGGGGTTGGGGCAGCCGGATACCGATCGGCGGATCGCGGACCAGCCCGGGGCCGATGGAGCGTCCCAGGCGGACTACCGCGGTCGGCCTGCGCAGGATCACGCCGACCAGGCCGAGCCGGAGGGTGACGACACGCCGGCTGGGGAGTCGGACGGGCCGAATGCGGTGCCTGCGGTCGATGACCCGGTGGCCGTCGGCGATGCCCGGTCCGGGCCGGAACGCATGGGCTCGACGGCGGAGGCCGTACCGGCGCAGGGCGGGCCGCAGTCCCCTGCGGCCACTGAGCCGACGGTGTCCCCAGCGGACGGGCAGATGGTGCGGTCCGGCCAGGGCCACAGCGGGGAACTGGCGGGTGAGCGGGGGGCCGACGCGTCCGGCCTGTCCGAGGAAGGTTCCGAGGGCGACTCGGATGAGTGGGGGTTGTCGTCCGGCTGGACCGTCCCCGGGGGGCGGTCGTCGTGGGAGTCGTTGTTCGAGGCGGAGTCGGATCGGAGCGACCTTCGCGGTTCGGACTTCTCGTTGCGGTTGAGTGATGGGTCTGAATCCGGTGATATTGAGGGGCCGGATACGGCGTTCTACGGCGCCGGCGCCGCGGCTGACGCATCCCGGTCGGCGTCGGCCGAAGTGGTTTCCCCCGTCGCCTCGTCCGCCGGTGCCACCAGCGATGGGTCTGCTCGGCCCGGTGAGGTGACCGAGCGCTCTTCGGGACAGTCCGAGGAGCAGGATCACGCGGCGTCCGAGGAGGGCGCCGGGTCCGCCCCTGAGGTTGGTGAGCGGCCGTCGACACAGTCGTCCACGGTGGGTACGGCAGACGCGGGCGCCGAAGTGATCGAGGAGCGGGCCGGCCAGGACTACCGCGGGGAACTGGCCGATGAGGATGGGTTTAGCCGCCCAGGTTCCGATGAGTCGTTCCGGCCCTCGTTGTCGATTGACTCGTCCTGGGGTCGGAACGAGATGAACGAGATGGCCGGTGGGGAGCCGGTTGCAGTTGTGGAAGAGCCGGCGCCTTCCTTGGTCGAGCGTTTCATGGGCTCCGTCCGTGCCATCTGGGAGATGGCCCGTTCGATGGGTGGGAGGGGCCTTTCTTGGTTCGGTCTTTTCTTGGGGAGGGTTCAGGACTCTCTGCGGCGCCTGGTCTACTCTCTGCGGGGCCTGGTCTATGGCCAGGCGTCGAACTCCTCGTCGGGCGCCCCTGTGGGGAACGTCGACGGACGGGCCGAAGAGAGCGAGTTCGACCGGTCGGATTCGGGTGTGTCGGCGAGGCCTTGGAATGATCCGCGTGAGTCCATTTCGAGTGAGCTGAGCGACGATTTCTTCGGAAGAGCCGGTACTGCGCTGCAGTTCCCGCAGCGGTCCGATGCGTCCGGCGTGTCCGAGGCGGGTTCCGAGGGCGACCGGGATGAGTCGGAGTCGTCGTCCGGCTGGACCGTCCCCGGGGGGCGGTCGAGAACCGAGTCGCGGGAGTCGTTGTTCGAGGCGGAGTCGGATGAGTCGTTCCGGCCCTCGTTGTCGATTGACTCGTCCTGGGGTCGGAACGAGATGGCCGGTGTCGACGGACGTGCGTCCGTTTCGAGTGACCTGAGCGATGCTGGTGAGCAAGCGGCTGTCGGCAACATTTCCCTGGGGCGCACCGGAGCCGAAGGAGCCGATACCGGCCGGATGCCGGCTGCCGAGGACGCCTTGCCCGCAGCCGGTCGCACCACCCCGGCCACCGAGTCGCTGGAACCGGCGGACCCCGACGCGGAGGAGCGCGCGGGCTCGACGGCGGAGGCCGTCCCGGCGCAGGGCAGGTCCGAGTTCGACGCGCCGTGGGCGGAGTTCGACGGGTCGGATTCGGGTGAGTCCGAGTGGAGTGAGCTGGGCGACGATGATGTCGACGCGCTCGAGAACGCTCGCGCCGAGGTGCGGGATCACATGCGACGGTGGGACGGGGCCCCGGGGGGGCTCGGTGACGCGGTCGAGATCGACGGGTCGGATTCTGATGGGGCGTCGTGGACTTCGGATGATTCGGGTGAGTCCGAGTGGAGTGAGCTGGGCGACGATGATGTCGACGCGCTCGAGAACGCTCGCGCCGAGGTGCGGGATCACATGCGACGGTGGGACGGGGCCCCGGGGGGGCTCGGTGACGCGGTCGAGATCGACGGGTCGGATTCTGATGGGGCGTCGTGGACTTCGGATGATTCGGGTGAGTCCGAGTGGAGTGAGCTGGGCGACGATGATGTCGACGCGCTCGAGAACGCTCGCGCCGAGGTGCGGGATCACATGCGACGGTGGGACGGGGCCCCGGGGGGGCTCGGTGACGCGGTCGAGATCGACGGGTCGGATTCTGATGGGGCGTCGTGGACTTCGGATGATTCGGGTGAGTCCGAGTGGAGTGAGCTGGGCGACGATGATGTCGACGCGCTCGAGAACGCTCGCGTCGAGCTGCGGGATCACATGCGACGGCGGGACGGGGCCCCGGGGTGGCTCGGTGACGCGGTCGAGATCGCTCGCGCCGTTGTGGAGCCGGACCGCACGCAAGGGTGGGTCGGGAGCATTGGGGGCAGGCTCGATCTCAGGCGTTTCGAGGCGCGGCGGTACCGGTTGCCGGCGGGGGACTTCGGGACCCGCGCGGTAGTCCGCATATTCCTCGACCGAGCAGACGGCGCGCCCGTCACCGAGGACCAGTTGGGCGAGGTGGCTCGGCGGGCTCAGGAGGGTGTCGAGCAGCGGTACAACGGCGGCTACCGCCTTCCCAACGGGGACCTGTTCCGCGTCGACCTGGAGTTCGTCAGCGCCGAGGACGCTCATCACACCGTCACGGTGCACGCCGAGTTCGAGCGGGAGAACCACCGCAACTGGGCGCTCCGCACTGAGTCCGACGTACTGGCCCACGAGGTGGGGCACCTGCTGGGCCTGGAGGACGAGTACCGCGAGAACACGAAGTACGGCGACCGCACGGTGTATCCGGACGAGTCCCTGATGGCCGGTTACAACGTGGACGGCAGGGGACGTCCGCTCGTGGACGATGACCACGATGGCGCGGACAATGACCACGTGGTCGAGGGCGCGGGCTTGACCAGGATGCGGATTGCCCCCCGTCATCTGAAGCAGATCGGTTCGGCCATCGAGGCTGCCCTGAGGACGGCCCGTCTGCGGTCCGAAGGTCAGGTGGTGTTCTCCACCGCCGACGGACTGCGGCCCCGGGCGGACGGGCTGCCGACTCGCGTCCACTTCTCCTTCGATACCCGGGTGGCCGTGTTGTATGGCGAGCCTCGCGCCGGGGGCGGCGGTCATCTGCCGCCCAAGGGCATGTCGTGGCGTCCGCGGCCGGTCGCGCTGGAGGGGACGGCCAACCCCAACGGGACCTATCGCGCCGAGTACCCGGGGCTCCGGGTGCGGCCGGAACTCGCGGACCGCTCGCGGACCGTCGCGGGCGACCTGCACGTTCCGCAGAGGCAGCCGCAGCGCGGTCAGATGATGTTCCCCGCCCACTGGGATGAGGACCACGCCGTCTACGCCGCTGAACAGGCCTACCTGCATGCCCTGCGGGAAGACCGTGTCCTCCCCGTCGAGGGCAGGCCTGGCGTCTATGTCTGGACCGGCGAGTACGACGGAGTACGTATCACAGGGGAATTCACCATCGGCCCGCCGCGCGTGCGCTTCTTCCGTCCCTCCGACGATCAGCCCGACAAGCCCGGCCCCGCCCACGCGGCACCCCCGCCACCGGCAGTCGGGTCGGACACCCGCCCGGTCTTCGGCCGCCGGGTCGAGGACGTGGTCCGGTACGGCGACCGCCGCACCCGCAGCGGCGCATACCACGAGCCCAAGGTGGATCGGGCGGAACAGCAGTCTTTGTTTTTCTACGGCCTGTCGATCTCCACTGTCCGGGAGCATGACAACGGTACGTACGAGGCCGGCGTCTGGTTTCTTGACCCCGCGCTGCGCCCCAGAGACGACGAGACGGTCGATCCGCTCAGGTGGCATCTGCACCAAGACGGGGACCACCACGTCATGTTTCCCAAGGAGTGGACTCCGGACTACCTGCTGGACGCCGTTGAGTCGGCGCACGTTGAGGCTATCGCCGCGAACAGGGTCCGGAAGGTGGACGACCGCGGCACCTACCACTGGATCGGCGATGCGGCCCTTGAGTCGGCGCACGACGGGGGCATCGCCGCGAATACGGTCCGGAAGGAGGACGACCGCGGCACCTACCACTGGGTCGGCTATGTCGAGTGGATCCGTGTGGAGGGCCTGGTCCGGGACGGCCATCATGTCGTATACCGGCCCACGCAGATGCAGCCGTACAACACCTGGCCCGCCGTCGAGCCGGTCGGCGAGGCGGCCGGCTCGCCGTCGGCCACCCGTGAGGGACAGGTTCCGGCTTTCGCTGTCCGGCACGTGCTGTTCAAGAACGGGCAGCGGGGTCTCGACTTCGTCAAACGCATCCACCTGGTCGTCCCGCCCGGCACCGACGACAACGAGGTGAACGAGGACTGGAGCGACTTGGAGACAATGGTGTCCGAAGAATACGGCCGCTCCGCGCGCGGACCGCGGGCGGACGCAGCACTGGTCCGTCTGTCGTTGGCCCGTGCCGCGAGTGCCGAGGAAGCGCACCACTCATTCACCGCCGGTGACCTGGGCGCGCTGATGGACAACATCATGGCCGTGATGCCCAGGGCGCGGGCGCTGCACAGCCTTGCTGGGGATCTGCTGGACAGCGCGGCGCTGACGGCCGACGCATGGCGGCCGCCCGCCGGTACCGATGGGGTGGCCCTGCAGCGGGCCCTCGAACTTCTCGACCTGGCAGACCCCTTCAGCCGGCCCACCACGCTGCGCGAACCCGACCCGGCGGACCCCGGCGCGCGGTTCGAGGACGAACCCGGCCCGCTGGACGGTTCGACCGACTCGGCACAGCCAGCGGAACACCAGACAGAGGAAGGGGCCGCCGGTCCGACACCGCCCGGTGTGCGGCCGGCGGCAGGGTCCGACCACGGTGCGTCACCTGACATGGCGCTCGCGGGGAACCCCGCCAGGGACTCCCTTGACTCCCTGGACTCCATGGACTCCCTGGACTCCCTGGACTCCATGGAGGGTAACGAGGAGGCCGGAGAACCGGCCAACCCGGACGTGCTGCCCGTCGTGAGCGCGGACTGGCCGACGGGGTCGGATTCAGGGGCCGACGAGGACGCCCCGGACGCCACCTCCGCTGAGCGTGCCCAGGACTCCGGGGAGAGGGAACTGCGCCCTCACCGACTTGCAGACGGGTCGGAACCCGGTGAACAGGAAGGGGCTGCCGAGGGGGCCCGGGGCCAGACGGCCGAGACCAGTAGCACCCCGCGCGGCCAGGGCGGCGAGCAGCGAAGTGTGATCGGCCCGATCGAGTCGGAGCTCAACGCGAACCGGCCGCCGCGCATCGACCTTTCCATGACGTCGCCGTCGCCGGCCGAGGGGCCCGTGGTGTACTCCGATGGAAGCCGGATGCCGGACTACCTGACCACCGGATACGCCGCCGGCGAGACCCAGGGACGCAGTTACGGCTTCAGCCAGGTGACCCTGCGAGGGGCCGACATGGTCGTACGGGAGATCGGTGAGCGGCTGGGCGAGGACCAGGGCAGCGCCCCTGGCCTGCCCACGGCGCTGGAGCACCTGCGGGGCGCGCTCGGCACCACCCCGCAGGTCTTCCACGGCGACGGGTACGAATCCCCCGCCTTCGGCCACGACCGGGACCAGGTACTCAGGGTGACTACCCGGCCCTACGGGACCTCGGAGCGGTTCACCGACGTTCAGGACGATCCGCCCGTGCTGCAGGCGAACGCGGCGAGCAGCGTCACCACAGGCGCCACCAAGGCGGTGTCCAGCGGGACGCAACTGTCGCTCGGCGTGAACGTCGGACCACCGGCGGCGGGCGTGTCGGCGCGCGTAGGCGGGACGGCGGGAGTCACCCGCTCGCAGCGGTACGTCATGCGGGACCAGACCGCCGTCAAGAACGAGCGACGCTCCACGGAAGGGGCACACCTCCACCTGGACGACGTGTGGTACGAGGTCTCTGTCGTACGTCCGACGCCGCTCGAAAGTGCCGTCGGCGGGCAGAGCAGCAGCGCCCCGGACGAGGACATGTTCGGCTTCGCGGTGCGGCACGGGCTGGCGGTGCGGCTCCCGGACAGTGAGACGGCATCCGGCGAACCGGGTCCGGGCCGCCGGTCGGCGCCGAGCAGGATCGAGCTGGGGCCGCAGTCCGACTACCGGCTGGTGCACACCGAGGGGTACGGGCCCGTCAAGGACCTGCGGGACAGGCTTCTGGCCGAGGTGGGGGCCGCTCCGGGCAGTCCGGCGTATGACCAGATCACCGGGTTCTTCAGCGCGGACACCTTCCACCGTGTGGCGGACCGGCTCGCCCGAGGCGCTGTCACCACGGGGCTGTTGTCGGCGGACGACGGGTCGCCGCTGGGAGCGATCGTCGTGGAGAGGGTCGTGCCCGGCGAGGCCCGGTTGCTCAGCGAGAGCAGTGCTGTCGAGCTGAAGCACTACATCCAGCAGACCGTCACGAACGAACGTGCCGTGTCCAGGACGTCCAGCAGAGGACTCAGTGCGCGCGTCGGGGGGTACTTCGGCCTGGACAGCCCGGCCTGGGGCCCGCTCGTGACCGGTATCGGCGGCAGCCTGAGCCGTGCCGCCACACAGGGCACCGTCTTCGGAGCCTCGGGGACACGTAAGATCGGAGGCAAATACAAGGACGTGCCGACGGCGTTGTACCGGGTCTCCAAGACGGTGACGGTGCGCTGGGCGGGTTCCCCCGAGCCCATCCGCTTCGAGACCTGGAGTCTCGACCGGATGCTGCACACGGAGGCGCGCCGCCTCGCGGGCTGGCCCGACGGCACGACCCTGCGCACGAGGAACGGCAACGAACCCTTCGCGCCGCCGTACCTTACGGTCGACCGCCCTGCGGTGCTGGGCATGAGCAGGCCCGAGGCCTTCACCTACGACAACGGCGACCTGGTGCGGGACGGCTGGCGCGGCTGGCTCGAGGTCGTCACGGACACGGTGATCCGCGATGCCGCCTCCCTCTATCCGGACCTGCTCGCCCCGCTGGAGGACTTCGGCGCCCCGGGGAGCTCCGGCCGCTGGCGGGACGCGCAGCACTACAACCTGGCGTTGCAGAACACCCTGGCGGTCATGAATGTGCTGTCCCACCACGGCATGGCCGGCAGCCTGGAGGCGCTCACCACGACCGGGATCAGGCTCGACCTGATGACCAGGCCGAGCGCTCTGCTGCGCCCCCATCTGTCGCTGCACATCAGCGGTCAGCTGACCGGACGCCGCTACGAGGGCACCCAGAACGACTTCACCGTGAGGGTCAGCGCGCCCGGCACGACACGCCTCGACGGCTCGTACGGGGTGACACGCGCCGGAGGCGTGGGGACCGACACGAGCGTACGGGTCAACCTGGCGGAGTCGTCCCGGCATGCGGTCACCGTCTCGGCCGTCCCCTGGTACGAGCGCGCAGTGGAGCGCGGAGGGGACCACGGCTCGACCGTCTCGCACGAACCGATGGCCATGAGTTCCAAACCGTCCCACCTGTACAGCTACGCACTGGAACTCACCGCGCGGATCGACGGGTTCTCGCGCTACCGCCGCGCCGTGCGGGCCTCCTCGCTGGGCGTGCTCGGCGGTCCGTCCTTCCTCCACGAAGAGGGGGGCATCGCCTCCGAGTCCCTGCGCGGCCGGGTCCTGCTGTCCGTGCCGGACGAGCACACCCCCGCCACCGATCCGCAGGCGGACCTCTCGGGCCGCCCCGTGTCCGACGTGGAACCACTGGAACCGGCCCGAGCACGCGCCCTGGTGACCGGCGAGCCCTACGCCCCGGACGATGCGCTGACGGTGCCCGAGAGCCACGGACAGGAGGTGTCCGGCGACGAGGACCTCTGGCAGGGCAGGTTCGGCGACCACCCCTACCAGACGTTCAGCGTCGGCGCGCACCCGGAACTGGTCCGCGCCGCCGAGGATCTGATGGCGGAGCTGTCCGGCGAATCCTGGCGCTTCACCAGGACCGGGGCCCTGCCGCACGACGCCCTGGTGCGGCACTTCCAGCCGCACTACCTCGCCGCCGGCTTCGACCAGGCGTCCGTCCCCGCGGGCTCCCGGCTTCTGTTGAGAGCCCAGGGCGGGTTGCGGGACATAGAGGCCACGGTGGTGCACCGGATGCGGCTCGTCGGTCCACTCGTCGTGTCCAAGCCTGACACGATCGCGACCGATGAATCGCACGCCATGGATCTGCAGACGTCGGCGTCGGTGAGCACGACCCGGTCCCGTTCCTGGGCCCTGGGGGTCACCGCCGCGCACACGCTGACGGGGCCGGACGGAACCGTGCTCAGCACCTTCTACGGCCTCTCTTACAGCCGGGGCGGCTCCCGCGCCTCGACCACTGCCGTGTCGCGCAAGGTGACCCTCGAGGTCGGCCGCAGCGCCGCCGGCCACCACGTCCTGATCACAGGCAACACCCAGCACGAACTCGCCGGCGCACTGCGTCCGGTCGGCGCCCTCGGCCCGCTGCTGAGCCCGCTCTACCGGAACAGCTGGGCCGGCAAGAGGCTGACGTTCACCGGGGACTGGCTGGGCCACCTGCCGGAGAAGGCCGTGCATGAGCTCGGCCTCGTCCAGGACGGGCTGGGCGAGGTTCCGCGTTACACCGACAGGCCGTGGACGCAGCCGAACTGGCTGCATGACCGTCCGTTCGGCTCGTATGCCGCCAACACGCTGGACGCCGGCAAGGTGCTGGCCGCCTTCGACCGGCAGTTGCGGGACTGGGGCGTCGACGAGACGGGGCGTGAACGGCTGCGTGACATGATCTCTCCGCGAGCGCTGGGGGCCCTGCGCGAGCAGATGACGTCCACCGGCGCCGTCACCCGTACCCGTGTGGGCAACCGAAGCTGGCATGGCATCCGTATCGGCAGCCGGTACGGCTCTCTGCGGCTGGAACTCATCGCCGGCAAGCCGATGTTCGACCGCCTCGACCACGGACTCACCGTGTGGGACGTCCGGGTCGCCACCATGAGCGAGACGGAGGCAACATCAGCGGCAACCTCCCGTGGGGTCAACTGGGGCATCACGCAGAGTACGGGAACCCTCTCCTCCGTCGCGACGCCGAGCCCGGGTGACGTCACGGCTGTACGGGCCGGCCTGAGCGGAGGGGTCGGCCATGCGGATCGCATGTCCTCCAGCCGGTCCCGCACGCGCCAGAAGGAGCAGTCCTTCTCCACAACCGAGCCGCACGCCGAATTTCTCACCGGCTACAAGCTGCGGCTCACGCTCGACCTCGGAAACGGCGAGACCGCCACGACGGAGGGCTCGGTCGGCTCCCTGCGGGAGCAGGTACCGCTGAGTCTGACGGTCCCCGACGCCCGCCCCGCCGCAGGGGGTGACCCGCTCGGCACGCCCACGCCGGACACCCCGGCGCGGTCGGTCAGGCTGCGAGCGCCGGGGGACGTCACCCAGGAGGCCGTCGACCGCTGGCGTTCCACCGCGCGGCCCGACGGCACCCAGGCGCCCTTCGAGCCCCCGGCCCAGGGCTTCCAGGTACGCCGCGTCATCGGTCTGGAGAACCTCAGGGAGGCCGGCGACCTGGCCCTCGCCATGGCGTACGGCATGCCTGTCAGCCGTGTGAACGGCGTCGCGCACGAGCTGACCGGACTCGCTCTGGACGCGGCGCTGGGCGATGCGCGTCGCACGGCGCTCACCCGGCCCGGCACGGTGTCGGCACTCGCCCTGGACGAGGGGATCAGCGACGCGGCGCTGGCCGCCTTCTACGCGGAGAGCGCGGCCGCGGACGGCTACCGCGTGGTGGGACTGAACGACGACACGTCCACGAACTGGGCCCACGGTCACTACCGGATCCACTCCAAGCCGGACTTCTCCCGGGCCACCCTGCTGACGGTGTTCCCCGACAGCAGCATGTTCGCCGACGAAGGGGACGCCACCAGCACCGGCGCCGCGCTCTCGTACGCCGCGAGCCAGGGCGTCACGACCACGCTGCAGCCGGTTGTCTCCGCCGGCCAGGCCGTCTCGGCCGTCCCGGCCGTCTCCGGGACAGGACCCGCCTCCGGCGAGGCCGACGAGCATGCCGTCTCGGCCGCGCGGAGTGGCGCGACAGGCACCGAGCGAAGCGGTCGCACCTTCCTGTTCGCCATCCCGACCGGCTGGCTCGGTGTCGCCGAGGTGGAGCGATGGATGGCGTTCGGCCGCGTCAGGCCCCTTCCACAGGGTGCTCACGCGGACACCGTGCTCATCGCGCTCGTGAGCGAGGACGTGGCCCGGGAGTGGGGCCTTGTCGACGACGGGAACTTCCCGCCCCGGGTCGCGGACGCGTGGGCTGATGTCAGCAAGGCGGGCAATGCCTGGGTTGCCGCGGACGACGCCTACTGGAAGAAGCGCCGTGAGGTGGCCGAACTCCCGGAGGAGGCTCCGGAGCTGAAGAGCACGGTCCTGCAGCCTCTGCTCGACCGGGCCGAGGCCGCGGCCGGCGAGTTCCATCGGGTGCGGGCGGCGGCCGACCGGCTCACTCGCTGGCACCGGCTGCCCGCCGAGGCGCACCGGCCCGGTGAGCCGGAGTTGCGCGCGGGCCTGCCCGAACCGCTTGCCGTGGAGTTCACCGTGGCGGACGGCGAGGTGAAGGCCGGGCACCTCGTTTACGAGGTGCGGGACGGCGTGGCCGGCGATCCCGGGCTGCTCGTCTCGCCGGAGGGCGACCAGTCGTACACGCTGTACGAGGTTCCCGAGGACGGGGACGGCTTCTTCCATGCCCTTGCCGAAGGGCTGCATCATGTCGACCCCGGCCTGCTTGCGCAGCGGGTGGACGTGACGGACCGGCAGGAGATGGTCGGGGGTCTGCGCCGACTGCTCGCCGACGAGCTGAGCGATCCGGAGAACGCCGGCCTGCTGGACTTCACCTCGCCCGACACCGGGGACGAGTTCGGGGTTGAGGAGCTGCAGGCCGGCGGGGTGACCTCCGAGAACACCGTCAGGCTCAGCGGGCTGAAGCCCGCCACGATGGGCTTGAGCAGGTCCGAGCGCCGCGAGTTCGCGGAGTCCGGTCACATACCGCTGCACGTGAAGCTTCCCGAAAGGCAGCGTGCCGGTCTCGCGCGCGAGCAGTTGCTGCGGGGGGGTGACGCCGCCGATAAGACGCATTGGGATCACGGCGCCGCCGACCTGTTGCCCGCGCTGGCCGCCCGGCACTTCGGCGCATGGGTCACCGTGGTCGGCGCGGACGGGCGGTTCCAGGACTTCCGGCCCCCGCTCTCCGAGGCCGGGGACCCCGGCCAGGAGCAATTGCCGCACGTTGTGCTGTATCTGAGTGACCGGCACTACCGGCCGGCCCTGCCTTCGGGCGATGCCCGGCGGCAGCCTGCTCTGCCCGAGGCACCGCCCCGGACCCCGGAGGCCGGCCGGGAGGCGGACGCCGCCGTGTCCGGCACGCCTCAGAACCGGGCGCAACGGCCCGCGTATGCCGTGGCGCCGTGGGCAGCCGGTACGGGCGGCTGGGGCACCACCCGCGTCGGCGACAAGACGAGACTGATCGGCCCGGACGGCACCGCCCACACCATCCGTGAGCCGCAAGAGGCCGGCAACGGCTTCTGGTCGGCGGTCTTCACAGGGCTGAGGCCGCAGGGCGTCACCGAGCGAGCCCTCCTCACGCGTGCGCTTGCCGAAGGAGTCTGGCTGGACCGCGGGACACCGTTCACGGACGAGGAACTCGCCCGTGCCGGGCTCTCCGAGGAGACGATCGAGTCCGTGCGTCGTCGGCGGGCGGATGGTGGGCTCGCGCAGGATTTGGAGCTCACCGAGCAGCAGGAAAAGGCCCTCGGCGATCAGTTGTTCACCGACCGCGGCTGGAATGAGGCGACCGAGCGGACGGCCGTCGCGCAGGTGGCCTCCTACGGCGTGAACGTGACCGTGGTGGGTGAGGACGGCACCTCCAGCAGCAACCGCGCTCCCG